>JADLAB010000119.1 GCA_020848455.1 Polyangiaceae bacterium
GCCGGGCGCGGCCGCTACGTCGACAAGTGCTCGAGCTGCCATGCGCCCTTTGCGCCCTCCGAGCGCACGGCGGACGAATGGCATCGGGCGCTCGACGACATGGCCGACGAGGCCCACCTCGGAGCCACCGACCGCGAGCTCATCGGACTCTACCTCCGCAGCCTCGCACGGCGCTAGCCGCGCGGCTCGCGCAGATCGTACCGGCGCGCGAAACGATCCGGGGCCGCTGGCAAGGCCGACCACGTCCGGGGTAGTCTGCGCCCTACCATGGCCGCCCCCAGCCCGCCCCACGCGCGCGTGCTGCTCGCACACCGCAACGCCCTCGTCGCGCTGGCGCAGCAGGTGGCGCGCGATCAGACCGGCGCGGTGCTGTCGACGGCGCTCGAGGTGCTCGTGCCGGTGGTCGGGGCCGTCGGCGGCCTGGCCTACCGGGCGCGCGCCGAGGGGCTCGTGCTCGTGAGCGACCACGGCGTGCCGCGCAAGGCCAAGCCGTGGCTCGCGCACCTGCCGAGCGGCGACGAGCGCTGGTTCGTGGCGCAGCGGGTGGCCCAGTCGCTGCGCTACGAGGTCGAGGACCTCGGGCAGCCTGCGGCGCAGGAGCACGCCTCGCGCGTGGCGCTCCTGCAGGGGGGCTGGCGCGTGCTCGCGGCCGCGCCGATCGTGGTCGGGCGCAAGCTGCTCGGGCTGCTCGTCGTGGCCGCCGGGGACAAGGCGGCCTTCGACCCGGACACGCGGCTGTTGCTCGACAGCGCCTGCAGCATCGTCGGGCTCGCCCTGGCGCGCGAGCGCGAGCTCGAGCGCGAGCGCGACGAGCGGCTGCACGAGACGCGCACGGCGCAGCTGGCCACGATCGGCCTGGTCGCCTCGACGGTGGCCGGCGAGCTCGCGAGCCCGCTCGCCGGGCTCGAGCTCCAGATCGAGGAGCAGCTCGCGCTCGTCGAGGTCCTGCGGCGGCGCCACGGCCCGGACGACGAGGAGCTGGCGGAGCTGCACGCGCTCACCGGCGACATCGCGGCGGGCACCCACCGCATGCAGGACGTGGTGCACCGCCTGCTCGCGCTGTCGCGCGAATCGGCGCTCGAGACGCTCGAGCTCGGCGCGGTCGTCGAGGGGAGCGTGGAGCTCGCGCGCCGGTCCCTCGCCGCGCGCGGCCTCACGGTCGAGCTGCGCCGGGCAGGCGCGCCGTGCTTCATCGCGGGCCGCGCCGAGAACCTGCACATGCTGGTGCTGCAGCTGCTGCTCTACGCGGCCCAGGAGTGCGAGGTGGAGCGCCTGCGCGCACCGTGCATCGTGGTCGAGCTGCGCCACGAGGGCGACCGGCTGCTGCTCAGCGTCGAGAGCCCCGCCCATACCGAGGTGCGCCCCCAGGCGTTCGACGCGTTCTACCTGCCGGGGCGCCGCGCGGAGGGGCGCGGCCCGAGCTTCGATCTGGCGGTCGCCAAGCAGATCGTGCTCTCGCACAACGGCCACATCGAGGTGGGCGCGAAGGATCGGCGCGCGCCGCACCTGCGCGTCGTGCTGCCGGCCGCGTCCGCGGGCGCGCGGTCCGCGCGGCGCATCTCCTCGAAGCCCCCGCGCTCGTTGCCGCCGGTCGGGCCGCTGCCGCTCGTCGTGTGGATCGACGACGACGAGCCCTTCGTGCGCAGTGTGCGGCGCTGCCTGAAGGCAGCCGACACGCGCACGGCGGCCTCGCTCGGCGAGGGGCGGCGCTTGCTGGCGGAGCTCGAGCAGACGCCCGCGTACGTGTTCTGCGCCGTGGCGCTCCCCGACGGGTCGGGGCTCGATCTGCACCGGGACGTCGCCCCGCAGCTGGCGCGGCGCTTCGTGTTCCTCGTCGACGGGGTCATGCCCGCGGAGGTGGCGAGCTACCTCACGGCCTCCGGCTGCCCCACGCTCATCAGGCCCATCGGGCTCGACGAGGTCTCGGCCTTGCTCGACGGCGCGGCCGATCCCGAGCGCCGGCCGGTCGCGGCGCCCACGCTCTCGGTGCCCCCGACCGCCGAGCCGTCCACCGATCCGCCCGCCCGACCGAGCGAGCCGCGCGCCGCCTCGGCGCGCCGCCGCCCCACCCCCGCTCCAACCACGCCGTCGCCGTCGAGCGCCTCCGTCCGCGCCCGGGCGGAGCGGCCGACCGCTCCGCAGCGACCCCGCGCGGTCGTCGACGAAGGCGGCACCCCGCGCTTCGGCACCGAGAGTGACTCCTGGCCCGAGCCCGATGGGAGCGCGGCCGCGGTGACGCCGGTCGCACCATCGAGCCACGGGGCCCACCCCGTGACGCAGCGCAGCGCCGACGACGACGCCCCGACGCCGCCGGCCCGCGCGCGGCGCCCACCGCGGGACGAGCGGCACATCCCGACCGTCCCGCCGCCCCGCGGCGGTCGCCGGGGCTGATCCGCCGCTCGAGGCGGAGCGCCGGGTGCGCTGCGGCGGCGCTCGCGAGCGCCGACCTCAGTACCCCCAGACGTACTCGAGACGCGCGCCCGCGAGGATCATCTGCACGGGCGTCCGCGGCGACGACCCGAGCGCGAGCACGCGGTAACGCCCCTCGAGGCCGACCGAGAGCTCGGGGATCGGAAGGTAGGCGATGCCGAAGGGGATCTCGAAGGCGAGGTTCGGATCGTGGAGCCGCTCGCCACTCGCGGCGCCGGTGGGCGGCTGGACCACGTCGGCGAAGCCGAGCGCGAGCCCGAAGTAGGGCACC
The DNA here is from genome assembly GCA_020848455.1 of Polyangiaceae bacterium. Classification (GTDB taxonomy): domain Bacteria; phylum Myxococcota_A; class Polyangia; order Polyangiales; family Polyangiaceae; genus JACRDA01. Next base: position 2,702 of record JADLAB010000119.1, read on the forward strand.
CACTCGAGGATGTCGAGCACGTACTCGGCGCCGACCGTGCCGGACCACACCGTCGCCGCGTGGTGCGGGATCCCTTCCGGCGGGACGGGCGCGTTCTCGGCCTGCGGCTCGGCGACCGAGAAGCCGAGCACGTCCAGGTTCACGCGCAGATTGAAGGCATCCGAGACGCCATACGCGACGTGGGCGCCGCCCCCGAAGCCGTGCGTCGCGCCCGCCACGGGAAAGGGCGCGAACACGTATCCGAACGAGCCGCCCACGTGCCACTGGCGCTCGTAGGCGTGGGCCTGGCGCGCGTGGCCGACGATCGCGAGGCAGGCCGCGCCTAGGAGGAGCTGAGCCGGACGCATGCCCGTCCACCCTAGCCCGACGCGGCCGCGACGACACGGGCGGAACGGTCGGGCGCCGATTTCGTCGCGTCGCGACGGCGTCGGCGCCGGTCAGTAGCGCAGCGCCTGGAAGAGCTCGGCGCGGGCCGGGTCCGAGGCGTCGCGCGCGAGGGTGCGGTACGTCTCGGTCCAGACCGCGGCAGCGGCAGCGTCCCCGCGCAGGCGAGCGGCCACCGCCCGCGCGAAGGCGTGCGCGCGCAAGCCGAGCGCGCCGAGGTCCACGGCCACGAACGCATCCAGCCACGGCTCGACCTCGGCCGGCTCGTCGACGAGCGCGGCGGCGCAGGCGAGGTAGCTCCCGAGCGCGGGCGGCGCGTCGCCGCGGCGCCGCAAGACGGCGTAGCGGTCGGAGCGCCACTCCGCGCCCGAGCCGGCGCGCATGCGCCGCCACGCCGCCTGCGCCGCCTCGAGCCGCTCGCGGCGCACGCCCGCAGGCGACATGGAGTGGTGGCCTACGAAGGGCGGCAGATCGACCGGCCCGGCGAGGCTCTCGCCGCCAGCCGGCGGCAGGACGCAGCTGCCGAGCCAGCCGAGACGCTCGCGCGCGGCAGCGGTCCTCCGACTCTCGGGCGCGGCGTCGGTGGTGCGCGGCGCCTCGAGCCCCTGCGCGATGGCGCGGCTCACGTCTTCCATGCGGCCCGCCCCGGGCTCACGCGACCCGACGTGGCCGATCTCGGCGATGATCTCGGCCCGCAACGCCGCGAAGGGTGCGCGCTCGGCGCCAGGCTCGCCCGCGAGCAGCTCGAGCGCCGCGGGCAGCTCGCCGACGAGGTACGCCGCGAGCGCCTGTGCCAGACGCGCGCCACCCGGCCCGAGCGCGTCGCCGGAGCGCCCCGCGTAGGACTGCGCGGCGGACCCGTCGCCGCGGACGGCGAAGGCCCGCGCCGCGCCGAGCGCGAGCCGCGCCGCGAGCGGCTCGAGCTCGGCGTGCCCGCGCGCCATGGCGCGGACGGCGTCCGCGGCGGATGCCCAGCGCTCGGCGGGGACGAACGGCTCGTCGCGCGCCGGCGTCAGCCAGTCGAGCGGCGCAGCGCCGAGCTCGCTCGGGACCTCGCCCACCGCCGGTGCGACGAGCGCGCGCGCGCGCTCCGCCCCCGTCACGTAGGGCAGCACGCTCGCGGCCAGCGCCAGCCGGTGGCGCAGCGCTTCGCCCGAGCCGAGCGTCGCGAGGATGTCCTCCACGCGCTCGTGCACGATCGGCCGCTCCCCGCAGCGCGCTCCCTCGGCGGCCGGGTCGCATCCGTCCGCGCGCTCGGCGAGCCGCAGGCGCAACACGGCGCGCTGCTCGACGTGGTCGAGCGGCCCGCCGCCCTCGCCACTCGGCAGCGGGGGGGCGGCCTTCGCGCCCAGCGCGGCGCACGCCTCGACGAGCACGCGAGCACCGCCGTAGGCACGGGCGAAGTTGGCCTTGCGCTTGCGCGCCCAGAGGTCCTGGATGTCCACGAGCGCCGGCAGCCCGCGCTCCATGTCGCCGTGCGCACACAGGACGGCGCCGGCGGCGAGCTCGAGCTCGTCCGCGCCGCGCCCGAGGTTGTCCGCCGCGAGGCGCACGGCGTCGGAGGCGCGTCCGCGCGCCAGCGCCCAGTCGAGGGCGCGGCGGGCGGTGTACCAGTGGGGGAAGGGGCCCTGGTGCCCGACGAGCCCGCGGTGGTCACCGAGATCGGCCGCGAGATCGAAGGGGTCCGGGGCGGGGATCATCGGGCCGAGCTCGTCGAGGCGGAGGCGCGCCGTTCCGGCGTCGAGCTCGGTAGCCGCGGCCCGCACGGCCTCGCGCGCGGCGTCGAGGTGCTCGGGATCGGGGTGCCCGATCGCCGCGTCCACGTAGCGCGCGACCGCCATCCGAACCGTGATCTCCTCGACCAGCCACCGGGAGGCGCGGCGCGTCCAAGGCGCCCGGAGCGGCAGCCACAGTCGCGCGGCGAAGCGCTCGCAATCCGGCAGCACCGCGCCCCGCGGCGCCTCGATCGAGGCGAAGCACGCCGTGGCCGCCTCGCGTACCGAGCGGTAGACGAGCACGGTCGCGAGGCCGAGGGCCGTCGCGAGCACGAGGGCGCCCGCGACGACCCACGTGAGGAGGCGCCGCACGCGCCGCCGGCGGGAGCGCCTGGCCGTCACCTCGGCGTGGGACGGCCCGCGCCACCCCGTCGGCGCCCCTGCGGGAGGCTCACCGGACGAGCCACGCCGTAGCCGTGGCCGTAGCTTGTGCCAGAGGCGGAACACCATCGGGGGTCGCTCAGCCGACGGGCCTCGCCGTCACCGCGCGCAAGATCCGCCGCTGCGCGAGCGCGAACACCGCGAGCACGGGCAGGGAGAGGACGGCGTTGCCGGCCATGAGGATGTGCCAGCGGCTGCCCGTGCCCTGCTCGCGCAGGAGCGCGATGCCGAGCGGCAGGGTCCGAACGCTGTCGTCCGTGGTCATCATGAGGGGCCAGAAGTAGTCGTTGTAGTGGAAGACGAAGCTGAAGAGAAACAGCGCCGTGAGGGTCGGCCCGAGCATCGGGCCGAGCACCCGGTAGACGATGTAGAGCTCGCTCGCGCCGTCGAGCCGCGCGGCCTCGATGACCTCGTCGGGCACGGCCAGGAGCGCCTGGCGCACGAGGAAAGTGCCGAGCGCGCTCACACCGAAGGGCAGCACCAGCGCGGCCATGGTGTTCACCCAGCCGATCGGGCCGAGCATGGTGAACACGGGCACGAAGGTGACCTGGGCCGGGATGACGAGACACGCGAGGACGAGGCCGAAGGCGAGCCGCCGGCCCGTGAAGTGCAGCTTCGCGAGCGCGTAACCCGCCGGCAGCGCGAGGGCGATCTGAAGCAACGCGATGGCGAGCGCCATCGCGAGCGTGTTGCCGAGGTAGCGCAGCACCGGGACGGCGCGGAACACCTCGCGGTAGGCCTCGAGGTCGATCGACGACGGCAGGGGGTAGGCGGGCGCCGAGACGATCTCGGGCAGGGTCTTGAGCGAGGTGAGCACCATCCAGGCGTAGGGCGCGAGCCACACCACGCCCGCCAGGACGAGCACGGCGAGCGAGGCCACGCGGGACGGGTTGGCGCGCACCGCGCGTGCCAGACGGAACAGAAATCGCAGGAGCTTCATGCCTGCGCTCCGCGCCGAGCCGACAGGCGCCAGGCCCAGAGCTGCAGACCGGTGAGGCCGATGAGCAGGAGGAAGAAGACGACCGTGAGCGCGCTCGCCTTGCCGACCCGCAGGTTCAGGAACACCTGCTCGTAGATCGCGTAGACGAACACGGTCGTGGAGCGCACGGGCCCGCCCTGCGTCATGACGCGCACCACGTCGAAGGCCTGGAAGGAGAGGATGAGGCTCGTCGTGCCGACGAAGGCGGCCGTCGGGCGGAGCAGCGGCCAGGTGACGTGCCAGAAGCGCCGCCACGGACCCGCGCCGTCGAGCGCCGCCGCCTCGAGCACCGGTCGCGGGATGTCCTGCAGGCCCGCCAGGAAGATGACCATCGCGTAGCCGGCGACCTTCCACACCGTGACGAGCGCGAGCGCGATGGGCGCCCACGTCGGATCCGAGAGCCAGGCGGGCGAGCGCAGCCCGAGCGCGCGGACGCCCGCCGCGACGACGCCGTTCTCGCCGTCGAGGATCCACATCCAGAGGAGCGCGACCGCGACCCACGACACCACGTAGGCGCTGAAGACGGCGCCGCGCACGAACGCGTACACGAGGCCGCGCCGGTTGAGGGCGAGCGCGAGCGCGATGCCGAGCACGACCGACAGCGACACGACGACGGCGCTGTAGGCGAGCGTGCGCAGGAAGACGGCCACGAGCTCGCCGCTCGCCGCGAGCTCCCGGTAGTTGTCGGCGCCGACGAAGCGCGGCGACGTGAGCAGATCCCACGCGAAGAAGCTCTGGTAGAGCGCGCGCCCGAGCGGGTAGAGGAAGAACACCCCCAGCGTGGCCAGGGTCGGAAAGAGCAAGAGATACGGATCCCGGCGGCGCGCGGGTCTCACGTGCCCCCCACGACCGCCCGGGCCTCGGCGAGCAGCGCCCGGGCGTCGCGCGCGCGGAGCACGGCGTCCTCGAGCCGCGGCTGGATGATCTCGCGCTGCCAGCGGAAGAGCTCCGGGTGCCAGGGCCAGGGTCGCGCGGCGGCCACCGCCTCGACCGCGACCCGGTGGTTCGGGTGCTCGCGGAAGAAGCCGCCCGCCTCGAGGTCGGCGAGCCCGCGGCGCGACACGGGCAGGTAGCCCGTGGAGGTCGCCCAGTAGCTCGCCTGCTCGGGCTCGAGCATGAAGCGCAGGAACGCGAGGCCCGCACGCTTGCGCGCCGGGCTCACCGGCACGCCGGGCGTGGGCCGCGGCATCACCCACATCGTGCCGCCCGTCGGCACCGCCTGGCGCACGCCCGCGGGCAGAGGCGCCGCGCGCACCTGGAACTTCGCGTTGTCCTCGAGGTAGCGGACGAAGGCCGTCGAGGTCCAGATGAGCGCGACGCGCCCGCCGAGGAAGTCCGTGTTCGTGGCCTCCCAGGCGTTGTAGTCGCGGCCGGGCGGCGGCTTCATCGTGCCGTCCTCGTGCACCAGGGTCTGCCAGAGCTCGAGGGCGCGCGCGCCCGCCTCGCCCCCGAAGTCGACCCGCCCGTCGGCGTCCACGAGCGCGCCCCCCGCCTGCCCGACGAGCGCGTTCCAGAACCACCAGTCGATCGGGCACTCGAAGCCCCAGCGCGTCACCGTGCCATCGGCGTCGCGCCGGAGGAGCCTCTCTGCCGTCCGGCGGAGCTCCGGCCAGGTGGTCGGCGGCACGAGCCCCTCGGCCGCGAAGACGTCCGCGTCGTAGTAGGCGATCGGCACCGAGCGGTTGAAGGGCAGCGCGTACACGGCGTCCGGGCCGCCCGTGTAGCTGCCCTGCTGCGAGAGCTCGGGGACGAGATCCGCGAGAACGTCGGCGCCGACGTCGTCGAGCGGCTCGAGCGCGCCGGCCTCGACCAGGTACGGCACGATCTCGCCGACCACGTGGCTCACGGTGGGGGTGGCGCCGGCGAAGGCCGCCGTGCGCAGCTTGGCGAGCCCCTCGAAGTAGTCGCCCTGGTAGACCGCGTGCACGCGGATCGCGTCCTGCGCGGCGTGGAAGCGCTCGACGAGCTCGAGCAGCACCTTGCGGTTGTTGCCGCCGTAGCTGAACCAGAGCGACACCGTGCGCCCGTCGTCGCGCTCGCGCGCGCATCCGCTCGCGCCACCCGCTCCGCCCGCGAGGAGGGCGGCCGCACCGGCGGCGCCCACGCCGAGCAGGGCGCGACGGTCGAGCGCGTCCCTCATGGTGCCTCGACTGCCTGCGCCGGCTCGGCGCGGGCGCCGGGGTGGAGGCGGCGTCCGCTCCCGGCGTCGAACCAGTGGAGCGCGCCGGGCGCGACGGCGAGCGTGGCCCGGTCGCCCACCGCGACCGGGACGAAGCCGGGCAGGCGCGCCGACAGGCGCGTGCCGTCGGCCTCGACGTAGAGGTAGGTCTCGGCACCGAGCGGCTCGACGGCGGTGACCCGCGCCCCGATGCGCACGTCGCCCTCGCGCTCCGGCCCGAGCCCGAGCGCCTCGGGGCGTATGCCCACGACGAGCGCGCCGTCGAAGGCCTGGGTGCGGAGCTCGTCGGCGAAGAGCGGCGGGAGGGCCAGCGCGAGCCCCGGTGCCCGGGCCTCGCCCGCGACGCGCTCGACGGGGACGAGGTTCATGGTCGGCGTGCCGAGGAAGCCTGCGACGAACACGTTCGCGGGCGCCTCGTAGACGGCGCGCGCGGGGCCCTGTTGCTGCAGCTCGCCCGCGCGGAGCACGACCACGCGGTCGGCCATCGTCATGGCCTCGACCTGATCGTGCGTGACGTAGAGCGACGTCACGCCGAGCCGGCGCACGAGCGCGGCGATCTCGAGACGGAGCTCGGCCCGGAGCTTCGCGTCGAGGTTCGAGAGCGGCTCGTCGAAGAGGAAGGCCTGCGGCGAGCGCACGATCGCGCGCGCCATCGCGACCCGCTGCCGCTCGCCGCCGGAGAGCTCGCCCGGCCGCCGTCCGAGCAGCGCCTCGAGCCCGACGAGGGCGGCCGCCTCGCGCACGCGGCGCTCGCGCTCGGGGCGCGCCACGCGGCGCATCTTGAGCGGGAAAGCGATGTTGTCGCGCACCGAGAGGTGCGGGTAGAGCGCGTAGCCCTGGAACACCATGGCGACGTCGCGCGCCTGCGGCGGCACACCCGCGAGGTCGCGCCCGCCGAGGACCACCGTGCCCGTGTCCGGGGTCTCGAGGCCCGCGACGAGGCGGAGCAGCGTCGATTTGCCGCAACCGCTCGGACCCACGACCACGACGAGCTCGCCGGCGGCGACCTCGAGATCGAGCGCCGCGAGCGCTGCCGGCGAGGGCTCGCCTTGCCGACGCCCGGAGACCCGCCCGCCGTCGCCGTCGACGCGTGCGTAGCGCTTGCCGAGCCCGCGGATCGAGATCGACGCCATCGCCCCTAGATCTCGACGAGCTCGACCATGCGCGGCAGCTCGGCGGCCCGCGCGCGGAGCGCGGGGCCGGGCGCCACGGCCACCGGCACGCGCGCGGCCGCGAGCAGCTCGAGGTCGTACGCGCTGTCGCCAAACGCCGCGATGAGCTCGTGGGCGGGCCGCACCGCGCGCAGCCGCTCGATCTTGCCGTGGCCGTACGAGAGTGGCGCGGCGAGCCCGGGCTCGACCACGCCGCCGGCCACCCGCGGCGTCACGGCTACGACGCGCTCGACCGCGATGCCCATGCGCAGCGCGGCGCGGGTCACGATGGCGGCCGGCGATGCGGACACGAGCCATACCTCGGTGTCGTTCGCCTCGGCCCAGGCGAGCACGGCCCGCAGCGGTTGCCGCAGGGCGGTCGCGAGGCCGAAGGCGTCGAGCGTGCGGTCCGCGAAGGCCTCGAGCTCGCCGGCGTCGTACCCGGCGAACACCCACGCCATCATCGCGAAGGCGTCGGCGTCGCGGTACCGCCCACCGCGGTACCCGGCGTACAGGCCGGCCGCGAGCGCCGTCGGGGAGGCCGCGGCGTCGAGCTCGAGGTGAGCGGCGCGCCCCTCGGCAAGGAGCGCGTCGCGCGCCGCCTCGCGCACACCGCCCACGGCGAGCAAGCGCTCGAGCTGCGCCTCGCCGACGTCCCCGCGCCACAGGGTGCCATCGCAATCGCACGCCAGCATCGCGGGTCCCGTCACGCTCGCACGCTCGCGCTCGAGCTCGCGGAGGAGCTCCGCCACCGTGAGCGCCCGGAGCGGCGCCTGCCCTCGCTCGTCGGCCATCGCGCCGGGCGTAGCCGTGTGGCAGAGCGCTGTCACGAGCTAGTATCTCGTGTCGAGACCGGTCCCCATCGCGATGCACGTCCTCTTCCTCGAGAACGAAGACTCCTTCAGCTGGAACGTCGTCGACCGGCTGCCGGTCGGCCGCGAGGCCGTCACGATCGCGTCCGGCCGCACCGTCGCCAGAGCGCCCGAGCGCCTGCGCGCCTGCGACGCCGTCGTCGTCGGTCCGGGGCCGACCGATCCGGTGCGCGCCGGCCTGGTCGAGCTCGTGCGCTTCGCCGCGGCGGAGCAGAAGCCGCTGCTCGGCATCTGCCTCGGGCACCAGGCGATCGGGCTCGCGTTCGGGGCGCGGCTCGTACGCTCGACGCCCTGCCACGGCAAAACGGCGCGCGCCGACTTCCAGCCCTCGCGCTTCTTCGCCGCCTTTCGCGGGCCGCACACGGTCATGCGCTATCACTCGCTCTCGCTCGCCGAGGTCGTCGCGCCGCTCCACATCGTCGCGGCCACGGAGGACGGCATCCCGATGGCGATCGAGCACGCGACGCTCCCCATCGCGGGGCTCCAGTTCCACCCCGACTCCTACGCGACGCCGGAGGGCGAGCGCATGCTCGCGAGCTTCTTCGAGGCCCTGTCGTGAGGCTGTCCGAGCTCGCGGCCGAGCGCGGCTTCGCGCTCCTCGGTCGGGGCTTCGGCGCCGGGTCCACGGGCTTCACGCTCGTGACGGATCTGCGGACCGACGCCGATGCCCCCGTGCTCTGGCTCGCGCCCTTCGAGCTCCCCGGGCGCGAGTGCCTGGCGTTCGCCGGGGACGCGCGCCCGGTCGCGCTCGAGCTCGACGTCGCGCCGGCGACGCCCGAGGTCACCCTTCACGCCGACGGGCACGCGCGCGACGTCGAGCGCATCCGCGCCGCCATCGCGGCGGGGGACGTGTACCAGGTGTGCCTCACGGTCCGGGCGAGCCTCTCCGAGGTCTCGCCCGCCGCGCTCTTCGCGCGGCTCTCGGCGGGTGGGCAGGCGCGCTTCGCGGCGTGGCTGCGCCTGCCGGGGGGCCTCGAGGTCGTGTCGGGCTCGCCCGAGCTCTTCTTCGCGATCGACGGCGCGCGCGTGCGCTCGGAGCCGATGAAGGGCACGGCCGCACCCGACGCCGCGGCGGACCTCGAGGCGAGCCCGAAGGACGCGGCCGAGCTCGCGATGATCACGGACCTCGTGCGCAACGACCTCACGGCCGTGTGCCGCCCCCGCTCCGTCCGGGTCGTCGCCGCGCGCCGCACGCTCGCCCTGCCCTACGCCGTCCAGACCGTGAGCGAGATCGAGGGCGAGCTGCCCGCGCGCCCGCTTCACGCGAGCGTCGTCGCGGTGCTCGAGGCGCTCCACCCCGGCGGCTCGGTCACGGGCGCCCCGAAAAGGGCCGCGCTCGCCATGATCCGCGCCCTCGAGCCGTCGCTGCGCGGCCCTTACTGCGGGGCGCTCGCCTTCGCATCGGAGGGGCGCGTGCGCGCGAGCCTGCTCATCCGCACGGCGTGGCGCGAGGGCACGGGCCCGTTCACCTACGGCGTCGGAGGCGGCATCGTGTACGACTCGGACCCCGAGCGCGAGCGCGCGGAGCTCGACGTGAAGCTCGGGGCGTTGCGCTAGCGTCGCCGGCTGCCCGCCCGCGACAGCGGCTTGCGCTCCGCGCCCTTCCCCCGCATCCTCGGCCCGAGCGCCCGCTCTGGGCGCCCGGGGGTCGCGTGCCACCACCGCCACCACACAGAAGCTTCTGCACCCGGTGCTACGGGGACTTCACGGCCGGGGAGCGCTACTGTCCCCGCGACGGGACCCCGCTCCTCGAGGCCCACGCGACGGCCGACGAGGCCTGGCCCGTCGACGTGCGCATCGCCGACCGCTACGTGCCGCGGCGCTTGCTCGGCGCGGGTGCGATGGCGCGCGTCTACGTCGCGGACGATCTCCGCTTCGACCGCAAGGTGGCGCTCAAGATCCTCGCACCGGAGGTCGCGGACGACGCCACGCAGCGCGAGCGCTTCCTCGTCGAGGCGCGCGCCACGATGCGGATCCGGCACCCGAACGTGGTGCGCACGCACGACTGCGGCGAGGTCGAGGGGGTGCCCTTCATGGTGATGGAGCTCGTGCGGGGTGAATCGCTCGACGGTCACCTGCGCCGGCTCGGGCCCATGGCCCCCTTCCTCGCCCTCGAAGTGGCGCGGCAGGCGGCGCTCGGGCTCGACGCCGTCCACGCGTCCGGGGTCGTGCACCGCGACATCAAGCCCGGGAACCTGGTCCTGCCGAGCGAGGGCGGCGCGCCCCACGGGGTCAAGCTCATCGACTTCGGCATGGCGTCCCTGCGCGAGCGTCGCATCACCGACGCGGGGACGGTGCTCGGGACGGTCGAGTACATGGCCCCCGAGCAGGTCGTCGCCGATCCGAGCGATGCGCGCACGGACCTCTACGGCCTCGGGACCGTCCTCTACCGCGCGTTCACGGGCGAGACGCCCTTCGGCGGCTCGAGCGTGGAGGACTACCTCGCCCACCAGCTCGCGAGCCAGCCCCCGCCGCCCTCGTGGCTACGGGAAGAGCTCGGCCGGGACCTCGACGCCGTGGTCCTGACGCTGCTCCGGAAACACCCCGACAACCGCTACGCCTCGGCCGCGGCGCTCGTCGCCGACCTCGAGCGGCTGCTCGAGCCGACCGCCCCGCCGCCCGTGCTCGCCCCGCAGCGCGTCGAGCCCGACTGCTACCTGCCCGCGAGCGCGGTCGGTCGCGCCTACGGCCTCGCGCTCTGGGCGAAGATCGGCCGCCCCGCCCCGTGGGCCTCCGCCACGGCGGGTTGACCGCGGCGCGCACGACGCGCCGCGCCGTCGCGGCGGCGGTGATCTCCGCGCCGCGCATGTGCTAACTGCCCCCGGCAGATGCTGTACCTGCACGGCCTCGGCCACTTCCACCCAGAGAACGTCCTCTCGAACGCCTTCCTCGAGTCGCTGGACATCGGGACCACCGACGAGTGGATCCTGTCGCGCGTCGGCATCCGGGAGCGCCGCACCGTGCTGCCGCTCGACTTCATCAAGGAGACGCGCTGCCGCGATCTGCGCGCCGCGCAGGAGGCCGCGATCTACCCGAACCGCAAGACGGGCGCGCGCGCGGCGACGATGGCGCTCGGCCGGGCCGGCGTCGAGCCCGGGCAGATCGGGCTCGTGCTCGCGGGCGGCTGCTCACCCGACATGTGCATCCCGGCCGAGGCCGCCACCATCGCGAAGGAGCTCGGCATCGAGTGCCCGGCCATCGACTTCTCGGCGGCGTGCTCGTCCTTCGGTGCGCAGCTCCACTTCTTCTCGCACCTCGGCGACGCCGCGCCCGACTTCGGGCTCGTGGTCGTGCCCGAGAACATCACGCGCGTCGTCGACTACACCGACCGGACGACGGCGATCCTGTTCGGCGACGCCACGGCGGCGGCCGTCATCTCGACCCGCGTGCCGTCGAAGGTGCGCGTGACCCACACCTCTTTCGGCTCGGCCCCGAGCGGCGCCGACGACGTGTGGATCCGCCGCACCGGGCACTTCGGTCAGAACGGCGCGCGCGTGCAGAAGTTCGCCATCAAGCGCATGAGCGAGCTCCACCAGGCGCACCAGGAGGCGGTCGGCCCCGAGCGCCGCCCGAGCCTCTACTTCATCGGTCACCAGGCGAACCTCACGATGCTGAAGAGCGTCGCGGGACGCTGCGACGTCGCCGAGGACCGGCATCTGTTCAACATCGTCCACTTCGGCAACCAGTCCTCGGCCGGCGCCCCCGCCGTCCTGTCGCAGCGCTGGGACGACCTCCGCCCCGGCGATCGGGTGTCGCTCAACGTCGTCGGCTCGGGCCTGTCCTGGGCGAGCGCGCTCTTCGAGCTCGATTGATGAACGCATCGTCGGCCGTCCGTCCCGCCTCATGAAATACGACCCCGAGACGCGCACGCTCACCTTCAGCTCCGATCACGAGGTCGACGAGCTCCACCGGCAGCTCACGCTGCTGCTGCGCCACGCCCTCACCGAGGCCACGAAGACGGTGGAGGACGGCACGGCGGCGCGCGCCATCTCGCAGAGCATCCTGAAGGAGTGCGCCGCCGTCACGCGCACCATCAACACGCTGCGCCGGAGCATGACGCCCCGGGCGGGGCGCTGAGGCGCGGAGCGCGCGGCCCGCGCGTCGTCAGCCGAGCGGCTGCTCGAACGACACCACGAACGACACGACGCGCCCCGGGCCCACGTTCTTGGCGCGGTGGCGCGTGCCCGGGTCGAGCACACAGCCCTCGCCGGCCGCCACGTCGACCGCGCCCGCGTCGAGCTCGAGGCGGAGCGTGCCCTCGACCACGTAGAGCACGTGGCCCCGCACGCACACGTTCGGATCCTCGAAGCCGGGCTCGAAGGCGAGCAGCACGACGGGCCCGGCACCCGCCACGAGCTTCTTCAGCTCGAGCGGGTGCCCGCCCGCCTGCCAGCCCAGGTCCGCGAACGGGAGCGGCGTGTACGCCACCGGCGCTCTCAGGCCTTGGCGATCTTCAGCTTCTCGACGAGCTCGGGCAGGACCTTGAAGAGGTCGGCCACGAGGCCGTAGTCCGCGATCTGGAAGATCGGCGCCTCGGCGTCCTTGTTGATGGCCACGATGACCTTGCTGCTCTTCATGCCGGCCACGTGCTGGATGGCGCCCGAGATGCCGATGGCGAAGTAGAGCTGCGGGGCGACGACCTTGCCGGTCTGACCGACCTGCAGCTCGGGGCCGCAGTAGCCGGCGTCGCAGGCCGCGCGGCTGGCTCCGACCGCGGCGCCGAAGAGGTCCGCGAGCGGATTGAGCAGGGTGTAGAACTGCTCCTTCATCGCGCGACCGCCCGAGACCACGACCTTCGCCTCGGCGAGCTCCGGGCGCTCGCTCTTGACCTGGTCGAAGCTCACGAACTCGATGCGCTCGATGGCCTTGCCGGGCGCCACGATCGCCACCTTCTCGACCGGCGAGGCACCACCGGACGGCTCGGCGGGCGCGAACGCGCTCTGCCGCACCGTCACGAGCTCCTGCGGGCTCGACAGCTGGCACAGCCCGAAGGCGTTGCCGGCGTACATCGGCCGCTTGTAGGTGAGCTTGCCGCCGTCGGCGACGACGTCGGTGATGTCGGCCGCGTAGCCCGCCGCGAGGCGCCCCGCCACGCGCGGGACGAGGTCCTTGCCGAAGGCGCTCGCCGTCGCCACCACGACGCCGTAGCTCTTCGCGACCGCGGCCACGATGGGCGCGTAGCGCTCCGCGAGGTAGCGCTCGAGCGACGGATCGTCCGCGACGAGCACCTTCGTGGCGCCGAAGCCCGCGAGCTCCTGCGCGGCGGCGTCGAGGCCCTTGCCGAGCACGAGGATCGCGAAGCCCCCGCCGAGCGCCTTGCTGGCCTGGCGCGCGAAGCTCACCGCCGAGTGGGTCGTCTTCTTGAGCTTGCCTTCCCCAAATTCAGCCACGACGAGAATGTCAGCCATTGGGATCTCCTCCGCTCACAGGACCTTCGCTTCGTTCTTCAGGCGGGACACGAGCTCGTCGACGTCCTTCACCTTGATGCCCGCCTTGCGCTGGGGGGGCGCCTCGTACTTGAGGTAGCGCGCGACGGGCGCGCCCGCGGCGAGCTCGGCGAGCTTCTTGACGAGGAGCGGCTTCTTGCGGGCCTGCATGATCGCCGGTAGCGCCGCGAAGCGCACGCCGTCGGCGTACTTGAAGGCCTTGTCGGTCTTCTGCGAGTAGACGCTCTGCGCGTTGACGATGCGAAGATCGCCGGTCACGACGGCCGGGAACTTCACGCGCACCGAGTACACGCCGCCGTCGATCTCGCGGCCGACGAGCAGCCCGCCCGCCTCCTCGCGGATGGTCGCGGCGAAGGTCGCCATCGGCCAGTCGAGCAGCTCCGCCAGGATCTGGCCCACCTGGTTCGTGTCGCCGTCGACCGCCTGCTTGCCGAGCAGCACGAGATCCGGCTTCTCCGTCTCGACGAGCTTGGCGAGGGCGCGCGCGACGACGAGGCCGTCGAGCTCCTCGTCCTTGCACTCGACGCGGATGGCCCGGTCGGCACCGGTCGCGAGCGCGGCTCGGAGCGTCGTGTCGGTCTCGGCGGGGCCGAAGGTCACGACGACGACCTCACCGGCGCGCACCTTCGGAGCCTTGCCGTCCTCGGTGAGCCGCAGCGCGGCCTCGAGGGCGTACTCGTCGAAGGGATTCGGCTTCCACTCGAGCCCGGTCGTCTCGATGCGGCTGCCGTCCGCGGGGATCTTCACCTTGTTGGCGTTGTCGGGGTCGGCAACGCGCTTGAGCGGAACGAGGATCTTCACATTCTGCTCCTATGGCTAGGGCGGGGCGCGAGCCGCGCAACGAGCGTGGCGCGGCGCGTCAGACAGAGGCTAGTAGCACGTTTCCGCGGCCGCCGTGGTGGCCCAAATGCCGGCTTGCGCTCACGAAATCGGCGCTTATGTCCGCTTTTCGGCTCGCGGTTTGCGCACGCGCGGCCTTCGTCTACGCTCCGGGCGCCGTGTCTCCCATCCACACCGACTTCCTGGTCATCGGCAGCGGCGTCGCCGGCCTCACGTTCGCGCTCGACGCCGCCGCGGCAGGCGAGGTCACGCTCGTCACCAAGCGCGCCCCCGAGGAGTCGAACTCGACCTACGCGCAGGGCGGCATCGCGGCCGTGACGGACCCCACCGACACCTTCGACGCGCACATCCGCGACACGCTCGTGGCGGGCGCGGGCCTGTGCCACGAGGTCGCGGTCGAGCGCACGGTGCGCGACGGGCCGGCGCGCATCGCCGAGCTCCGCCTGCGCGGCGCGGCCTTCGACGTCGACGAGTCGGGCGCGCTCAGCCTGACGCGCGAGGGCGGCCACTCGGCGCGGCGCGTGGTCCACGCGACCGACGCCACGGGCCGCGAGGTGACCCGGGCGCTGCTCGCGGCCTGCGCGCGCCACCCGAACATCCGCGTCCTCGACGGCCACACGGCCATCGACCTCATCATGCTCACGAACTACGGCGGCCCCGAGCGCTGCGTGGGCGCCTACGTCTTGAACGAGAAGGGCGCGCCCGCGGGGAGCGAGGCCACGGCGGGCGCCGGCTCGACGGTCCCCACGGTCGAGACGTTCCTGGCGCGTGCCACCGTGCTCGCCGCGGGCGGGGCCGGCAAGGTGTACCTCTACACGACGAACCCCGACGTCGCGACCGGCGACGGCGTCGCGATGGCCTACCGGGCCGGGGCCGAGATCGGGAACATGGAGTTCTACCAGTTCCACCCGACCTGCCTCTTCCACCCGAAGGCCAAGAGCTTTCTCATCAGCGAGGCCCTGCGCGGCGAGGGCGCGATCCTGCGCCTGCCCGACGGCACCGCCTTCATGGAGAAGCACGACGCCCGCAAGGAGCTCGCGCCGCGCGACATCGTGGCGCGCGCCATCGACTACGAGATGAAGCGCCTCGGCGTCGAGCACGTCCTGCTCGACATCACGCACAAGCCGGCGAGCTTCGTCACGAAGCACTTCCCGACCATCCACGAGGCCTGCCTGAGCTTCGGGCTCGACATCACGCGCGAGCCCATCCCGGTCGTGCCGGCGGCCCACTACATGTGCGGCGGCATCACGACCGACATGCACGGGCGCACGACCATCCCCGGCCTCTTCGCGGTCGGCGAGTGCGCCTTCACCGGCCTGCACGGCGCCAACCGCCTGGCGTCGAACTCGCTCCTCGAGGGCCTCGTGTTCGGCCACCGGGCCGCCGTCACGCTCGCCGAGGAAATCGGGGCGCTGCGCGCGGCCCCCTTGCCGACCGTGCCCGAGTGGACCACCGGCTCCGCCGTCCCGAGCGACGAGGCCGTCGTCGTGGCTCACAACTGGGACGAGCTCCGGCGCACGATGTGGAACTACGTCGGCATCGTGCGCTCCGACACGCGCCTGCGCCGCGCCGCGCGCCGCATCGCGCTCCTGCAGGAGGAGATCCGCGAGTACTACTGGCGCCACCTCGTCACGCGCGACCTGCTCGAGCTGCGCAACATCGCGACCGTCGCCGAGCTCATCGTGGCCTCGGCCGCGAGCCGCCACGAGAGCCGCGGCCTGCACTACACGCTCGACTACCCGCACCAGGACGAGCACCTGTGCGAGGACACCATCATCCGGCGCGGCGTGCCGGCGCACCCGCGCAACCGATGAGCGAGCCCGGCTCGCCTCGCGGCTCGCAGAGCCTTCGCCCTGGCGGTGACGACGGGCGGCCGATGACGCTGCTGCTCGCGGCGCTCTGGGCGGCCGGGCTCACGCTCGCGCTCATGCTCCTCGTCGCCGGCCTCGGTCGCGCCGGCGCCGTCGATCCCGTCACGCCCGTGGTGTGCCAGGTGGCGGTCTACGGGCTCGGCCTGTTCGCGCTCCTGCGCGTGCACGGGCCCGAGGCGAGCATCCGCGAGTTCGTCGCCGCGCGCGCCGTGCACCCCGGCTTCTACGGGCTCGCGGCGCTGCTCGGGGCCGGGCTCAACCTCTCCGCCGACCGGCTCTACGAGCTCGTGCGCCTCCTGTGGCCGCCGGCCGAGCCCGACGTGTGCTTCGAGCTGCTCTTCAGGGCCGCCGGCACCACGCAGCAAGGCGTGCTCGTCGCGGCGGTCGTGCTGGCCGTGCCCGCGTGCGAGGAGGTGATCTTCCGCGGTGCGCTCTTCGGTCGGCTCGCCCTCACGCGCCGCCCGATCGAGGTCATCGCCTGGACGGGCCTGTGCTTCGCGCTCGCCCACATCGAGCCGCGGCAGGCCCTGGCGATCCTCCCCATGGCCCTGTGCCTCGGCTGGGTGCGCCACGCGACGGGCTCGCTCTGGCCGCCGCTCATCCTGCACGGCTGCTTCAACGCGACCAGCATCGCGCTGCTCTACCTGGCGCCGGCCCCGGTCGCGCCGGATGCGGCCGAGCTCCCGCCCTGCGGCGCGCTCGAGGTGCCCCTCGCGTGGGAGCTCGGCTCCGCGCTCGTGGCGTTCGCCGCCTTCGGCGGCATGCTCTGGCTCGCGCGCCGCGAGCGCGGCCGCGCGGCGACGTGACGACGTGACGAAGTGACGAGGCGCGCCCACGAGGTTCGAAGCGTTCGACATGCATCCCTCCGCCCGACTGAAGTGCTTCCGTGGCTGCGAAGGCGTGGAGCTCGAGCTCACGGCGCCCGTCTACCGCTGCCCGCGCTGCGGCTCGCTCCTCGACGTGGCGCACGATCTGCCGGCGCTCCAGAGCCGGAGCGCCGAGGACTGGCGCGCGCTCTTCCGCGAGCGGCGGGCGCGCCCGGGTGGCTCCGGCGTGTGGGACCGGAAGGAGCTCGTCGCGCCCGAGCTCGATCCGGCCTCGATCGTGAGCCTCGGCGAGGGCCGGAGCACGCTCCTGCCGGCCCGACGCTTCGGCGCGGCGCTCGGGGTCCCGGACCTCTGGCTCAAGCTCTGCGGCAACAGCCACACGGGCTCCTTCAAAGATCTCGGCATGACGGTGCTCGTGTCGATGGTGCACGACGCCGTGCGCCGCGGCCGCCCCATCCGGGCCGTCGGTTGCGCCTCCACGGGCGACACCTCGGCGGCGCTCGCGGCCTACGGCGCCCGCGCGGAGCTACCCGTCGTCGTGCTCCTGCCCCGCGGCAAGGTGTCGACCGCGCAGCTCGTGCAGCCGATCGCCTCGGGCGCGCGCGTGCTCGCGCTCGACGGCGACTTCGACGCCTGCATGCGCGTCATCGACGAGCTCGCCTCGCGCGGCGTGCTCTACCTCGCCAACTCGATGAACGCGCTCCGCCTCGAGGGCCAGAAGACGGTCGCCTTCGAGATCGCCGAGGACCTCGACTGGCAGGTGCCCGACTGGGTGGTCGTGCCGAGCGGCAACCTCGGCAACGGCTACGCCATCTACAAGGGCTTCCAGCTCCTCCGCGACCTCGGGCTCACCGACCGGCTGCCGCGCCTCTTGCTCGCGCAGGCCGAGCGCGCGAACCCGCTCTACCGCGCCTTCCGCGACAAGACGGCCGTCACGCCGGTCCGCGCCGAGACGACCCTCGCGAGCGCGATCCAGATCGGCAACCCGGTGAGCGCGCCGCGCGCGCTCCGGGCCCTCGAGGCGACGAACGGCGTCGTGGAGCAGGCGACGGAAGAGGAGCTCTGCCTGGCGGGGGCGCGCGCCGACCGCTCCGGCCTCTACGTGTGCCCCCACACGGCCGTGGCGCTCGCCGCGACCGAGAAGTGCCGGCGCGCGGGCGTCCTCGCCGAGGGCGAGCGGGTCGTCGTCGTGTCGACGGCCAACGCGCTCAAGTTCACCGAGTGGAAGGTGCGCTACCACGAGCGCGCCATCGCCGGGGTCGACGCGGCGCTCGCCAACCCGCCGCTCGAGCTCCCGGCCGACGCGGACGCGGTCGAGCGGGCTCTGGTCGGCTGACTTCCGAACCCTGCCGGCTCCGTGCAGCTCTCCGTGTCTCTGCGCCTCCTTGGTGGTCTCGCCCGCGGAAGCGGGTGCGCCGCGGCGCGGCTCGTGGTGAGATCACCCGAGCATGCACAAGCGCCCCGACCGAGTTCTCGCCGGCTCGCTCCTCGCCGCAGCGATGTCGCTCGCCGCGGCTGGCTGCGGCTCCGAGTCGCCCGTCGACAAGACCCTCGGGCCGTTCACGATCCACCTCGAGCCCGAACCGCTGCGGCTCGTGGTGAGCGGTGCGAACGGCGAGGTGCTCCTCGACGGCCTCGTCGGTGACGCCTTGTCGGCCGATCCGGCCGCTCCGCCGCTCACGGGCTTCGCCGTGCGCGCCTCGTCCGCCA
>JADLAB010000120.1 GCA_020848455.1 Polyangiaceae bacterium
GCCGCTTGCCATGCGCGGCGCGCAGTCGTACGCCTGGGCGGTGGCACCCCGCCCGTCGAGCCGGTCGCGAGCCCTCACCGCCGCGCTCGTGGCCGGCCTCGCGGCGAGCACCGCGGCTCCGGCCGCGCGCGCCCAGCCCAGCGCCGAGACGGAGACGAGCGCACACTCGCTGCGCGCCCACCTCGGCGTGGCGCGCGGAGCAGAGCTGCTCGCGAGCGCGGATCCGGACGACGTCGTGCGCGGCATCGAGCGGCTCGGCGCGGCCGGTACGCCCGAGGCCGTCGACGCCCTCGCCGCCGCCCTGCTCCAGGGCGGCTCGGTGCGGAGCGAGCTGCGCACCCGCCTCGAGGCGGTGCGCGCGCTCGCCGCGCACGTGGACATCGAGACCGCGCGCGAGGCGCTCGCGTCGGTCGTCTCGAGCCCGCCGGCCGCGCCGCTCGAGCCGCCGCTCGAGGCCATGGCGCGCCACAGCGCGGCGCTCGCGCTCGCGGCGAGCGGCCACCCCGAGGCCCTGCGCTCCCTGGCGAAGGTCGCCGCGGGGCGTGGCCGGGGCGCCACCGCCGCCCAGGCCGCCCTGCGGGCGCACCCGCCGGCCGCGCTCGACGCCGTGCTCGGCAGCGGCAAGACGCTCAGCGTCGCCATCGCGAGCCTGCTCGGCGACCTCGGCGACGCGCGCGCCATCGCCCCCCTGCGCGCGCAGCTCAAGCGCAAGGACGTCGCACTCACCGGCGCGGCGGCCGTGTCGCTCGCGCGGCTCGGCGACGCCTCGGTGCTCGATCGGGCGCGCACCTGGCTCGTGGAGCGCGACGCCCGGCCGCGCGAGGCGGCGCTCGAGGTCCTGAGCGCGTTCGGCGCACCCGATCTCGGCGAGGCGCTCGCGAAGCTCCTCGCCACGGGCAAGCTCGGCAGCGCGGCCGCCCTCGGCTACGTGGGCCGCAGCCCGGCGCGCGACCATGTCCCGCTGCTCCAGACCATCCTCGAAAAGGGCGGCGAGGAGGCGGGGCGCGCGATCGCGCTGCTCGGCAGCATCGGCGGGCCCGCGGCCGTCCGGGTGCTCGTCGCGGAGCTCGGCAAGAGCGCGCGTGCGCTCGCCGCCGCGCACGCGCTCGGCCTCGCGCAGGGTCCGGAGGCGCGCGCGGCCGTCGAGGCAGCGCTCGCCGAGGCCGAGGCTGGCCCCGCGCGACGCCTCGCGCTCCGGGCGGCGCTCGTGCGCCTGCTCACCTCCGGCGAGGCCGTCGATGGGCTCGATGCGGCGCTCGAGGCGGCGATGGCATCGGCGGACGCCGCCGACCGGGCCGTGGGTGCCTTCGGCCTGGCCGCGCGCGGTGCGCGGCCGGTGGCCGACCTCGCGGCCGCCACGGACGGCGCGGTCGCCCATGGCGGCGCGCGCGCCGCCTTGCTCGGCGGTGAGCGAGCGCTCGACGCGTGCCGCGCGCTGCTCGCGCGCGCCGGAGACGTCCCGGACCCGGACGCCGTGGCCTGCGGCGCGGGCCTGCTCGTCGACCCCGCCGACGGCTCGGGCGTGCCGACCGCCCGCCTGGCGCGCTGGGCCGAGGCCGGCGGCGCGCTGGGGCCGCTCGCTGCGATGGTGTTCGCCGCGCGCGACGTGCGGAGCCTGCGTCCGCGGCTCGAGGCCCTCCTCGGCGGAGCCGACCCGGTCGTGCGCGTGCACGTGGCGTTCGGCCTCGGCCGCAGCCCGGAGCCCGACGCCGCATCGCTGCTCGTCGAGGCTTACCGGGTCGAGCCCGAGCCCGAGGTACGGCGCGGGCTCGTGCGCGCGCTGTCCGCGCGGGGCGAGCGGCTCGCCCGGCGCTGGCTCGAGCTGGCGCGCGACCTCGACGCCGACGAGGCGGTGCGCAGCCTCGCGCGCTCGGCCCTCGGGGGGCGCAAGCTGCTGCCCGGCGCCCCCGCACGCGCCCGCCCGCTCGGGCCCGGCAGCACCGCGTGGCTCACCGTGCTGCCGAACGGCCCGGGCGCGCGCGCCGCGAGCGCGGGCCGCGAGCTCTACGTGCTGCGCGGCGACGGCCTTGCCCTGCCCGCGGTCACCGACCCCGACGGCACCGCGCTCGTGCCGCTCGGCGCGCACCTCGGCTCGGTGGCCATCGTGCTCGGCCCCGCGCGCGCGCCCGCGCCGCCACTCACCGCCCCCGCTCCTGCGGCCCCCGCGCCTCCGGCCCCCGCTCCTGCGGCCCCCGCTCCTCCGGCCCCCGCGCCTCCGGCGCCCCCTGCCCCAACACCCGAGCCGGCCCCACTCCCATGAGCCAACTGCGCACGAAGAGCCGCACCGCCCCGCCCGAGACCCCGAGCGACACACCCGCCGATCAGGCCGCCGGCGCCGGGGAGACGGGTCCCTCCGCGCCGTCGTTCGAGTCCGCCGCCGAGCGGCTGGCCGCGATCGTGGCGCAGATGGAGCGCGGCGAGCTGCCCCTCGATCAGGCGCTCGCCCTGTTCGAGGAGGGCATGGCGCTCGCGCGCTCGGCCCAGACGCGCCTCGACGAGGCCGAGCGTCGCCTCGAGGAGCTCATCGCCGAGGACGCCGAGGGGCGGCCCGCGACGCGCCCCTTCGAGGGCTGACGACCTGTCGCGGTCGCGTGCCCGGAACCGCGGGCGTGCGCGGCGGCGTGTTAGGATGACGCCGTGACGGCGGCGAGGACGGCAGCGGCGCTCATCATCGGCAACGAGATCCTGAGCGGCAAGATCGCCGACGCCAACATCCCGGTGCTCGCGGCGACGCTGCGCGCGCTCGGCGTACGCCTCGAGCGGGTCGTGATGGTGCTCGACGACGCGGCGGTCATCGCGCGCGAGGTGCGCGCGCTCCGCGCGGACCACGATCTGGTCGTCACGAGCGGCGGGGTGGGACCGACCCACGACGACGTCACGGTCGCGGCGGTGTGCACCGCGTTCGGCGCGCCCATGGTGAGCGCTCCGGCGATGGAGGCGATGCTGCAGAGCTACTACGGCGAGCGCCTGACGGCGGGCCATCTGCTCATGGCACGCGTGCCCGAGGGCGCGCGCCTGATCCAGTCCTCCGACATGCCGTGGCCCACCGTGGTCATGGGCAACGTCTGGATCCTGCCGGGCGTACCGCAGGTCTTCGCGATGAAGATGGCCGTGCTGCGCGCCGAGCTCGCCGGCGGGACGGCCTTCAGGTCGCGCGCCGTGTTCACCGATCTCGACGAGGGCGCGCTCAAGCCTGCGCTCGATCAGGTGGTGGCGCGCCACCCGGAGGTCGAGGTCGGCTCGTACCCGAAGTGGCGCGAGCCCCGCTTCAAGACCAAGGTGACGTTCGACAGCCAGTCGCAGGAGCGTGTGGACGCGGCGGCCGAGGCGTTCATCGAGCTCATCGGCGCCGGCGCGGTCGTCGCGGTGGACGAGGGCTGAGCGGCTTGCCGAGCGAGCGCGCGAGCGCTCGCCGCGAGGCTAGCCGGGCGGCATGTGGCCCGACTCGACGAGGCTCCGGAACTCGCCGCTCGACGCGAGGATCACGTGGTCGACGAGCGGCACGCCCGCAGCCGCGGCGCCGAGCCCGCACAGGCGTGTCATCTCGACGTCCTCGGGCGATGGCTCGGGGTCGCCGCTCGGGTGGTTGTGCACGAGGACGAAGGCGCTCGCGGCGTCGAGCAGCGCGGCGCGCAAGATCTCCCGCGCCGCGACCGCGCAACCGTGGTGACCGCCCTGGGCGACGCGCCGCAGGCCTCGCACCGAGCTGCGGCCGTCGAGCGACACGACCCACACCTCCTCGTGCACGAGACCCCGGAGCCGCGGCAGCATCAGCGCCGCGACCTCGCCCGGCGAGCGGACCGGGACCCGCGGCCGCGCGGACACGAGCACGAGCCGCCGCGCGAGCTCGGCGGCCGCGGCTACGCGCAAGGCGCCCGGGCGGTGCAGCGAGCCGAGCACGGCGATCGCCTCGTGCCCGACCTCGGCGAGCACGTGGAGCCCGCCGAGCGCGGCGAGCGCGCGAGCCGCGTCGAGCTCCGCGACGCCCGCGATGCGCGCCACGAGCTCCGCGTCGGAAAGCTCCCGAACGCCACCAGCGGGCGGCCGCCGCGCCGTCGGTCGGCCCGCGCGCTGCGGCACGGCGGCGTGCCCCTCCCCGCCGCCGCGCCCGCGCGGGCCGGCGCCGAGCTCGATGCATGGATCCATCGACCGGCCGCTCGTGCACGGACCGCGCCAGCCGGGTCGAGCGTCCAAGGGCGCGAGACCACGCAGCGCCGATCGGACCCAGGGTGGCGGACCGCCCGGCGGCGGCGGGCGGCCGCCATCCTTCGCGTGGCGCGTGCGGCGTCGAGACGCGCGAGCGCGCCCCGACGCTGCGCGAGGTTGGTCAGTGCGTCATCTTGGGCGCGCCGGAGGCGGACGCGCTGGCCGAGGCCGTCGCGGTCGCCGTCGACGTCGCGGTCGAGGTCGACGTCGCCGTCGAGGTCGACGTCGCGGTCGACGTGGCCGTCGAGGTGGCGGTGCTCGTCGAGGTGGCAGTCGCGGTCGGCTTGCTGGTGGTGCCGGGCTTGGAGCTCGACGACGACGTGGACGAGCCACCACCGCCGCAGCCCACGGCCAACAGACCCACGACCAGCGCGCAAACGAATCCCTTCATCACAGTCTCCTCCTCAAACGGCGCTCAGACCTGGACGCGCCAAACGGTGTACTTGCCGGACTCGGGCTCCCAGTCGAGCACCTGGTCCTCGGCGACGCGATACAGCTTGCGGTGACCGACGATCGTCTGCCACTTGCCCTCTGCGACCGGCGAGCCGGGCAGGAGATCGTGCGAGTTGTTGCGATCGACCCGCCACACCTTGTAGGCGCCGCTGCCCGGCTCCCAGTCGAGCATCTTGTCGTTCGACAGGTACACGAGCTCGTGGCCCGAGCGGATCGAGCTCCACTCGCCCGACACGAGCGCGGACCCGGGGAACGGGTCGCTGCGGTGGTTGCGGTCGTACGCCCAGAGCCGGTACTTGCCGGTCGAGGGCTCCCAGTCGAGCACCTGGTCGCCGTCGATGTAGATGAGCTTGCGGGCGCCGCGGATCGAGTTCCACTGCCCCTCGCAGCTCGTGTTGGGCAACGGGTCGGAGCTGTTGTTGCGGTCGAAGTTCCAGACGCGGAACTTGCCGCTCGAGGGCTCCCAGTCGAGCAGGCGATTCTGGAAGAGGTACACGAGCTCGTGGCCCGAGCGGATCGACGACCAGCTGCCCTGCGCCACCGGCGCGCCGGGGAGTGGGTCGCCCGACGCGAAGCGGTCGTAATGCCACAGGCGGAAGCTGCCGGAGCCGGGCTCCCACTCGAACATGCGGTCGGCGCCCATGAAGATGAGCTCCTTCTGACCGCGAATCGACTGCCACTGGCCCTTGGTGTTCGACGACGGGAACGGATCGGACATGGTTCTCTCCCCTGTTGGCTGACGAGCCGACTTATTATCGCGGTCCACCCCCGTCAAGGTCCGCGGGGCAGCGCCGTCAGTCCCCGGAGGTCGCGGCCGCCGCACGCGCCGGCGCACGCCACCGCCGCCCGAGCTCGGCGAGCGTCGTGCCGCCCATGTCCGCGAGCAGCGCCTTGTGGTGCGCCGTGGCACTGCCGACGAACCCGCGCGCATGGAACGCTCCTCGGCGCGCCTCCGCCAGCGGCGCGAGCTCGACGGACTCCGACGGCTCGCCCGGCAGCTCGACCGGGCCGAGCGCGCTCGGGGACACGGCCCGCGCGCCCGCCGCCGCGGCGAGCTCCGCGCCGATGCGGACCCCCTGGGGGTCGATCTGCGAGTAGGTGAGCGAGAACAGCAGCTCGTTGCCCGCCGCGGCCCGGGCTGCATCCAGGAACGGCGCGAGCAGGGCACCGGCACCGGGCTCGTTCGGTGCCGCCCAGATCCCGTCCGCGACGAGGACGGCGTCGAGGGCACCCGGGCGCCGGTGGAGGCCGAGGATGCTCGCGACCGCACCCTGGCCCGCGCCCCACGCCGACAGCGCGAGGCGCTCGAGGTGAGCGCTGTCGAGCCCGCGCGCCACGAGCGCGCGCTCGACCTGCGCGACGAGCGCGTCGAGCCCATCGGGGGCCTGGAACGCCCGGTAGTAGGGGGTCGCGCCCACGCCCAAGTTGACGACCGCGAGCGCCGCGTCGACGCCGGCCCGGTCCATCGACTGGGCCACGACGTCGGCGTCGCCGTGGAAGTGGATCACGAGATCGAAGCCGCCCGACGCGGGAACGAACGCGTCCGGCAGGCGCAGCACGCCCCCCGGTACGGCGCTCTGTCCGGCGCGATCGAGCTTGGCCGGAGAAGCCTCGTCCGCGTCCGTGGCCTCGCTCGGCTCTGCCGCGTCCGCCGGGGCGCTGGCCTCGTCGGCCTCGGCCGCGCCAGCGTCATCGCTTGCGGAGCCGACAGCGCCGGCGAGGGCGGGCGGCGCGACGACGAGCGCAGCCGGATCGAGCTCCGCCGCGCTCGGTCGGTCGCTCCGCGCCGTGACGGCGAGCGCCGCCTGCGCGGGGTCGTCTCGGTCGCGCGAGCGCGTGTGCCAGAGCGCCAGGGTGCCCCCGGTCGCGACGGCGGCGAGGCACACGGCGCCGACTGCGAAGCGCAGGGAGGGCGGGCGCGCCGGGGCGCCGGGCGGGTCGCCGAGCGGGCGAGCGGTTCCGAGCGAGCGCCCCACCCGCACGGCCACCGGCGGTGGCGTAGGGCTCTGACCCGGGGCCGCGCACGGCCCGTCGCCGCGCACGCCCCAGCGCAGGGTGTGGCCTGCCGTCCCCCTCGTCCGCCGCAAGGCGATCGGGCGCGGCTCGGGGGTGCGCAGGTTGTTCGCGGGTCCCCTGCCCGAGCTCGACGGCGGCGGCTCGGGCTGCCTCGTGGCGCTTGCCTTCGACATCGCGCCACTGCCACCACGGCGGCGCTCGTGGGGCCAAGTTCGCGACGCCCTCGGAGGAGCCACCCGGCGTGGCCCCAGGCACCCCGACGCCCGGGCCGGTTTGCGCGCAACGCAGTGCGTCGCCTCTGCTATACGCAGACCGTGAAGGAGCCCCGAGCCGCCCTCGCGCGGGCGCCGCGCACCCTCGCCGCGACGAGCGGCGAAAGCCCGCGCGACGTGGACGTCGCGATCATCGGGGGCGGCGTCAACGGTACGGGCGTCGCGCGCGACGCCGCGATGCGCGGGCTGCGGGTCGCCCTGTTCGAGCGCAACGATCTCGCGTTCGGCGCCAGCGGCAACAGCAGCGGCATGATCCACGGGGGCGTGCGCTACCTCACCTACGACCCCGAGGTGACCGAGAAGAGCTGCCGCGACTCCGGCCACATCCAGGCCATCGCCCCGCACCTGCTGTTCCGCATCCCGTTCCTGATGCCCGTGCCGCGGCGCCGCCACGCGCGGATCCTGGCGGTCCTGATGGACGCCTTCTTCGCGGCCTACGATCGCTACCAGCCGCTCAAGCGCGGCAAGCCCCACACGCGGCTCACGCCCGAGGAGCTGCGGCAGCTCGAGCCCGGCATCGAGGGCGACATCGTCGCGGCCATGACCTTCGACGAGTGGGGCATCGACGGCGGCCGGCTCTGCGCCGCCAACGCGCTCGACGCCGCGGAGCGCGGCGCCAAGGTGCACGTGGGTGTCACGGTCGAGCAGATCGAGCGCGACGCCGACGGCGCCGTCACCGCCGTCCGCTATCGCGACCGCCACGACGGTCGCGGCGGGAGGCTCACGACCCACGTCGTCGTGAACGCGACGGGGGCCTGGGCGCCGATCACGGCCTCGCTCGGCGCGCTCGCCCCCGTGCACGCCCGCGTGCGGCCGGGCAAGGGCATCCACGTGGTGCTCGACCGGCGAGTCTCGAACTACGCCGTGATGGCGGAGTCCATCGACCGCCGGGCGATCTTCGTCGAGCCCTGGCAGAACGTCAGCATCATCGGCACGACGGACGACGACTACTACGGCGATCTCGACCAGGTCTCGGCGACGACCGAGGAGGTGCGCTACCTCGTCGAGGGCATCGCCCGCGTGCTGCCGTCGATCCGGTCGGCGCGCATCATCGGCACCTATGCCGGCGTCCGGCCGACGCTGCACGCGTGGGGCAAGCTCGAGGACCAGCTGTCGCGCGAGCACGAGATCATCGACCACACCGCGCACGGCGCGCCGGGCCTGTACTCGATGATCGGCGGCAAGCTCGCGAGCTACCGGCTCTTCGCCGAGGAGATGACCGACATCCTGGCACGGCGCTTCTCCCTCTCGAGCCGCTGCACCACCCACCGGAGCCCCCTGCCCGGCGGCGAGGCGGAGGTGAGCCCCTTCGCGCTCGCCGAGCGGATCGGCGTCGACGCCGTCGCCGCGCGCCGTCTCGTGTACCGCCACGGCGCCCGCGCCGAGCGCATCGCGGAGCGCATCGCGCGCCGCCCACGCGAGGCGCTCGCGGTCTGCACCTGCGAGCCCGTGACCGAGGCCGAGGTGCGCCACGTCGTGCGGCACGAGTTTGCGCGCACGGTGGGCGACGTGGCGCGCCGCACGCGGCTGGGGCTCGGCCCGTGCGGTGGGGTGCGGTGCGCGGCGCGCTGCGGCGCCATCGTCGCCGAGGAGCGCGAGCTCGCACCTGGCGCCGGGGCGCACCAGGCGCTCGAGTTCCTGCGGCGCCAGGCGCGCACGCGCGTCGTGGGCCTCGGTCCGGAGCAGGCCCAGCAGGAGGCGCTCGGCATCGCCACGGTGCGCGCACAGCTCGGCATCGCGCACGACGAGGCGGGCGAGTGAACGCGCGGCCGCGCGTCGTCGTCATCGGGGCCGGCGCCGCGGGCACGGCCGCCTGCTACGCCGCGCACGCGGCCGGCGCCGAGGTGGTCCTCTTCGACGGCGGGCCGGGCGCGACCTCGCTGTCGACCGGCGCGGTCGACGCCACCCCCTGGGAACAGCGCGCCGCGGCCGCCGCGACGCTCGGGCTCGCGCTCGTGGCCGAGCCCCTGCCGGCGGAGGTCGAGGCGTTCGTGACCGCGCTCGGGTGCTGGCAGCTCGTGCCGGCGGGTGGGCCTCCGGCCTGGCTCGCGACCGAGAGCGGGCGGCTGCGCAGCGCGCGCGGGCACGACCGCGCGCTCCTCTCGCTCGCGGGTCTCCCGCACGGGGCCCGCGTGGTACTGCCGCGGGTCGAGCGCGCCGAGTGGGACGCGGACGCCCTCGCGCGTGCCCTCGCAGCCGATCCGGCGGCGCGCGCGCTCGGTGTCGCGCTCGGCGCCGCGGACGCGGACCTCTTGCGCCTCCACGGCGAGGAGCGCATCCCGGCCGCGGACCTCGCCGCCCGTCACGACGATCCCGAACGACTCGCCTTCCTCGGCGCGCGCCTCGAGCGGGTCGTCGCTGACGAGCGCCGCCGCGACAGGCGCGTGGACGCCCTGCTGCTCGGTCCCTGGCTCGGCAGCCGGGAGGCCCGAGCGCGCGAGCTCGGCGAGCGGCTCGGCCTCTGCGTCGGCGAGGTCCTCGGCACGCTCGGCGGCGCCCCGGGCCTCCGCCTCGAGGCCGCGCGCGCCCGCCTGCTCGGGCCGCGGGTGGACCTCGTCCCGGCACGGGTCCGCTCCGTGGCTCGCGTCGACGGCGAGCTCGTCGTGCGCCCCGCGGCGAGCTCGCGGGCGGGGGCCGGCGCGCCGACGCGCGCCGACGCGGTCGTCCTCGCGACCGGCGGCCTCGCCGGCGGCGGCATCCGCTACGTGGCGGCCGAGCAGGACGCACCGCGCGGCGCCCCGGCGCGCGCGCGCGTGCCGTTCGCGCTGTCGCTCGAGGCGCCGGTGCGCCTCGGCGTGCACGGCGAGGACCTCGACATCACGAGCTCGACGCTCGGCCCGTCGCTCGACGAGGTCGGCTGGCCCACGTCGGCCGCCCCGAGCCTGCTCGAGTCGGTCGGCCTGCGCGCGGGCCCGCACCGCGAGCTCGCGCCCGGGATCTTCGGTGCGGGCGACGCGCTCGCCGACCGCCCGCGCACGCTCCTCGGCGCGGTCGCCACCGGCCTCGAGGCCGGCCGCGCCGCCGCCGAACGCCGCGACTAGAAGGGGCTCGGCTCCAGCGCGACTCAGGCGCGGCGGAAGCTCGGGCCGTGCATGAGGCGGCCGTAGAAGTTGAACCACTCGGCCGCTTCGCGGTTGTGCGCGAACGGGTAGTCGGCGCCGAGCTGCCGGGCGACGGCGAGGCCCGAGATGAAGCAGTGCTCCTGGCTGTTGACGACGGTGTGCGCGCCGCAGAACCAGGTGTGCTGCTTGCCCTGCAGGAACGGAAACGCGTTGAGGAGCACCACGGTGTGGAACACGTCGTGCACGACGTGCTGGAACCACCAGCGCTTGACGACCTTCGACTCGTCGATCTTGTGGATCGGGTTGTAGGTCACCAGGCACGGCCGGTCGGAGCGCTTCGCCCACGGCTGCTGGTTGTGCATGATGTACGTGATCTCGTAGTTGTCCGGGCGCGCACCGTACTGGACGATGAAGTTCGAGCGCGTCGCGAGCGCCTCGGTCGCGTCCTTCGGCAGCACCGATTCGTCGGTGTGGATGACGGCGTGGTTGTGCAGCTCGCTCTCGTAGCGCACGGCGCCGAGGACCCAGCGCTCCCCGGCGCTCGCCGGCTCGAGCATCATGAGGGCCTGGTTGGCATTGCACGCCAGGATGACCTCGTCGAAGCGCTCCTCGCGCCCCTGTTCGTCGCGCACGCGCACGCCGTCCCCGTCGCGCACGATGCGCGCGACACCGCGCCCGAGGTGGATGCGGTCGCGGAAGGCCGCCGTCATCTTCGCGTAGATGTTCCGCGTGCCCTGGTTCCACGTCACCATCGGCGTCGCGCGCTCGATGTCGAAGAACTCGAGGTAGCGCGCGAACATCGAGGCCGGCATGTCGAACACGTTCGTCGCGAGGACGAAGTTGACGAAGAGCGGCTTCAGGATCTTGTAGCGGAACGCGGTCGAGATGCCCGCCACGTCGAGCACGCGCTTCATCGTCACGTAGTTGAACGGGTTGACGAAGCTCGTGAGGAGCGAGGGGCGCTTGTTGAGGAAGTTGAAGCGGCTCAAGAAGCGCAGGAGCTTCTGGAACTTCTCGATCTCCGCCCGCAGCTCGTCGCGGAGCGCGGACTCGAAGTCGTGCGCGTACACGCCGTCGCCGTAGTGGACGGTGTAGCTGAAGCGCGTCGGCAGCTGCTCGATGCCGTAGCGCTCGAGCAGCTCGAGATAGTTCTGGTAGACGGACGGGATGAACGCCGTCACCGACACGTCGATCGGGATGGGCGGCCCCTCGGTCTGCGGGATGTCGACCGTCATCGCGTTGCCGCCGAGCCGGTCGTTCTTTTCCCACACCTGGAAGTCGAACTGGTCCGGGTGCTGGTGCAACGCCCACGCCGCCCCGAGCCCGCCGATCCCGCCGCCCACGATGCAGATGCGCTTCGCCATCACTCCCTCTCGTTCGCACGCGTTGCCGCGCCTCGCGCGGCGCGTGGCGGCGCCCCCAGCGGACACCACCTTCGGCCGGGCGCCGTCGGCGCCCTGCCCCGAGCCCCCATCCGGGCCCGGGCGGCCCTCTTCTAGCAGATGCGGCGCGCATCGTGCGCGCGTCTTCCGACGGTGCGCGGCCGTCGCGCCCGGCTGACCACGGAGCGAGGCTGCCGGCCCGCCTCACCCCTCGCGCCGATACAAGAGCGTGAGGTTGTACCGCGCCGCGCCCACCGGATCGTGGGCGTAGAGCTCGTGCCCCGCGTCGTGGAGGGCCTTCAGCGCGAAGTAGAGCCGCCCCTTGTCGGCGCAGAGCTGCCGGGCCGCCGCGGGCAGGTCCGAGAGGGAGTGCACCTCCCGGTCGCGGACCGCGCGCGCGAGCACGTCCGCGAGCGCGAGGCCCTCGGACACGAGGCCGGCCGGCTCGGCACCGGCCTTGGCGAGCTCGGCCGCGTGATCGGTGGCGAGCTTCGCGAGGCTCCGCAGCTGGACCGCGAGCGGCCCGGCGGCGCCCGCACGCCCGACCTGCACGAGCTCGGCCGGGAGCTTCGCCCCGAAGCGCTGCGCGCGCACCGCGCGCTGCACGAGGCGCCGGCGCCACACCTTGGCAGCCCGCACGCCGTCGTCGGCCCCCGCCTGCGAGAGCCCGGCGTCCGCCGCGGCGAGCGCAGGGTCGGCGAGCAGGATGCCGATGGCCGCGGCGAGCGCGGCCGTCGCCGGGACGAAGTCCGCCGGCAGGAGCGCCCTCAGCTCGTCGCCGTCGCCGGCGGCGAGGTCGAGCGAGTAGCGCGCCTGCAAGACGAGCGCCTCGCCCCGCAGGCGCTCACCCATGGCCACCAGAACGTCCTCGGGTACGTGCTCGAACATGTGCCGCTCCTGCTCCCGTCCGTGCCGTGCGACGACGACACCTTACATCTCTTCGCGCCGTGCCGGCGCGCCCGGCGCCGGGGTGCCGGGCACTTCCTCGCTGGCCTCCGCGGGGGTCGCCGGTGCGAGGTCCTCGGTCAGCCCCAGCGACACGGCCGCGCCCGGCGCGGGGCCGAGGCCCGCTGACGCCGCGCGCCCGCGGCGGCTCTTGAACCACGCCTCCGGCAGGCTCTGGCCGAGGAGCTCGGCGACGCTGAAGGCGTAGAAGCCGCCGTGCTGGGACAGCTCCTCGGCGAAGGCCGACTGGCGGAAGTTGCGCGACACGGTGAGCGCCGCGGGGTAGCGGCGCGCCAGCCACAGCGCCGTGTGCAGGTTCGTGCCGTCGTCGCCGGACCCGATGACGAACACCGGCGTGTGCCCCGGGCGGTTGAAGACGGGCTCGAGGCGGCGCCACAGCCGGCGATCGTGCAGATCGCCCTCGACCACGTGGCGCTCGTACCAGTCGCCGAAGCCCACCTGCTCCTCGAAGTCGAGCGCGCGCGCATCCGCCGCCATGTCCACGAGGACGACGGTGTCGAATTTTCCCTGCGCGCGGCGCTGCAGCACGTCGAGCATCGTCTGGCCGAAGCGCCCGAAGCCGGCGAACACGATGACGTCCTGGTGCGCGGTCTCGCGGAAGTGCTCGAGCAGGCGGTGCTCCACGAGGTGCTGGGCCGCGATCACGTGGATGTTGAAGACCTCGCACGCCTTCGCGACGCGCGTGTGGGCGATGACGCGCGCGAAGTGCAGGTTCGCGACGTGCACCACGATGCGGCCGGCGAGCTGCGGCTGCAGCCCGAGCACGCGCGTCGCGCCGTCGAGGTTCGCGAAGTCGTCGTCCGTGAGGAACAACACCCGATCGGCCCGCTCGATGCCGATGCTGTCGAGGACGGTCCCGCTCGCCACGTTGCCCGTGACCACGTCGGCCTTGTAGAGGTCGCGCACGAGCGCCGCGTTGGGGTGGTCGGCGGTGCGCTCCACGACGACGACCGGGCGGTGGGGGTCGACCGCGCGCAAGCGCTTCAGGTAGAGCATGGTGAGCCGGCCACAGCCGCCGACCACGACGTGACCGCGCAGGCGCCGGCGCCGCCACACGTCCGGCCGCAGGATGTGCGCGAGCCCGTCCGCGACCGCCGAGGCCGTGATCGCGGGCGCGGCGAAGTAGGCGAACCAGAGCAGGCCCTGCGCCCAGAGCGGCCCGGACACCGGCAGGCCGAGGTCCATGCCGCCGAGCACGAACAGCCCGAAGGCGTAGTAGATCTTCACCGCGAGGGGCGCGGCGGGCAGGCCGGCCCGGTCGCTCACGTCGACCCCCGCGAGGAAGCCGGCGAGCCCGCAGGCGAACACGAACGCGAGCGCCACGCCGCGCCACCCGAGCGAGCGCGCGACGCGCCGCACGAGGCCGAGATCGGGGAGCGCGGGGCGCGGCATCGGGACGAGCCTAGGCTAGTCCGGCCGGCCGGAAGTTCGTATCGGGAACGAGGCTCGGGCGCTCCGGAGGCGACCGAAGTTGCCGCGCCTGTTTCGCCGGGCTACGAGCCTGGGCGCCGCCGCCGTTCGCGCCCGTGGACCTCGCCCGGGCGCCGCAACTCCGGCCGGTCTACACCCCTCCGGCACCGCGTCGTCGCGGCGCCGGCGCCCAGCCGACTGTGCCCCCCATGCGCCGACCCCTGCTCAAGACCTCCCTGCCCGGCCCCAAGGCCCGCGCGATCATCGACGAGAGCGACGCCTTCATCTCGACCTCGTACACGCGCGACTTCCCGCTCGTGGCGGACCACGCCGAGGGCGCGTGGATCACCGACCCGGACGGCAACGAGTTCCTCGACGTGACCGCAGGCATCGCCGTCTGCGCGACCGGCCACTGCCACCCGCGCGTCGTCGCCGCCATCTGCGAGCAGGCCAAGAAGCTCGTGCACATGAGCGGCACCGACTTCCACTACGGCGTTCAGGGCGATCTCGCGATGCGCCTGGCGCGACTCGGCGCCGTGCGCGGCGAGGGGCACCGGGTCTACTTCGGCAACTCGGGCGCCGAGGCCATCGAGGCCGCCATCAAGCTGTGCCGCTACAAGACGCGCCGCCCCGGCGTGCTCGCGTTCCTCGGTGCCTTCCACGGCCGCACGCTCGGCGCCGTGAGCGCCACGGCGAGCAAGGTGGTGCAGCGCGGCCACTTCGGTCCGCTCCTGCCGGGCTTCTACCACGCCATCTACCCCGACCCCGTACGGCACGGCCGCGACGCGACGCGGCGCGCGATGGAGCACATCGACGTCCTGCTGCACCGGCTCGTCGGGCCCGACGAGCTCGCGGCGATCCTGGTCGAGCCCATCCAGGGCGAGGGCGGCTACGTGGTGCCGCCCGACGATTTCCTCGGCGAGCTGCGCCAGCTGTGCGACGCCCACGGCATCCTGCTCGTGTTCGACGAGGTGCAGAGCGGCATGGGCCGCACGGGCAAGATGTTCGCCTGGCAACACGTGGGGGTGGCGCCGGACGTGATCTGCCTCGCCAAGGGCATCGCCAGCGGCATGCCCCTCAGCGCCACCATCGCGCGCTCGGAGGTGATGGACTGGCCCCCGGGCACGCACGCCTCGACCTTCGGCGGCAACCCCGTGTCGTGCGCCGCCGCGATGGCGACGCTCGACTTGCTCGAGGGCGAGCTCTGCGCCAACGCCGCCGCGGTCGGCGCCGCAGCGCGCGCCCTGCTGGAGCAGAAGGTCGGCACCCACCCGCGCGTGGGCGCGATCCGGGGGCGCGGGCTCATGCTCGCCGTCGATCTCGTGCGCGATCGCCAGACGCTCGAGCCGGATCCGGCGCTGCGGCATGCCGTCGTCGAGCGCTGCTTCTACAGCGGCCTGCTGGTGCTCGGCTGCGGCCCCTCCGCCATCCGGCTCTGTCCGGCGCTTTCGCTCGGCGCCGACGATGCCGCGACGGCCGTCGACATCCTGGTCGAAGCGCTCGCTGCCTGTGCACCGTAGCGCGCCGGCCCTCATCCTCTTCGCTAGCGCGCTCGCGAGCGGCTGCGCGAGCGGCGCGGCGCTCGGCCCGGGCGTCGGTCCGGACCCGCCCGCCGCGCGTTCCGGGCCGTCCGCGCCCGTCGCGGACGAGGCCACGCACGGCTCCGAGCGCGCGCTCGCGATCCGGCTCGTGGGGGCGCCCGAGCCGGAGCCCTTCGTGCGGGTCGAGGTCCGCGCCCGCGGCCCCGCGCCGGAGCTCGCGCGCTTCACCGTGGCCGAGGCGGCCGGAGCGCGCGACTTTCAGGCGCGCGACGCCGCAGGTGCGCTGCCCGTCTCGACGACCCCCGACGGCACCGCGATCGTGCTCGGGCGCGCCGCCAGCGGCGAGGTCGAGCTCAGCTACCGCGTGCCGGGCAGCTTCGAGAACGAGCCGCTCGCCGTGCGCGTGGAGCCCGGCCGCCTGAAGCTCACCGGCGAGCGCGTGCTCTGGCTGCCCGAGGCCTTCGACGCACGCGGCGTCGACGTCGAGCTCGCGCTCGGCACCGAGCCGGCGTCCCCGCCCGCGCTCGTCGGCGCCTCGAGCTTCGGCCTCGGGACCTCGCAGCGCTTCCGTGCGCTCGGCTCGGAGCTGCGCCACGCCGCGTTCGTGCTCGGCGCGGGCGGCCAGGCCGAGCTCGTGGCGCCCGAGGGACGCGACGCGGCGGCCTGGATCGGCATGACGAGCTTCGATCCGCGCCCGGTCGTCGCCGACGTCGCCGCGTTTCGCTCCGCCGTGGGCGCGCTGCTCGGCGAGCCCGACCCCACGCCGACGACCTACCTCCTCGCCACCGAGCCGCTGCGCCGCGGCGAGGTGCAGGTGATCCCGCGCACCGCCGGGGCGCTCGTCGCCGTCGGGCTCGGGCAGCCGTGGACCGGGGAGCTTCGCATCGCGCTCGCCACGGTGGTCGTGCAGCACTGGGTCGGGGGCCGGCTGTGGCTGGGCTCGCCGAGCCCCGACCCGGCGAGCGAAGCCGAGGCCGCATGGTTCACCGGGGGCGTCGCGCGCGCGCTCGCCCGCGACCTCTTGTTCTCGTTCGGCCTGCTGACGGCGGACGAGTACCTGCGCGAGATCGGCCGGCTGCTCGACGTCGCGCACGCCTCACCGCTGCGCGCGCTCGGCTCGGCCGAGCTCGCCCGGGCCTTCGCGGCCGACCGCGCCGGGCCCGCCCTCCGCCTCGCCATCGCGCGCGGCGCCCTGTACGCGAGCGACGTCCACGCCCGGCTGCGCACGGCCGACCCGAAGTCGCAGGGCCTGCCGGCGCTCGTGCGCGAGCTCCTCGGGCGCGCGCGCGCCGCTGGCGGGCCGTTGCCCGTCGCGAGCTGGCTCGAGCTCGTGGGCGCGCGCACCGGGTCGGACGAGGCGCCGGCCTTCGCGCGTTTCGTCGCCGAGCCCCGCGCGCCCGTGCTCGGGCCCGGCACCTTCGGACCTTGCTTCCGCGCGGCACCGGGCCGCTACCCGCTCTTCGCGCTCGGCCTCGACGCCGCGGCGAGCCGGGCCGCGCACCAGGTCGTGGGTCTCGATCCGACGGGCCCCGCGGCCCGGGCCGGCGTGCGCGAGAGTGAGCCCCTCGAGCTGCTGCGCTTCGAGGCGGGCCGCACCGACGTCGAGGTCGAGCTCTTGCTCGGACGCGGCGCCGCGCCCGTGACGGTGCGCTTCGTGCCGCTCGGCGGCCACGTGCTCGGGCAGGTCTGGTCGCGGGTGCCCGGCGTCCCCGACGAGCGCTGCACCGAGTAACCGCCGGCGGGCGGCGACGTCACGGCTCGATGTCGCTGCACAGGGGATCGCCCGCCGGGCAGCGCGCGCGCGGCGCGCTCGCTGCCTCGGGCCCGCAGCGCAGGTGCCAGCGACGCTGCGCGCTCTGTTCGGTCACGGCGAAAGGCACCGGCAGCTCGGTGCTAGCCGCGCTCGGCTGGGGCGGCGGCTTGCGGCCGGCGGGCGCGGGCTCGTCGAAGGAGCGCCCCGTGCGCGCCGCCATGGCGTCGACACAGCCTCCCCCCGGCACGAGCCGCAGCCGGTAGTCGACGCTGTCGAAGAACGCCGTCCCGTCCGCGAGGCGCACCTGCGACGGATAGCCCGGCGGCAGCTCCACGAGCCAGCCGTCCTCGCCCGGCACACACGGTGGCGGCGCCACGCCGTCGAAGTCGCTGCGCCCGAGATCGACGGGCACGCCGAGCGCGCCCGTCTGCGGATCGATGGGGTGGACGAACCAGTGCGGCGGCCGCTGCTGGCCGTTGGCGTCGTCGTCGGTGGAGAGCAACAGGCCGATCTCGCTGCCGACCGCGCGGCGCACGAGCCGCACGACCGACGAGGCGTAGCGGCGCGCGGGCACGCGCGGCAGCCTCCCGAAGCGCCGCGCGACCCCGAGGTCGACGCGCCAGAGATCGATCGACTCCTGCGTGTCCGCGAGGAAGTACCAGGTCTCGCCCACGCGCACGGCGGACTCGTCGAGCGGCTTCACGAACTCCGACGCCCCGGCCGGATCGCGGATGGTGAGCACGGGGCGCCCCTCGGCCACGGCGTACAGCCCGCAGTTGGCCGCGCGGCAGGCGCTGAGCAGGGCGGCGCGCCCGGACGGATCGGGGTGCACGCCCCACTTCCAGTAGGCGCCGCGGCGCGCGACGCCGATGCCGTCCGAAGCGCTGAGGTCGTCGGCCCAGGGCGAGCGCGCCGTGGCGCTCTGCCGCACGCCGGCGTCCACCGCGAAGCGGTCCTCGAAGCGCACCTGCCACGAGCCCGCCCGCGTC
This sequence comes from Polyangiaceae bacterium, assembly GCA_020848455.1. Taxonomy (GTDB): domain Bacteria; phylum Myxococcota_A; class Polyangia; order Polyangiales; family Polyangiaceae; genus JACRDA01. The sequence continues at coordinate 18,051 of JADLAB010000120.1, forward strand.
CAGTCGGCGCTCTTCGGTCCCCACACGTAGATGTGCGATCCCACGCCCTCGTAGCTCGGGCTCGGGCGATCGACGCCGACGTCGTCGGGGCCGAGCTTCGGCGGCTCCTGCCCCATGAAGCGCGACCAGCCCGTGCGCGAGCGCTCGGGATCGGTCGGCGCGTCGTAGCCGCCGGCCGTCGCAGGGCCCACGACCTCGCAGCGCCACGCCAGCGCCTCGAGCGAGGCGGGCTTGCCGTACTGGGTGTCGGGGGCGGTCACCTCCGCGAGGTCGCCCTCCTTGCCGGGCTTGCCCCATCCGAGGCGCAGCCAGCCCCGCAGGGCGCAACCGAGCGGCGAGCAGCCGCGCGTCGCGGCGTCACCGGGTCCCTCGGGGAGCGCCGGCAGCTCGAGCTCCTCCCACGTCGCGCCGCCATCGGTCGACTCCTCGGCGGTCCCGTTGTCGTTGACGGCGAGCGCGAAGCGCCCCGAAACGAGCAGCTCTCCCTCGCGGTCGCGCAGCGTGCCGAGCGTGACCTTGCCATCCAGCGTCACCGACACGCCGATCGCGGGCCCCCCGGCCTCGACCCAGCCGGCGAGGACGCCGGGCGCGCGCTCCTCGAAGCCCTCGAGCCACATGCCGCGCTGGGCGAGCAGAGTCGCGCGCTTCGGCTTGTCCGGGAAGGTGAGCGCGGCGCTCGTCTGCGCGTCGCCGGCGATGACGTTGACGAGGCCTGGCGCGCCGAGGCGCGGTGGCACGAGCACCACCACCCGGCCGTCGGCGAGCGCCACGACCCGCTCGACGCCGACGTCGCCGCGCACGCTCACCTCGCGCACACCGCCCTCGGGCGCGACGATGCAGTAGGTGCGCACCGTGGGGCTCGCGTCGGCCCCGACGCACGGGCCGCGCACGACCAGCCAGCCGTTGCCGCTCGGCGCCACGAAGCGCGGCTCGGCGAAGCGCACGAGAGGTCGCACCCCGAGCGGCGGCGCGAAGGCGTAGAGGCTCGTCGGGCCGCTCCGCTCGGCGCACACGAAGCCGAAGCCCGGGCCCACGCGCACGGCGTGGCACTCCGCCTCGGCCTCGGGCAGGGCGCGCCGCGCCACGGCGAGCACGTCGACGGACGGCAGCGCCACGCGGTAGAGCGAGCCCTCGTGCAGGACGACGGCGCTGTCGCCGGTGTCCGGCCACCCGTCGAGCAGGGCGCGGCGTAGCGGGTGCTCGCCGAGCGGGTGGCGCGCGCCGCCCGAAGCGCCGGAGTCGGCCTCGACAGGTGGTGCGTCGCTCGGGGGCTCGTCGGCGACGAACTGCAAGCCGCCCCGAGCGTCGAGGCGATACCTGCCGCCGGAGACGTGAACCACCGGGTCGCCGCCGAGCACGCCGGCGCCGAAGGCCCGCTCGCCGAGGCGCATCGGCCACCAGCTCGCGCCAGCGTCGAAGCTCGCCATCGGGCCCGCGTAGTCGGTGTCGACCACGCCGCGCCAGCCGTCGGCGAAGGCCATCACGCCGTAGCCCGAGGCGAGCGGGAGCCCGCCGAGCGGCATGAGGTCCCCGCTCCTCGGCTCGATGGCGACGAGCGCCCCGCCGCTCGCCTGGCTCCGCAGGTAGAGTCGGTCGAAGCCCGGCACCACCTCGTCGGTCGCGGCGGCGAGCGCCGCCAGGGGCTCGAGCGGCGCGACCCAGGTCGGCGCGCGCCAGAGCCGCGTACCGTTGCCGTCGGACAGATAGAACAGATAGCCGCCCCCGAGCCGCTCGGGGAGCTCGAGCGCGCTCACGCTGCCCGGCGGGAAGCGATCCCCGGCGCGCGCCACGACCCCGTTCGGCCGCACGCGCACGCGCATGCCCGCGAGCAGGTAGCGCCGTTCGTCGCGGTCGACCTGCCACGCTTCCTGCGCGGCGAAGTCGAGATCGGGGACGAGCTCGCTCGGCGTGCGCATCGTCACGAGCGGGGCGTCGAGCGCCGCCGCGGCCGGAGCGGCGGGCCGCGCCGCCTCGGTCGCGGCACACGCGCCGAGAGCGAGTGGCAGGCCGAGCGCGAGCGCGCCCGCGAGGCCCGCCCGACCCATGCCCGCGCAGACGACGTTCACGCGCTCGATCTAGCACGGCGCGCGCGGCGCGCCGCGTGCGACGTCGGCCGCCGGCGCGCGCCGACCGTCACTTCTTCTTGCTGCACCGCATGACGCACATGAGGTCGTCGCACGAGCAGCCGCAGCCGCAGCCCTTCGTGACCGGAGGTGGTGGCGGCGGCGGGGGCTTGACGCCCGTCGTGGTGGGGGGCGGCACCTTGCCCGTCGTCGTCGGAGGCGGAACCTTGGCGGTCGTGCTACCCGACACCGTGGCGCTCGCGCTGCCGCTCCCCACCGGAGCCTCGGCCGAGGTCGCCGCTCCCGAGGTCGTCTCGGTGACCGGCGGCGTGGTGGTGGTCGTCGGGGGGGGCGGTGTCGCGGCCACGGTGGCGGTCGGCGGCGGCGGATCGCCACCGCCGCGCACCAGCATGAACACGAGCGCGGCGCCCATCACCGCGACGACGGCACCGAGCACCACGATGAGGGTCGTGTTGCTCTTGGCCGGAGGCGCCACGGTCGCGGTGGTCGGGGGGGGCGCCGCCGGTGCGCCGAGCGGGAACACGGCGCCGCCGCCCAGTCCGAGTGGGGAGTCGATGGGCATCATCGCGGCCGTCGCGGGCGCGGCCTTGGCGCCCGACGAGGCGAGGGCCTTGAGGTCGATGAGACCGGAGTCCTCGTTGCCGCTCTTGCTCGGCCCCGCGCTCGCGGACGGCGTCGCCGCGCCGCCACCCTTGGCGGTGAGCATCGAGAGCGAGAAGATGGCGCTGTTCTCTTCGCCGCCGCCACCCGCGGGCTTGGCGGCCGCGGGCGCCTGGAAACCGAAGCCGCCCCCGTCGCGACCCGTGAACACGTCGGCCTTGGGCGTGGCCTTCGGCACGGCGGGCTGGGCCGCCGTCTTCGCCGTGCCGAACGCGCCGAGCCCGACCGCCGTCGGAGCCGAGGCCGGCACGAGGTTCTGCCGGAAGAGCGGGCTGTCGCTCATCGCGACGGTCGCGCCGAGGTCCTCGCCACCGCCCGCGGCCTCTGCGGCCGGCTGCGCGGCGTTGTGCAGCGCGTCGACGACCTTGTCGACCTCGCGCAGCGGCTGCCAGTCCGCCATGCCCTCGGCCCAGACGAAGGTCTCGGCGTCGATGGCGCCCTCGTTGTACGCGGCGACGATCTGCTCGAGCGTCATCTGGCGCTGGTCGCCGTCGCTGACGCTGACCGTGTAGGTCCCCGGTGCCCCGCCCTCGGGTGCCGCGGCGGCAGCGCCGGCCCCCGAGGTGGAGGTCTCACCCGAGCTCGAGACGACGATCACCGCACTGCACTTGCGGCACTTGACCTTGACCGTCTTGCCCTGAACTTTGTCGTCCGAAACCGTGTACTTTGCGCCGCAGGAGTCGCAGGTGATCTTCATCGCTACCGAGCTCGCTGTGTCGTCGCGACCTGATTGAGTGGGGTTGGCCCCA
>JADLAB010000121.1 GCA_020848455.1 Polyangiaceae bacterium
ACTGCGGGTCGCAGCCGTTGATGCCCCCGCCCTGGCCGTTGCCCCCGTTGAGGATGAAGCCGCCCATGCCCGTCGTGGTGGAGCTGCTGGTCGTGGCTCCGGCTCCGCCTGCGCCCGTGGTCGTGTTCCCGCTCGTTTCGCCCGAGCCGTCGCACGCCGCCCAGAAGACCCCGCCGAGCACCAGCGCCGCGCCGATGCCGAGACCCGTGTTGCGCACCATGTCGACCTCCACACGCCCGGAGAAAGGCAACGCCTCCAGGCTATCAGCGGCCCGCCGTGCGCGGGAGCGCATTTGCGCGGGGCGCGCGCCGGCGCTCAGCGCGGTGCCGCGGTCGCGGGGCAGTCCTTGGCAGGGCGGCCGTCGAGCGCGCAGTGCAGCCGGGCGAAGGTGGCGCAGTCGTCCGGGTGGCTCGTGCCGCGGGCGCAGTACTTCGCCATGAAGGCGTCGAGGTCGTTCTGGCCCGCGAGCAGGCACACCTCACGCTCTGCGGGCCGGCTCACGAGCAGCACGTTCAGCACGTCGAGGTAGAACTGCACCGCGAACAGCCCGAAGTCGTCGGTCACGGGCTCGAGCGCGAGGCTGCGGTAGAGCAGCAGCGTGTGGGACGCCTCCGGGTAGCTCGCGTCCTTGGGGCCCCCGCCCTCGGAGAGGCCGCGGTACATCGCCGTGGCCCTCGCGTAGCGCTCGCCGCGCTCGAGGCGCGGCTCCGTCGCCGTGAGGAGCCACTCGGTGGCGTCGGGGTGGAGGCAGGTGCGGAGCACCTTGGGCAGCTCGGTCGGCGCGGCCTTCGCGGTGGCGGGCTCCGGGCCCGCCGCAGTCTTGCGACCACCGCAGCCGCCCCCGAGGCAGAGTGCCAGCACGAGCACCACCGAGCGAGTCGAGACCCCGATCACGACGGCAGCATACGCGAGCTCGCGGCGGCTCGCGACGGGACCGCGCCAATCGGGCTTTGCGGGTCGGGGCGGTGGGGCTAAGGAGAGGGCCGCATGACACGTCATCTCGTCACCGGGGCGACGGGCTTCCTCGGTCGTCACCTCTGCGCGAGCTTGCTCGGAGCGGGCCACGAGGTCGTCGCGCTGTGCCGCCGCCCCGACCCTCTGCTCGAGGCCGCCGGCGTGACGGTGCGCCTCGGCGACGTGTGCAGCCCGGCGGCGATGCGCGCCGCGGTCGCCGGCTGCGAGGGCGTGTTCCACTGCGCCGGCAAGGTGTCGCGCGATCCGGCCGACGCGGAGGCGCTCTACCGGGTGCACGTCGACGGCACCAAGACGACGCTCGACGCGGCGCGCGCGGCCGGCGTGCGGCGCGTCGTCATCGCGAGCACGAGCGGCATCGTGGCGGTGAGCGACGATGCCGCCGAGGTGCGCGACGAGGACGCCCCCACCCCGCAGCGGATCATCGGCCGGTGGCCCTACTACCGCAGCAAGCTCCACGCCGAGCGCGCCGCCTTCGACCGCGCGGCGCCGGGCTTCGAGGTCGTGGCGGTCAACCCCTCGCTGCTGCTCGGGCCGGGCGACGTCCACGGCTCCTCCACCGAGGACGTGCGCCTGTTCCTCGAGCGCAAGCTGCCCTTCGTGCCGGCGGGCGGCATCGCGTTCGTGGACGCCCGCGACGCGGCGAGCGCCATGGCGAGCGCCATGGAGCGCGGTCGGCCCGGGCAGCGCTACCTCGTCAACGCCGCCAACTGGTCGCTCGGCGAGCTGTTCGCGCGCCTCGGGCGCCTCTCGGGCGTGCGGCCGCCGCTCGTGCGCCTGCCGCGCACGAGCCCGCTCGTCGCGGGCCTCGGCATGGATCTGTTCGCGCGCGCGGCGCGCGCACTCGGCCTCGAGGCCCCGGTCGACCGCGCGAGCGCCGAGATGGCGCAGTTCTACTGGTACGCGGACGCGTCGCGCGCGCGCGCCGAGCTCGGCTTTTCGCCCCGCGACCCGGACGACACCCTGCGCGACACCATCGACGATCTCCGCGCGCGCGGCGCGGTGTGGCCGCGTCTGTTGCGCCGCTGAACGCGGCGACGAGGACCCCCCCATGAGCTCGAAGCCGCTCGTCATCCTCAACCCTCACTCCGGCGGCGGCCGTGCCGGCGCGGCGGCCGAGGAGCTGTGCGCCGTGCTCGAGCGTCACGTCGGCGCCTTCGACGTCGCGCTCACCGAGCGGCCGCGGCACGCCGTGGGTCTGGCCGAGGCGGCGGCGATCGCGGGGCGCCCGGCGGTCATCGCCGTGGGCGGCGACGGCACGATCCACGAGGTGGTCAACGGTCTCATGCTCGGCCGTGCCGCGGGGCACCGCCCGCCGACCCTCGGCATCGTGGGCCAGGGCACGGGCGGCGACTTCAGAAAGAGCCTCGGTCTCGAGCACCGCCTCGACCGCTACTGCGAGGCGATCGCCTCGGGGCGCACGCGCTCGGTCGACGTCGGGCGCTTCGCCTACACGAACGACGACGGCGCGCGCGCCGAGGCCTGGTTCGTCAACATCCTGTCGGTGGGCATGGGCGGCCTCGTCGACCGCTACGTGGCGCGCGCCAGCCGCTCGCTCGGCGGCACCGTGGCCTACCTCGGTGCGAGCGTGCGGGCCCTGTGGCAGAGCGAGGTGGGCGAGCTCGCCTGCCAGCTCCACCGCGGGGGCACGGTCGAGGCGCTCGACCTCGCGACGCGCTCGCTCGCCATCTGCAACGGGCAGTACTTCGGCAGCGGTATGCACGTGGCCCCGATGGCACGGCTCGACGACGGCCTGTTCGACGTGGTGTCGATGGGCGCGGCGCCGAAGCTGCGCTTCATGCTGTCGTCGCTGTCGATCTACAAGGGCAAGCACGTCGACAATCCGGCCGTCAGCGTGCACGCCTGCGACCGCATCGTGATCGAGCTCGCCAACGAGGGCATCCGCGACCGCTTCCCGCTCGACGTGGACGGTGAGCCGCTCGGCCTCTTGCCGATCGACGTGCGCGTCGAGCCGGGCGCGCTGTCGGTGTTCTCGGGCTGAGCCCGCGCGGACGGCGCGGGGTGCGGCTCAGCCCGCCATCTGCGCGAAGGTGACGACGTTGCCCGCCGGGTCGCGGACGGCGATCTCCTCGGAGCCGTAGAAGGTCTTGCGGCGCGCGAACACCGGGGGCGCGGAGGCGACGCGCGCCGCCACGGCATCGAGGTCGTCCACCTCGAGGAACAGCGCCGTCGCCGAGGGTGCGTCGGCGAGCGCGGGCACGTCGGCCTTCACGCTCGCGCGACTCTGGTACATGAGCTCGACCCCGTCCTTGGCGAGGATGACGAAGCCGAGCGCGTCGCCGTGCGGCACCTCGGCGGTCTTGTCGAAGCCGAGCCCGGTCCAGAAGGCGACGCAGGGCTCGACCGCCTCGACGAACAGGACCGGTGCGAGCTTCTTCAACACGAAGGGCTTCATGCGCTCGCTCCCGGCGTCAGCGGCCCGGCGGCGCGGGCACCACGGCCGGCGGTGCCGCCGCGCCCCGCTCCTCGGCGGGCCTGACGTCGACCTTGACGTCGCTCGCCTTGCCGGGCTGCATCAGGTACCGCAACAGCGGCGAGTCGGTGGAGACGACGAGCGTCGCGTCCTTGTCGATCGCCTTCTCGTAGAGCTCGAGATTGCGCACGAAGGAGTAGAACTCGATGTCGCGACCGAAGGCGTCGGCGTAGATGGCGGTCGCCTCGCCGTCGCCCTCGCCGCGCATGCGGTCGGACTGCTCGTCGGCCTCGGCGAGCCGGATCTCGCGCTCCTTGTCGGCCGCGCCCTTGATCTTGTCGCTCTCTTCCTGGCCCTCGGAGCGGTACTGCTTGGCCTGGCGCTCGCGCTCGGCGCGCATGCGCGCGAACACGCTCTGCTGCACCTGGGTCGGCAAGTCGGCGCGCTTGATGCGCACGTCGATGACCTCGATGCCGAGCTCGGTCGCGAGGTTCTTCACGCGCTCGGTCACGTTGTCCATGAGCGTCGCGCGCTCCTTGCCCACGATCTCGCCGAAGTCGTTCTTGGCGAGCTCCTGGCGCAGCTCCGAGAGCACGATGCCGTCGAGGCGCTTGCGGGCGCTCGACTCGTCGCGCACCTTCATGAAGTAGTTGAGCGCGTCGCCCACGCGCCAGCGCACGACGGGGTCGCACACCAGGCGCTTCTTGTCGCGGGTGAGGTACTCCTCCTGCGGCGCGTCGCTCGCGAGCAGGCGCTTGTCGACGCGCGTCGCGGTCTGCCACGGCGCCTTGAAGGCCAGGCCCGGGGCGTCGAGCGTGCGCTTGTACTGGCCGAACTCGGTGACGATGACGTACTCGGTCTCGTCCACGAAGACGGCGCTCGTGGCGGCCAGGATGACGAGGGCGACGAGCGCGACGCCGGCGATGATGAGCTTCTTCATGTTGCCTGCTCCCGCCTACTTGCCCGGGCCCGCCGTGGGTCCTGCCCCGACGCCCGCGGCGCCCATGAGCGCGTTGAGGTTCATGATCGGCACCGAGCCCTTGGCCATCGCGCCGTCGACGAACACCTTGCGGCCGAGGCTCGACATGATGCGCTGCACGGTCTCGATGTGCAGGCGCTCGCGCGTGACGGCCTTTGCCTTCGAGTACTCGGCGAGCACCGAGAGGAACTTCGAGACGTCGCCGCGCGCGCGGATCTTGCGCTGCTCGCGGTACGCCTCGGCGGCGCGCAGGCGCTTCTGCGCCTCGCCACGCGCCCTCGGGATGATGTCGGCCTCGTAGCTCTTGGCCTCGTTGATGACCTTCTCCTTCTCCTCGCGGGCGCGCACCACGTCGTGGAAGGCGTCCTTCACCTCCTCGGGCGCGTCGACCTCCTGGAGCTTCACCTCGCGGATGGCGAGGCCGCTGTCGTACTTGTCGAGCAGCTCCTGCAGCTCGATCTTGGTCTCGATCTGCGCCTGCTCGCGGCCCTGCGTGAGGATGTCGTCGATGGTCGTACGCCCGACCACGCTGCGCAGGGCAACCTCGGTCGCGGCCGAGAGCACCTTCTCGAAGTCGCGCAGCTTGAACAGCACCTTGTCGGGCTCGGCGATGACGTACTGCACGACGAGCTGCGCCTCGACGATGTTCTCGTCGCCGGTGACCATCTGCGCCTCGCTCGGCACGCGCTTGGCGCTCGTGCTGTCGCCGCCGCGCTTGTCGCTCGTGCCCTCCGAGCGGTAGCCGATCTCGATCTGCCGCACCTTCTCGACGTTGATGACGTCGACGCGCTGGAAGAACGGGAAGGCGAAGTGCAGGCCGGCGCGCGTGAGGTCGGTGTTCTTGCCGAAGGTCCGCACCACGCCGACCTCGCCCGGGCCGACCGTGTAGACGCCGGTGAGGGCCACCACGACCGCGATGGCGAGCAGCGCAAGCGGCGCGATCCAGCGCAGGCGCCGCTTCATGGCGCCGCGGTAGCGCGCCACGACCTCTTTGATGTCCGGGTTGCCGCTGTTGTCGAAACGGGTAGGCATGCTCTCCCTCGGCGGCGACCCCGGTTCGGGCACCCTGCGTCACCGTACTCGTGCACGAGCCGCCGCGTGCTCGCGCCTCGGCGCCACTGCCTCGACCGGGGGCGGCGTACCGTGACCACGCCACGAGTCGTTGGCAAGTGCAAACGTCCGCTCCGGGTGAACGGCGCGCAAAAAGCAGCGAGCGGCCGCGCCAGAGGGCGGCGCGGTCGCTCTAGAACGCGCCGGCCACGCCGCCGAAGCCGGGCGCGACGAGGGGCAGGAGGCTCGCGCTCGGCGGCTCGTCCGGGGCCTGGCTGCGGTCGCTCAGCACCCAGAGGACCGCGCCGGCCGCGGCCCCCACACCCGCGAGCACGAAGCCCGCCGTCGACACGTTGCCGTAGACCTGCGCGTTGTAGAGGTCGTCGTCGAAGTAGGGGCGCTGCTCCGGCGTCGGGTGGCACACGCCGTCCTCACCGCAGCGGTAGACGTCGGACACCTCCTGCGTGGCCTGCATCGCGTACACGCCCGCACCGACGCCCATGCCGAAGAGCGCGGCCCCACCGACGCCCCAGGCGATGACCGCGGGGAGCTTGTTGAAGCCGCGCGAGCTCGAGCCCGCGTCGTCGGCGCCCGCGCCGCCGGTCTTGACGAGCGTCACGGGGAGCGTCTTCCGGTCCGACTCCTTGAGGTCGACCCCCTGGCGCAGCGCCTGGTAGCCGGGCGCCTCGGCCGTGAGCTCGTGGTGCCCGGGATTCACGGGGCTCGGAGTGTCCGCCTCGAAGGGCTCGCCGTCGAGCTGCAGCACCACCGCTGCTGCGCTCGGCTCGCGCACCTCGACCGCGAGCGTGGGCGTGCGCTCCTCGACCTCGAGCCGGAACTCCTTGGCGCGGTCGACCGCCTTCTTCTGCGCGATCGTCGTCGGCGTCGCCGTGGCCGCCGCGGCGAGCACCTCGCCCGCCCGCACGAATTCCCGGAGCTCGATGAGCACCTGCGCGAGGGCCACCTTGTACTCCGGCGCCGGATCGAGCGTGTCGGCGCGCTCGAGCTTCTGCGCCGCGTCGGCGTAGGCGCCCTTCTTCAGGAGCGCGTCGGCCTCGCGCGACAGCTTGAGGGCCTCGTACTTCTGCTGCGGCGTGGGGGGCGCAGCGAGCGCGTCGGGCGCGCCCGCCAGGCCGACCGTGGCGGAGGCGAGCGCGGCGGCGAGCGCGGCGACGAGGGCGAGGCGGCCGCGTCGGCGGCCGGCAGCGAGAGCGACGGGAGCACGGGCCATGTTTCGCGAGCACCTTAGCAGGACGAGGCGCCGCGCGTCCCGTGGCCGTGCGCTCGGCGCCGTCGCACCCGCGGACCTTGGAGCCATCCCGGTAGCTTCGATGCGAACCTCGCAGAGGTCACTTGAACTCTGCGGGCCCCCGGGCGGCGCGCGAAGCCCCGCGCGCGCGTCACGAAACGCCCTTTTTTCATGGGGTGGAACGCACTTTTCAATTGGACGGTGTCGCGGAATGTGCTTTTTACGGGACCCGTAGCAACCGCCACCGGAGGAATGCTCGCATGGCAACCAAGACGACTCCCGCCAAGAAGGGCGACGCTGCTCTGACGAAGGCCGGCCTCATCGCCGCGCTCGTCGAGGCGAGCGAGGGCCTGACGCGCAAGCAAGTGAAGGACATCGTCGACCATCTGGTCGACATCGGTCACAAGCAGCTCAAGAAGAGCGGCACCTTCACCGTGCCCGGCTTCGCGAAGTTCACCGTCATCAAGAAGCCGGCTCAGAAGGAGCGCAAGGGCATCAACCCCTTCACCGGCCAAGAGCAGGTCTTCAAGGCGAAGCCCGCACGCAAGGTCGTGCGCGCCCGCCCCGTGAAGGCGATCAAGGACTCGGTCGCTTGATCTAGACGCTGCTCGCCGTCGGCCTCGTGCCGGCGGCCACGTGTCCCGCGCCGCGCTCTCGCGAGAGAGGCAGCGCGGGACACGCGTTTTGTGGCAGGCGCTCGCGCGGCGGCGCTCGCTCGGCGCTCACTCGCCCGGCGACGCGGCCGGCCGGCGCGCCGAGAGGCCCACGCCGGCGGCCTCGGGCGGCGGTGCGCTCCGGTCGGTCCAGAAGCGCACGGGCACGACGAAGCGCAGCTCGCCGCCGCGCGGCGCCGGGAACACGAAGGAGCGCGCGGCGCGCAGCATGCACTGCTTGACCCGCGCGTCCGGGAAGCGCGAGCCGCCCTCGAAGGCCTCGTCGGCCACGCCGTCGCGGGCCACGTGGAAGCGCAGAAGCAGCCGTCCCCAGAGCTCCGGCGCGTAGCCGAGGCCCGCGCGGTAGCAGGCCTCGAGCGCGGGCAGGCCGGCCTCGACGCCCGCGAGCATGGCCGCCTCGTCGAGCGCGCCCGGGCCGGGCTCGAGCACGTCCTCGGGCGGCGGGGTCGGATCGTCGCCGGGCCACACCTTCATGCTGAGCTCGACGCGCGTCGCCGCGCGCGCCGCCGGGAGCACGAGCCGCTCGAGGCGGGCCACCATGCACGCGGCGACCTCGGGTTGCGCGAGGTCGCTCCCGTCGAGGGTCGGCCGCGTGACCGTGCCCGACGGCGTGACCGTGAAGTGCGCGCGCGTCTCGCCGTGCAGGAGCGCGTCCTTGTAGGACCCGAGCGCGTGGCAGCGCACCACGTGGATCCAGTGGTTCCGGCGCGCGACGCGCTCGACGAGCGCGGCCTCGAGCGGCCCGCGCGCCGCGACGACCGAGATGACGACGCGCGGGTCCGGGTGCCCTTCGGGCGGCGGCAGCTCGCCCGCGACCACGCCCGTGCCGCCCGAGTTCCAGGCCCGGCGCCACAGGATGTCGATCCGGTACGCCTCCGAGGTCTTGGGCTCGGGCAGGGCGCCGAGCTTGTACGGGCGATCGAGCGCGATGTGGATCGCGGGCGCGATCTCTCGGGCGCTCGGCGCGTGGTCGGTCGCGTTCGGCACGCTCGCGGCGGCGGTCGGTGCGCTCGGCGCGCTCGGCGCGCTCGCCCCCGCGGTCGGCACGCTCGCGGCGGCGACCGCCGCGGTCGCGGCAGGGGCGCTCGCGCCCGCGACGGCGGTCGTCCGCTCGGTCGCGACGGGCCCCGGGGTCGGGCCCGGCCGTGCGCCCACGGGGGCGCAGCCCTCGACCGCGAGCGCCACGAGCCCGAGCGCGGCGGCGCACGCGTGGACGGTGGACCGACGTCTCGCCATGGTCGTGACCTCGCGTGCGCCCCGCTCTCGTCGCGCGGCGCTCCGGCTAGCCGCGCGGCGCGGGCGCGGTGGGCGCGTCGGGCTCCCGGGGTATCCGCGACGCCTCGAGCGCCTGCAGGTAGGGTGCGTAGCTCCGGTCGCGATCGGCCCGGATGTCGGCGAGCCACCCGAGCAGCACGTCGAGCCCGCCGCTCTTGAGGCGCTCGAAGGTGCGCGTGGCGTAGTCACGCGGGCCCTTCAGCAGGCTCTCGAGATCGAGCGTCGCGAGGTCGGCGAACACCGTGCCGCCCTTGTGCAGGCCCTCGGGCACGAACTGCACGAAGGGGTCGGGCGCGCGGCGCAGCAGGCCCACCATGCGCGCCGGCGAGAGCGCGTCGCCCTCGAGCCGCGGGTGGAAGGTGGCGTGCACGGGCGGATCGGGCAGGCGGCGGGCCACCTCGGCGTGGAGCTCGTTGCAGAAGCGCTCGAAGTGCGTGGGCTCGAGGTCGACGAGCGGGTAGACGAGGTGCACGAGCATGCCGTCGGCGACGCCCGCGGCGACCTCGGCCACGGCGGCCTCGAGGTCGGGGACCCGATCGAGCATGACGCAGAAGCGCCCGAAGCTCGCGTGCGGCTCGCCGATGTGCGGGCACAGCCGGTAGCCCGACACGACCTCGACCGCGTAGCGGTGGTGGACGCGGCGTACCTCCGCGGCGAACGCCGCGGCGAGCGGGTGCGACGCGAGCGCGCCCGCGACGACGAACGCCCCGCCGGTCGGCTCCGCCTTCTCGCTGCCGCTGCTGCGGCTGCCGCTCTTGCCGTGACTGTCTGCCGTGACGCCCATGACTCGCTCGGGGGTCGGCGGCGACCGGATCAGCCGCCGCTCACGTCGAAAAGATAGGCGAAGCCGGTGCGCAAGGCGAACCCGGTCGTCGTTCCGGCCCCCGGCGCGCAGGAGTCGAGGACGTCGTCGCCGAGTCGCGCGACGTCGAGGCCGGCCGCCGAAAGCCAGCGCACCCCGGCGCCGAGCGCGACGTCGGCGCCGAGCGCGGCTCGCAGGGCGAAGCCCGCGGTGTCGCCGCCCTTGCACACGAAGCTCCGGCCGCCGCCCGGCATGCCCGGCGCCCAGGTCACCCCGCGCGCGTCGACGCGCTGCCAGGCCGCGCCGAGCCCGAGCTCGAGAAAGCCGCCCACCTCCGGGATGCGCGCCGGATAGGCGCGCACCACGGCCGAGAGCACGTGGGCCGAGTGGTCGATGTCGGCGGTGCCCGACGCGAGCATCCCGGTCGTCTCCGAGCCGAGATCCCGGTGCTCGTACGCGATTCCGATCGCGACCTCGGGCACGGCGAGCACCTCGAAGCGCGCACCGAGCAGGAGCCCGACGCCCGTCTTCGCCACGAACAGGGGATCCCCGAGGCGCGCGCCGAGGCCCGCCTCGAGGCCGAGCGCGAGCGAGAGGCCCGGCTCCGCCCGGCCGGGGCCCACGGTCCACGGGGCGGGAGCGGGGGCGGGAGCGGGAGCGGGTGCGGGTGCGGGAGCGGGGGCGGGTGCGGGGGCGGGAGCGGGGGCGGGGGCGGGAGCGGGAGCGGGGGCGGGAGCGGGGGTTTCGGGTGCGGGTGCGGGTGTTTCGGGTGCGGGCGCGGGTGGCGGTGCGGGGGCGGGCTGTGCCGCTGCGCGGCCCGCGAGGGTCGCGCACCACGCGCCGAGCGTCACGGCCACGATCACCGAGCCTCGCCTCTCGAGCCTCGTCATGGCGCCACACGTCCACGAGGTGTCCGGCGACCGCACGCACCGGACGGGGTCGCTGCGCCCGCAGCTGCGCCTTGACCGAGCGCCCGCGCTTTGCCAATGTGGCCGACGGAGAGGTGACCGAGAGGCCGAAGGTGCCTGATTCGAAATCAGGTGTGCCCGTAAGGGTACCGCGGGTTCGAATCCCGCTCTCT
>JADLAB010000122.1 GCA_020848455.1 Polyangiaceae bacterium
CGCCGGCGGCTCGTCGCGCGCGCGTGCGTCGCGTGCGCGCTCGCGGCGGCGGGCTGCGAGGACGGCAGCCGGTCTGCGCCGGGCACGCGCCCGACCCCGGCCGACGCCACCGCGAGGTCGCCCGCGAGCCACGGACGGAGCGGGTCCGCGACGCAGGCGAGCCCCGGACCGAGCGCGCCCGCGACGTCGGCGACCGCCGCCGACGGCGGCCCGCTCGACCGCGCGTCGGCCGCCTGTCGCCACGCCTGCGAGCGGGAGCGGCTCTGCGACCTCGCGGGGGCCGAGGTCGGGGCCGAGGTCGCGCGCCTCGTGCGCGAGAGCCACCGGCTCTGCCAGGAGCAGTGCGAGCTCGAGGCGGAGATGCCGCCGGAGGAGCTCGCCGGCGTCACCGAGCGCCGCGAGGCTTGCCTCGCGCGCTCGTGCCCCGAGCTCGAGCCCTGCCTCGCCGCGCTCCGCAGCCCATGACCCCCGGCCCGCTCGTCGCTCCGGCCGGCCGCTCCGGGCTGATAACTGATAACTGAAAACTGATAGCTTCCGGCTCCCCTCACTTCGCCTTCGCGAGCGCCTCGGCCACGAGCGTGTCGTAGCTGCCGTCGACGAAGCGCTCGGAGGCGAGGAGCTTCCGCAGGAAGGCGAGGTTCGTGGCGGCCGGGCCCACCGCCCCGACGAGCTCGAGCTCGGTCGCGCCGAGGGCGGCGTCGAGCCGGGCGCGCGCGTCCTCGCGCGTCGGGCCGTGCGCCACGAGCTTGGCGAGCAGCGGGTCGTAGTAGGGCGTGACCTCGCTGCCCTGCTCGACGCCCGTCTCGATCCGCAGCCACGGTGCGGGCTCGGGCCAGACGAGGCGCGCGATGCGCCCGGGCTGGGGCGCGAAGCGCTTGGCCGGATCCTCGGCGTAGACGCGCACCTCGATGGCGTGGCCCGCCGGAGCTCCGTTCTGCTCGTCGCCGCTCGAGCCGTCGACGCCGAGCCGCGCCCCGGCGCGCGCCCACACCGCCGGGCCGAGTCCCTCGCCCGAGGCGACGCGGATCTGCTGCTCGACCAGATCGAGGCCGGTCACCATCTCGGTCACGCAGTGCTCGACCTGGAGGCGCGCGTTGACCTCGAGGAAGTAGAGCTCCCCCGCCGGGCTCGCCACGAACTCGACCGTGCCGGCGCCGACGTAGCCGACGCTCGCCACGACGCGGAGCGCGGCCTCCCAGAGCGCCCGGCGGCGCGCCGTGCCCGCCGGCCCGGCGAAGAAGGGCGCCGCGCTCGGCGTCTCCTCCACGATCTTCTGGTGGCGGCGCTGCAGGCTGCACTCGCGCTCGCCGAGCGCCACGTAGCCGCCGCGCCCGTCGCCGAAGATCTGCACCTCGATGTGCTTCGGCGACTCGATGTAGCGCTCGAGGTACACGCGCGCGTCGGCGAAGGCGCTCTTGCCGCGGTCCGAGCAGGTCTGCGCGGCGCGCGCGAGGCCGTCCGCCTTCTGCACGAGCTGCATGCCGATGCCGCCGCCGCCGCCCGCCGCCTTGACGAGCAGCGGGTAGCCGATGCGCTCGCCCTCGGCCGCGAGCGCCGCGGCGTCGGCGGGGTCGATGGGGCCGTCGGTGCCCGGCGTCGGGGAGGTGCCGGCGGCGCGCGCCACGCTGCGCGCCTTGATCTTGTCGCCGAAGGCGTCGAGCACCTCGGGCGGCGGCCCGATGAAGGTGATCCCCGCCGCGGCGAGGGCGCGCCCGAAGCTCGCGTTCTCGCTGAGCAGGCCGTAGCCCGGGTGGACGGCGCGCGCGCCCGTCTGCCGCGCGGCGGCGATCACGCGCTCGATGTCGAGGTAGCTCTCGCGCACCGGCGCCGGCCCGAGCAGCACGGCCTCGTCCGCGGCGCGCACGTGGGGCGCGCCCGCGTCGGCCTCCGAGTGGACGGCCACGGTGCGGATGCCGAGGCGCCGGCAGGTGCGGAGGATGCGGCAGGCGATTTCTCCGCGGTTCGCGATGAGGATCTTGTCGAGCACGACGCGGAGTTACGAGGCCGGCCCGGCGTCGTCAAGCGTCGCGCGCGCGGCGCGACGGCGCCCGGCGGAGCACGTCGCGCGCGGGGTCGAGGGCGAGCTGACCGCACGCGGCCGCCACGTCGTCGCCGCGCCGGCGGCGCACGAAGCAGCCGATCCCGGCGTCGGTCACGAGTCGCTGGAAGGCGAGCACGCGCGCCGGATCGGGCGGGCCGAGCGTCGAGCCCGTGATGCGGTTCATGGGGATGAGGTTCACCTTGGCGCGGAGCGGCCGGAGGAAGCGCAGGAGCGCCCGCGCGTCCTCGGGCGCGTCGTTCTCGCCCGCGAGCAGCGTGTACTCGATGGTGATGCGCCGGCGCGGCGGCAGCGGGTAGGCCGCGAGGGCGCGCCCGAGCTCGGTGAGGCCGTAGCGGCGGTTCACGGGCATCAGCGCCGAACGCTTGGCGTCGTCGGCCTGGTGGAGCGACACCGCGAGCCCGACGGCACCGCCGAAGTCGCGGCCGAGCTCGGCGATCTCGGGCACGAGCCCCGAGGTCGAGACCGTGATGCGGCGCAGCGGGATCGCGAGACCCTCGGGGTGCGACAGGAGGCGGAGCGCCCGGGCCGTGCCCGCGTAGTTGTGGAGCGGCTCGCCCATGCCCATGAACACGACGCTGCGGAGGGCCTCGTCCGGCCCGCAGGCGGCGCGACCGAGGAGCACCTGCCCGGCGATCTCGCTCGCGTCGAGGTGGCGCCGGAGGCCCGCGAGGCCGCTGGCGCAGAAGGTGCACGCCATGGCGCAGCCGACCTGCGTCGAGACGCACTGCGTGACCCGGCGCGCGGGACCCGGGCGCGCGTCGGCGCGCGCGTCGGCGCGCCCGTCGGCCGGTGCGCCGTCCTCGTCGTCTCCGTCGTCGTCCGCGGCGGCGGCATCGGCGTCGAGCGTCTCGGCGCCGCGCGCGACGGGCAGGAGCACGGTCTCGATCTCGGCGCCGTCGGCGAGGCCGAGCACGAGCTTCTTCGAGCCGTCGAGCGAGCGGTGCGTGTGCACCACGGTCGCCGGTGGAGCGAGCGCCGGGACGGCGCCGGCGAGCGCGCTCCGGAGCGTCTTCGGCAGATCGCTCATCCTGTCCGGGTCGGTCACGCCGCGCGCCCAGATCCACCGGAACACCTGCAGGGCGCGGTAGCGCGGTGCCCCGTGCCGGGCGAGCGCGCGCTCCCAGTCCTCGGGGAGTCGCGACAGGGGAGCGAGCTCGCCATCCATGATCGTCATCCGGGAGAGCGCCGGAGCGTAGCGCATCCGGCGCCGCGGCGCCGCGCGGTACCCGGATCGTTGCGTGGCGCTGCCCCCGCGACTACGACGGCGCCGACCCCCCGAGAGGGAGCGTCGGAGACCCCGTGAGCATCCTGCCCATCGCACCGCTATTCTTCCTGTCGGGCGCGACCGCGCTCCTCTACCAGGTGGCCTTCGGGCGCAAGCTCCAGACGATCTTCGGTGCGACGGCCTACGCCGTCAGCGCCGTCCTCGCCGCCTTCATGGCCGGGCTCGCGATCGGCGCCCACTTCGGCGGCCGCTACGCGTCGAAGGTCAAGCGCCCCCTCGTCCTCTACGGCGTGGCCGAGGTGCTGGTCGGCGTCGTGTGCGGCGTCACGCCGCTGCTGTTCGACGCGGTCGGCGACGCCTACGTCGGGGCCGTCAAGGCGCTGCCCTCGTCGCTGTGGCTCGTGAGCGGCCTCCGGATGGCGCTCGCGGGTGCGTGCGTGCTCCTGCCCACGGCCGCGATGGGCGTCACCCTGCCGATGCTGGCGCGCGCCTTCGCGAGCGAGGGGGCGAGCCCCAGCGCCGCTGCGCGCTCCCGGCGCCGCCTCAACCTGCTCTACGCCATCAACACGGCGGGGGGCGCAGCCGGCGCCCTCGGGGCCGCGTACTGGGTGCTACCGACGCTCGGGCTCGCCGCCACCATGCGCGCCGCGGCGCTCGTCAACGCGGTCATCGGCGTGACGGCCATCCTGCTCGGCCTGCGCGGGCGCGCCGCCGAGCCGGGCGCCGCATCCGCGGAGGCGCCTGCCGACCCGACGGAGAAGGTCCGGGCGGCGCCCGCCGTTCCCGCCGCCGCGCGCCCGCTCGCACGGCGCGAGCGGCGCGTGCACGTGGGCCTCGCGTTCGCCTCCGGCCTGCTCGTGTTCGCGGCCGAGGTGGTCGACACGCACCTCCTGACGCTGCTCATCGGCAACAGCGCCTACGCCTTCGGCCTCATGCTGACGGCGTTCCTCACCTGCCTCACCCTCGGCGCCGCGCTCGCCGGACCGGTCGAGCGGCGCCTCGGGGCGCGGGCGCTGCCCGTCTCGCTCGGGCTCTCGGCAGCCTGCGTCGTCGTCGCGCTGCCGCTCTGGACGCTCGCACCGCTCACCTTCGGGTGGTTCGGCAAGCTCGCGGAGAGCTGGGCGGCGCGCGAGGCCGTGCGCGGCCTGCTCGCGTTCGGCGTCCTGTCGATCCCCACCGTGGCGATGGGCCTCACCTTCCCGCTGCTCCTGCGGCGCGTGGCCGGGCGTGCCGACTCGGGCGCGCTCGTCGGGCGGCTCACGGCGGTCAACACGCTCGGGTCGATCGCGGGCTCGCTCGGCACGGGCTACCTGATCTTGCCCGCGCTCGGCTCGGAGTGGACGCTGCGCGCGGTCGCGCTCGCGCTCGTGGCCGCGGCGCTCGCGGCGGCCTGGGCGAGCCGTGGCGCCGAGCGCGAGGCGCGCGCCGCGGGTGAGCGCGCGACGCTTCCGGAGGGCGCGGACGCGGCGCCGAGCACGCGCCGCCGCCGCCTGCACCTCGCCGGCATGATCGCCGCGGGGGCGGTCGGGGGCACGGCGCTCGCGCTCCCCGGCTGGAACATGGCCGCCATGACCAACGGCGCCAACGTGTACTTCGCGCCGAACGATCCGGTCGACGAGATCCTGTTCGTGCGCGAGGACGTGCACGGCGGCGTGACCACCGTCGTGCGCCGCGGGGCCACGCGCACGCTCTACACGAACGGCAAATTCCAGGGCGACAACAGCGGCGAGGTCACCGCGCAGCGGAGCTTCGCGCACATCCCGTCGCTGTTCGTGCGCGCGTTCGGACGCGTGCTCGTCATCGGGCTCGGCACCGGCACGACGCTCGGCACCATCACGAGCTACCCGTACGAGCACATCGAGGTCGCCGAGATCTCGCCGTCGATCGTCGACGCCGCGGACACCTTCTTCGACGGTCCGAACCGCCGGGCGCTGCACGATCCGCGCGTCGAGCTGCACCTGAACGACGGTCGCAACGTGCTCCTGCTCGCGCAGGCGCCCTTCGACCTCGTCACCATCGAGCTGACGAGCGTGTGGTTCGCGGGCGCCTCGAACCTCTACAGCCGGGAGTTCTACACCCTGTGCAAGGAGCGGCTGCGACCGGGCGGCATCCTGCAGCAGTGGATCCAGCTCCACCACATCTACCGCGCCGATCTCGCCGCGGTGCTCCGCACGCTGCGCGGCCTGTTCGCCGACGTCGCGCTCTTCGTGTCGGGCGGGCAGGGGATCCTGGTCGCGAGCGACGAGCCGCTCGTGGCCTCGCGGAGCCGCCTCGTCGCCCTCGGCGCGCGGCCCGACGTCCACGAGACGCTCGGCGGCTACACGCTCGAGTCGCTGCTCGACCGGCTCGCGCTGAGCGGACCCGAGCTCGATCGCTTCATCGCCGACAGCGCCGCCGAGGACGCCCGCGGTGAGCTCGTCTCGACCGACGACAACCTCTACCTCGAGTACGCGACCCCGAACGGCAACGTGATGGACTACAGCGTCTCGATCCGCAAGATGATCGACACCGTGTGGGCCTACCGCCCCGCCGACGTCCACGGCCGGCACCTCGCGCCGTGAGCAGGTCCGGACGCCGCCCTCGCTTGCC
>JADLAB010000123.1 GCA_020848455.1 Polyangiaceae bacterium
ATCTGGATCGAGACCGCCGGGTTGCCCGGATCGTGCCCGCCGAAGAGGTTGCCGCCGAGCCCGCTGTTGCCGCTGCCGCCCGAGCCGCCCGCGGCCGCGCTCGCGCCCGTTCCGGTGGCCGTGCCGGTCGTGTCCTCTCCGCCACAGGAGGAGAGCGCGAAGCCGGTGGCGGCGACGAGTGCCGCGCATAGGGCGAGGACGCGGGCGCGTGGCCCAAGCCTGGAGATCGAGGGAGCCGTGTCGATCATGCTACGCGCATCGTCGGGGCCCGTGGGCGGTTCTTGCTCCGCGGGGTCGTGCGGCACGTGGGGCGACGCGCATGTCCCACATTGTGCTCCGGAGCGCGTGGCGCGACGGCGGTCGTCCCGGCCGCTAGGCACGCCGGATGCACGCCCGCCCGGGCATGGGCGTCATGGTCACGGACATCGTGCTGTCGGCCCGTGGACTCGGCAAGACCTACCACATGGGCGAGGTCGAGGTGGTGGCCCTGCGCGGGGTCGATCTCGACGTCGCGCGCGGCGAGATGGTCGTCCTGCTCGGCGCCTCGGGCAGCGGGAAATCGACGCTGCTCAACATCCTCGGCGGGCTCGACGTGCCGAGCACCGGCACGGTGCACTACCTCGACCACGACCTCACCGCGGCCGACGAGGCGGCGCTCACGCGCTACCGCCGCGAGCACGTCGGCTTCGTGTTCCAGTTCTACAACCTCATCCCGAGCCTGACGGCGCGCGAGAACGTCGAGCTCGTCACGGACATCTCCGAGCACCCGATGCGCGCCGAGGACGCGCTCGCGCTCGTCGGCCTCGCCGAGCGCAAGGACCATTTCCCCGCGCAGCTCTCGGGCGGCGAGCAGCAGCGCGTGGCGATCGCGCGCGCCGTGGTCAAGCGCCCGGACCTCTTGCTCTGCGACGAGCCGACGGGCGCGCTCGACTTCCGCACCGGCCGCCTCGTGCTGTCGGTGCTCGACCGCGTGAACCGCGAGCTCGGCACGACCGTCGTGCTCATCACCCACAACGTTCCCATCGCGCAGCTCGGCGATCGCGTCGTGCGCCTGTCGGACGGCTCGATCGCCGCCATCGACCGCAACCCGGTGCGCGCCCGGCCGGAGGAGCTCTGCTGGTGAGGGCGCTCGACAAGAAGCTGTGGCGCGAGCTCTACGCTCTGAAGGCGCAGGCCTTCACGATCGCGCTCGTCGTCGCGTGCGGCATCGCCGGCATCGTCGCCTTGCAGAGCGACGCCTACTCCATCGCGACCTCGCGCGACCGCTACTACGCGAGCCACCGCTTCGCCGACGTGTTCGCGACCCTGAAGCGAGCGCCCGAGGAGGTCGCGGGGCGCCTCGAGTCGGTCCCGGGCGTGAACGTCGTCGAGACGCGCCTCTCCGAGAGCGTGCTCCTGCCGCTGCCCTGGCTCGACGAGCCGGCCGTCGGGCAGATCGTGAGCCTGCCCCCGCACGGCGCCGAGCCGCGCCTGAACGCGATCTACCTGCGCGAAGGACGGCTGCCCGAGCCTGGGCGCCCGGACGAGGTGCTGGTCCACGAATCTTTCGCCAAGGCGCAAAAGCTGCGGCCCGGGGACCCGCTGCCGGCCGTGCTGAACGGGGTCCTGCGCGAGCTGCGCGTCGTCGGGGTGGCGCTGTCGCCCGAGTTCGTGTTCCCGGTCGGGAGCGGGGGCATCCTGACGGACGATCAGCGCTTCGGCATCCTCTGGATGGACCGCGACGTCCTCGGCGACGCCTTCCAGATGCAGGGCGCATTCAACGACGTCGTCGTGTCGCTGCGGCCGGGCACTGCGGCCGCGGGCGTCGTGGACGCGCTCGACCGCGAGCTCGCGGCCTACGGCGGGCTCGGGGCGCGGGCGCGCGACAAGCAGGCCTCGAACCAGGTGCTCGACGGCGAGCTCGGGCAGCTCTCGAGCATGGCCTCGGTGGTGCCGGTCATCTTCCTCGCCGTCGCGGCCTTCCTCATCAACGTGGTCCTCGGGCGCATCGTCCAGCTGCAGCGCGGCGAGATCGCGACCCTGAAGGCCGTGGGCTACGGCGACCGGCAGGTGGGCTGGCACTTCCTCGAGCTCGTCGGGGCGATCGCCCTCATCGGCGCCGCGCTCGGCTTCGGGCTCGGGGCGTGGCTCGGCAGCGCGATGCTCGAGCTCTACCGGCCGTACTTCCAGTTCCCCACCTTCGACTTCGTGCTCGATCTCGGGGCGCTCGGGACGAGCGTCGCGGCGAGCCTCGCCGCCGCCCTCGTCGGGGGCTACGCAGCGGCCCGGCGCGTGTCGCGCCTGCCGCCCGCCGAGGCCATGCAGCCCGAGGCACCGGCGAGCTACCGCCGCGGCTGGCTCGAGGCGCTCGGCCTCGGCAAGCTCCTGCCCGCGACGTGGAAGATGGTGATTCGCACGGTGGTCCGGCGGCCGCTGCGCGCCGGGCTCGCCGCGATCGGGATCGCCTTCGCGCTCGCGACCGTCGTGACCGCGCGCTTCGGGACCGACGCCTTCGAGATGCTCATCGAGCTCGAGTTCCACGAGGCCCGGCGCGACGACCTGACCGTCGCGTATCGCATGCCGCTCGGGCCCGAGGCGGCGCGCGAGCTCGCCCACCTGCCCGGCGTGCTCGCGGCCGAGCCGGAGCGCGTCGTCGGCGTGCGCATGCGCGTCGGTCCGCGCTGGCGCGACGTCCCGCTCGTCGGCCACGCCGAGGGCGAGACGCTGCGACGCATCGTCGAGTGGCCGCGCGCCACGGTGAGCGTGCCGCCCGAGGGCGTCGTGCTCACCGCGAAGCTGGCCGAGGTGCTCGGCGTCGCGCCGGGCGACCAGGTGTCGGTCGAGGTGCTCGAGGGTGACCGGCGCGTGCGCCTCGTGCCCGTGACCGGCCTCGCGTCCGAGGTGCTGGGCCTCAACGGGCACATGGACATGGGCGCGTTGAACGCCCTGCTCGGCGAGGAGCGTGGCGTCGCGAGCGGTGCGCGGCTGCGGGTCGATCCCGTCACGCTCGCCGATGTCGAGCGGCGCCTCGCCGACATGCCCAAGGTCGCGGCCCTCATGCGTCGCCAGTCCTTCATCGACCGGCTGCGCCAGCAGACGGGCGAGTCCACGGGCACGACGACCCTCATCCTCACGCTCTTCGGCGTCACCCTGGCGGTCGGTGTCGTGTACAACCAGGCGCGCATCGCGCTCTCGACGCGGTCGCGCGAGCTCGCGAGCCTGCGCGTGCTCGGCTTCACGCGCGCCGAGGTCACGGGCGTGCTGCTCGGCGAGCTCGGCCTGCAGGTGGCGGTCGCGCTGCCGCTCGGCATGGTGCTCGGTGCCTGGCTGTCGCAGCTCATCATGACGATGGTCGACCAGGAGCAGTTCCGCTTTCCGTCGGCCACGAGCGCCGCGACCTACGCCTTCGCGGCGGTGGTCACCGTCGCGGCCGCGGTGGCGAGCGCGGCCGGCGTCAAGCGCCGCCTCGACCGCATCGACCTCGTGTCGGCCCTGAAGACCCGCGAGTGAGGGCACCATGGAACCCGTCCGCGTGACCGAACAAGCTCCGATCTCGTCCCGACAGCCCCGCACGGCCGCCGAGGGCGAAGCCGCGCCGTCGCCACCGCCGCCGCTCGCGACCGAGCCGGGAACGGCCGCGGCGCCGCAGCCGTGGAAGCGCCGCAAGCGCTGGGTCCGGCGCGTGCTCTGGCTCCTTTTAGGGCTCGCGCTCGTGGGCGCCGTCGTCTACGCCTGGCTCCCGAAGCCCGTGGCCGTCGAGACCGCGCGCGTGAGCGACCAGGCGCTGCTCGTCACGGTCGACGAGGCCGGCCGCGCGCGCGTGCGCGACCGCTACGTGCTCTCGGCGCCGCTCACGGGCAAGCTCCTGCGCATCGAGCTGCGCGCCGGCGACGAGATCGCCGCGGGTGCCACGGTCGCCCGGATGCTGCCGCTCGACGCGCCCCTGCTCGATCCGCGCTCGCGCGCCGAGGCCGAGGCGCGCGTCGGCATGTCGGAAGCGGCCGTGCTGCAGGCGCGTGCGGCCGTGCAGCGCGCCGACCTCGCCCTCGGGCAGGCGCGCCGCGACGCCGAGCGACTCGCCGGGCTCGCGGCGGCAGGGGCCGTCGCCCAGGACGACGCGGATCGCGCGGCCTTCGAGGTGCGCATCCGGCAGGAGGAGCTCGCCTCCACGCGCTTCGCGACCGACATGGCCGCGCACGAGGCCGAGATGGCGCGCGTGGCGCTCCGGCGTCTCGAGCCCGCCGAGTCGACGCCGAAGCCCGGCCGGGCGGGCCGGCCGCCTGCCGTGCTCGAGCGCGAGGAGCTCGGCGTGCCGTCGCCCATCTCGGGGCGCGTGCTGCGCGTGCTGCAGGAGAGCGCCGACGTCGTGGCGCTCGGCACGCCGCTCGTCGAGCTCGGCGACGCGAGCGGTCTCGAGATCGTGTGCGACGTGTTGACGCCGGACGCCGTCCGCATCCACGTCGGCACGCGCGCCACGATCGAGCGCTGGGGCGGCGCGCCGCTCGGCGCGCACGTCAGTCGCATCGAGCCCTCGGCCTTCACGCGCATGTCGGCGCTCGGGGTCGAGGAGCAGCGCGTGAAGATCGTCCTCGACCTCGACGACGCGCGGGACAAGTGGGCGGCGCTCGGCGACGGCTACGCGGTGGAGGTGCACCTCGTCGTGTGGGAGCGGCCGTCGGTCCTCGCCGTGCCGGCGAGCGCCGTCTTCCGGCACGACGGCGGCTGGGCCGTGTACGCGATCGAAGAGGGGCGAGCGCGCCTGCGGCCCATCGAGGCCGGCGAGCGCAACGCCCTCGAGGTCGAGGTGCGCGACGGGCTCGCCGACGGCGCCGAGGTCGTCCTGCACCCGAGCGACAAGGTGGCCGAGGGCGTGCGGGTCGTGACGCGCTGAGCCGGCCGTGTGGGCGGAGCTTGCGCGCCGGGCGCTCTTTCGGTGTCATCGAGGCATGCGCCAGCGCTCCCGACTCGCCACGGTCCTCGCGGTCGCCGTGTGCGGCCTCGCCGCTCTCGGTCTCGTTCAGCCCGACAACACGACCATCCCCGTGGGGCCGAGCCTGCAAGATCTGTTCAACGCGCGCGGCGAGAGCATCGACGCGCTCGCCGACGCGTCGGTCACCCCCGAGACCTTCACGCCCGGCTGTGCGCTCACCTTCGAGGTGCTGCAGCGCAACGCCGGCTACATGAACTCCTTCGGCTGGTACAACGTGACGGGCCAGAAGCCCGCCGATGCGGAGCTCCACGAGTTCCTGGCCTGCACCGACGGCGTCGGCACGGTGAAGGTGCTCGACATCAAGAACGACCCCGCGTACGCGGGCGGCGACATCGGCTTCTACCAGGCGACCGGGCCCTGCGGCACGACGACCAACTACCTCAACATCTTCTACAGCCAGAAGGGCTACAACCCCGACGGCAACCAGCAGAACCCGTTCATCCACCTGCTCATCTACAACAGCACGGCGACCCCGAAGGCCTTCTACTTCGGCTGGGAAGATCTGCTCGCGGGCGGCGACAACGACTTCGACGACCTGACGACCTTCGTCACGGGCATCACGTGCAGCGGCGGCGGCGGTCAGTGTGCGACCGGACAGCTCGGCGTGTGCGCCGTCGGCACGCTGCAGTGCCAGAGCGGGCTGCTCGAGTGCCTGGCGCTGAACCAGCCGAGCGCCGAGGTGTGCGACGCGCTCGACAACGACTGCAACGGCACGCCCGACGACGGCGCCGGTCTCTGCCCCGTCGGCGAGGTGTGCGACCGCGGCACCTGCGTGCCGATGTGCGACAACGAGCTCCACCAGTGCCCGGCCAGCCTGGTCTGCGGGCCGGCGGGGGTGTGCATCGACGCGGCCTGCGTCGGCGTCCCGTGCCCGGCCGATCAGAAGTGCGTCGCGGGACAGTGCGTCGGCGCGTGCGACGGCGTCGTGTGCCCGTACGACGAGCTGTGCCTCGCGGGCACCTGCCTCGATCCGTGCGCGGTCATCACCTGCGACAGCCCGCAGCTATGCCAGCACGGCGCCTGCAAGGACCCGTGCCAGTGCTCGGGCTGCGCGCCGGACGAGACGTGCCAGAACGACGGCCGCTGCATCTACACGGCCTGCGTCGGGCAGAGCTGCGGGCCCGGTGAGCACTGCGCGTCGGATGGTACCTGCGTCGACGACTGCGTCGGGGTCGTGTGTCCGGGTGGCGACGTGTGCCACGAGGGCGCGTGCGTCCCCGCGGGCGCAGGCGGTGGCGGCGGTGGTGGCAGCGGCCAGGGTGGCGGCTTCCACTTCGGCGGCAACGGCCAGGGTGCCGGCGGCGCCGCGGCGCCGGTCGGCGGTGCCTCCGCGGGCGCGGACGCCGCCGAGTCGAGCGGCGGCTGCGGCTGCCGCACGGCGGCACGCCCGACCCCGGGCCTCGCGGCCCTGACGCTGCTGGCGCTCGGGGCGGCGTTCGGCGTGCGCCGGCGGCGCGCGTCCTTCTGAGCCCGGCGCGAGTCATGCAGCTCGTCACCTGTCCGGGCTGTCGCTCGACCATCAGCGACGCGGCGCCATGCCCCCGCTGCGGCAGCCGGCGCGCCATGGCCCCGCCGCGGGTACGACTCGCCGGGGCCCTCCGCCGGGGCGGCCTGCGCCTCGCGCTCGTCGTCGCGGTCGTGGCAGCCTTCGCCGTCGCCGTGGCGCTGCGCGCCTGCGCCTGAGCG
>JADLAB010000124.1 GCA_020848455.1 Polyangiaceae bacterium
AGGGCGAGCGCCCCGAGCCACACGGGGTGCGCCACCGCGCGCCACGCATCGAAGCGGAGCTCCGCTCGCTTGCCCACCGAGTCGTCCTGTCGTCGCCGCTGCCTGTCGTCCACCGCCGTCCACCTTCCTCGCGCTCGGCCCGCCAGCAAGCGCGAACCGGCGCATCGAGCCACCGTTGGGTCCTCGTTTCGCAACGCTCGTGCCAGCAACGAACGGCGCTCGGGGCGCCGAGCTCGACGCAGAATACCATCGATTCCGTGCGGTTGCCTTGGTCGCCACGCGCGCGCTCGCCGGCGGCACCGAAGCGACCGCGACCGCGCTGTCATGCCGCCCGGCCCACCGCCACGCCGCGTCAGCAGCCGTGGCCGCCGCAGGTGCCGATGCCCCGGCAGCACTTGTCGCCGCCGCAGTCGCCATCGGGATCGGTGTCGAGCGCGACCGCCGCGCACGCGCCGTCGGCGCCGCCGGTCTTGCTGCCGAGGCACGCCTCGCACTTGTCGGCGCAGGTGGTGTCGCAGCACACGCCGTCGTCGGCCGGACAGGAGCCGCTGGCGCAATCGCTCGCCTCGTCGCAGGCCCCGCCGTTCGGGAGATCGGGCACGCACGCACCGGCCTCGCAGTGAGCGGCCGCGCTCGCGCAGTCGCCGTCGAGCGCGCAGCTCGCGCGGCAGCTCACGGCGTCGAGACAGCCGAGGCCGCCCGGGCAAGGTGTCTCGGTACCCGGCGCGCACTGCCCGCTGCCGTCGCAGTGCTCCGGTTCGTGGAGCACGCCGGCGACGCAGCCACCCGCCGCGCACACGGCGGCGCAGCAGACGCCCTCGTCCTCTGGGCAGTGACCGCTGGCGCACTCGTCCGCGCGCACGCACGGCTCGCCGTTGCCTTTCCTCGAGAGGCAGGTCCCGCCGGCCACGGACGGGTCGCAGAACTGCGACGCGCCGCAGTCGCTGGAGCTCCCGCACGACGCACCACCGCTCGGCGTGCCGCCCGCGCCGCCGCGCGCCGCGCCACCGCCCGACCCGCCGCCCCCGGGGCCGAGCACGCTGCGGTCCACCTTGGCGAGCAGCTGGCAGCCGATCACCGCGGCCACGAGCCCGAGGCCCGCTGCGACGCCGCTCGTGACGAGCCCGCGCGCACGCACGACCATGGTCACCTCCCTATGCGGTAGCTCTAGCACCCGCGTGGCCGGCGCACGGTCGGGTGATCGCCCGGGTCGGCCCCGAGCGGGGCCTCGATGCCACGCCCGGACGCTAGCGCTTGTCGCCGACCGACACGTCGAAGCGGAAGAGATCCGGCCGCCGGTCGTTGCGCTGCCGCACGGTACCCTCGTTCACGGCCTCCTCGATCGACTCGAAGTCGAGGTCGGTCGTGATGATGGTCTCGCTGTTGGTCGCGGCCTCGACGAGTATGCCGTCGCGCGCAAAGGGGAAGTCGGACGGTGAGAGCACGGCGCTCTGCGCGTACTGGATGTCGAGGTTCTCGACGTCGGGCAGGTTGCCGACCGTGCCGGCGAGCGCGACGTACACCTGGTTCTCGATGGCGCGCGCCTGAGCGCAGTACCGCACGCGCAGATACGCCTGCCGGTCGTCGGTGCAGAAGGGCACGAGGATGACTTCGGCGCCCCGATCGGCGAGGTAGCGGGCCGCCTCGGGGAACTCGACGTCGTAGCAGACGAGGATGCCGACCCGCGCCTTCGGCGTGTCGAAGACGCGCAGGGTGGAGCCGCCCTCGATGCCCCAGCTGCGGCGCTCGCCCGGGGTGATGTGGATCTTGGGCTGGCGCAGGACCGTCCCGTCGGGCAGGTAGAGCGAGGCCACGTTCTCGATGCGGCCCTCGTTCTTGCGCGGGTGCGTACCGCCGAGGACGGCGAGCTGGTACTCGGCGGCGAGCTGCTCGAACAGGGTGTCGACCCGGTGGGAGTAGTCGGTGAGCTTGCGGATCGCCTCGAGCGGCGTCTTGACGCGCAACAGGCACAAGAGCTGCGCCGTCAAGAGCTCGGGGAACACGACGAAGTCCGAGCCGTAGTCGGCGGCGACCCCGGTGAAGTACCGCACCTGGCGCGCGAAGTCCTCGAAGCTCGCGATGCGACGCATGCGGTACTGCACGCACGACAGGCGGATCGAGCGCGCCTTGCGGTAGCGGTGCTTGTAGTCCGGGTTCAGCCACTCGACGAAGGTCGCGTGGTCGAGGCTGCGCGGGTCGGCGAGGTAGTTCGGCATCACGCGCCGGAGCACGAAGCCCTGCGCGAGCTGGAACGAGAGCACCGGATCGACGAGCTCCTCCGCCTCGACGTGGCGCGCGTACTCCTCGGCGCTCATCTTCGCGGCGTGCTCGCAGTAGTCGTGCAGGCGCCCGCCGAGCACGATGCGCCGCAGGTTCTTGCGGCGACACAGCTCGCGGCGCCCCTCGTAGAGCAGCTTGCCCAGCCCCTGACGGCGGAAATCGGGGTGCACGCAGGCGTCCGCACCGTAGAGCGTGTCGCCCCACGGATCGTGGTTGTAGAACATGCCGTTGTCGGTGATGCCGGCCCAGGTATGGTTCCGGTACGGGTCGCGCCCGAACGACACGACGAGCGCACTCGCCGCCGCCACGATGCGCCCGGCGTGCTCGACCACGAGCTGCCCCTCGCCGAACACCCGCAGGTGCGACTCCACGTGGCCCCGGTGCCACGGCAGGTGGGCCTCGGCGTCGCTCGGGTAGGCCGCCTCGTCGAGCGCGACGATGGCGTCGACGTCCTTCAGCGTCGCCTGCCGCAGCACGAAGGCGGGCTTGCGGCGCGCGCCATTCTGCCGCGCCCGGCCCCGCTGCTCGGTGCTCGCTTTCGCCATGATGCCTCAGTGCAGCCCCGCCGCCGCGCGGTCGAGGTGGTGGTCTACGGCCTCGTAGAGCTCGCGATTGCCGTCCTGCGCGTAGCCCGCGAGCGCCGCCTCGAAGCGCGGCAGCTCCGCGAGGAAGCCCCGGATGGCGTCCGGGTCCTCGGCCGTGCGGGCGTACTTGCCGAAGCCCTCGCGCTCGAGGTAGCGGGCGTTCATGACCTGCTCGAACTGCTTGTCGATGGGTACGCTCAGCATGGGCTTGTGCAGGTACACGCACTCGCCCATCAGCGTGAAGCCCCCGCCCGCGATGACCGCGCGCGCCGAGGCGAGGTCGGCGATGAAGCCGGCCTCCGAGAACGGCCGGTAGGTGAGGTTGCCCTCGACGACGTCGCTCGCGAGCTCGCGCCGCAGGCCGTAGACGCGGCACGGCACGCCGAGCTGGGCGAGCGTGGCGACGAGCGTGTCGTGGCCCTCGGACGTCTGGTAGACGAGCAGGTGCTCGCCGCGGCTCGCCTGCGCGGCCAGGATCTCGGGCCGCAGGATCGGTGGCACGAGCGTCGTGCGCTTCTTCCTCACCTCGGGTCGGAAGAAGGTCGTGATGAGGTAGTGGCTGCAGCCCGGCAGCTTGCTTTTGACGAAGGCGCGCGTGAGCCGGAAGCTCGCCTCCTCGCCCCGGAAGAGCGCCTTGTCGTGGCGGCAGCGGTTGATGATCTGCATGTTGTCGATGCTGAGCACGGGCAGCCGGTGCACCTTGCCGTAGAGGTAGGTCCACGACTCGAAGTCCGCGAGCACGAGCTCGGGCGTGAAGCGCTCGATGAGCGCGAAGTAGCTGGCGATGTTGCGCGGCAGCCCGGTCGCGCCGGCGACGGCGTTCGACCACACGGTCTTGCCGAGGCGCACGCGGTTGTCCTCCGTGATGATGTGCAAGCCGTGGATGCGCGACACGCCGCCGAAGTGCTTCGACAGAAAGTCGACCGCGCGCCCCGAGGCGAGGATCTCGACCTCGTGGCCGCCCGCCAGCAAATGAGCGATGACCACCCGTGAGCGCATGGCGTGTCCCATGCCCTCGCCCACCACGCCGTAGAGGATGCGCATGACGTCTGGGCGCGAGGATAGCGCGGAGCGGTCTCCGGGGGTGCGCCCCGTGACGACGCCCGAGCTCGCGCTCTGGTCCGAGACCGTGCCCTACGAGCGCCTCGTCCAGAGCGAGGTCCTGCGTCCGCTCGCCGCGCGCGGCATCGGCCTGCGCGTCGCCGTGTGGCCGCACAGCCTGCGCGCCATCCCCGACGTGGTGCGCGCCTGCCGCGACGCCGACGTGCACCTCTGCCTCTGGCCCATGCTCGAGGACGCCGACGGGCGCTGGGGCAGCAGCCACAACGCGGCGCGCTACTGCGCCTTCGCCTCCCGGCTCGCCCGCGAGCTCGGCGGGGCGGCGCTCTTGCCCGACGAGCTCGCCTTCGACCTCGAGCCCCCGCTCGGCGCGCTCCGGCGGGCCCTCGGGGGGCGGCCGACGCTCGGGCTCTTCGGACGCGGCGCGGCAGCGACCGAGCGCCTCTTCGCGGCGAGCGTCGCCGAGCTCGCGGCGGCGGGCCTGCCGGTGCGCGTCGCGGCCATGCCCCTCGTGGCGCTCGGCGGCTCGCGCCTGTGGCAGCGGCTCTTCGGCACGCCCGTCGACGGCCCGGCCTTCGCGCGCGTCGACGCCATGCTGTACAGCTCCCTCTTCGAGGGCTACACGCGCGGGCTCGTCGGGCGCGCGAGCGCCCTCGCTCTCGTGCACGCCCTGTCGCGCTGGCATCGGTCGCGCCACGGGCCGCGCGCCGCGGTGTCACTCGGCTGCACCGGGCCGGGCGCGCTCGGCGACGAGCGCCCCTACCGATCGGTAGACGAGCTCGCCCTCGACGCCGGTGCCGCGCGCGCCGCCGGCATCCGCGAG
Organism: Polyangiaceae bacterium; assembly: GCA_020848455.1. Lineage (GTDB taxonomy): Bacteria > Myxococcota_A > Polyangia > Polyangiales > Polyangiaceae > JACRDA01. The sequence goes on from JADLAB010000124.1 coordinate 4,747, forward strand.
CTCGCGCTCTTCGACCTCGGGGGGGCGCTGGCGCGCCCGCCCCTCGAGGCGTGGCTCGACGCACTCGCGCCGACGCACGCCCCCACCCCGACGCGGCCGGCGCGCTCGGTGGCCGCCCGTCACTTGTAGCCGTGCAGGTGCACGAGGTACCACTCGCCGCGCCACGAGATGAAGGACGTCACCTCGAGCGACTTCTCGCGCCCGGTGGCGTCGGCGTAGCGGAGCTTCGAGCGCGTGATGCGCCAGTAGCCGAGTTTATTGCCCTCGCTGCCGCGCTTCATCCACTTCGCCTTGTCGTCCTTGAGGTCGAGGCCGAGCAGGCGCGCCTTGTCGGGCTCCTTGCCGAGGAGCTTGTGGTACTCGTGCACGTCGCGCTCGAAGGCCTTCATGAGCCGGTGCTTCCAGTCGGCGCCCGGCTTCTTGATGTCCTTGACCTGCTCGTAGGCGACGCGCGGGAAGAACACGACCTCGGCCATCGCCGGATCGTCGGCGACGATGGCGCGGAACAGGAGCTCGACGTGGCGCTGGAACTGCGGCGAGGTCGCGCTCGGCCGGTCGTCGGTCTGCGGCAGCGGCGTGCCGTCCGGTCCGATGAGCGGCGCCTCCTCGAGCGGCTCGGCCGTCGCGACGGGCGCGGCCGACGCGCTCGGGCCGGACACGGCGGAGGTCGCGCTCGGGGCCGCGCTCGCGGTGCCCGACGCCGCGGCCGGACCGTCGGACCCGAGCGGGGCCGCGCCCGACGCGCTCGCGCCCGCAGCGGGGAGCGGCGCGGACGCGGCGGCCGCGCTAGGCACGGGCGTCGCGGCGGCGGGCTCGCCCGGCGAGCAGCCCGCGAGCAAGGCCGCGAGCGCGGCGGCGCACGCAAAGCACGCGAGGCACACGGGCGCGCAGGCGACCGCGCGACGAGCGCGAGATCGAGTGAGCGGGCCGTGCGCGAGCGGAGTCATGGCGCGGCACCATGCCAGAAAGGGCCGGAGCGCGGAAGGCGGCCCTGCGCACGCCGGCCCTGCCCGCGAGCTGCCGCGCGACCGAAAGCGCGGGCAGCGCGTCGCACGCCGGTGGAGTGTGAGCGCGGCGCGACTTCACGTATGCTCTCGACAGCCGATGCGAGCACGGACCGACAACCGGCGGCGTCAGCGCAGACGGCCGAGCGTCCGTCGTGGCACGGGGGTGGGCATCCTCGCGCCCGTCTCGCTCGCGCTCGGGGCGCTCGTGCTGCTCGGCGGCGCGTGCTGGCTCCCCGCCGCGACGCGCGTGGACGGCACAGGCGCCGCGGGCACGGGTGGCTCCTCGTCCGGCGGAAACGAGCCGGGCGGAGGGGGCTCGGGCCCCGGCGGCTCGGGCGCAGGGGGGAGCTCGGCGGGTGGCGGCGGTGCGGGCGCAGCTGCCGGCATGGGCGGCGCCGGCGGTGAAGGCGGCGCCGGCGGCGCGGGCGGCGGGCCCGGTTGTACCAGCCCGGGCGTATGGCCCGACTCCACCGTGCATTGCTCCGACGGGGCGGCGAGCCCCTGCCCGGAGGCATTCGAAGACGGCAGCATCGTCGGAACGGCGCAGAGCTACACCACGACGGCGACGGTGCACGACGACGTGACGGGCCTCGACTGGGAGACCACCGTCCCGGGCACCAACTCGACCTATGCCGAAGCGGCCCTGCACTGCTCGACGCTCGGCAGCGGCTGGCACGTGCCGTCGCTCCGCGAGCTCGTGTCGATCGTCGACTGGGGCCGGTCACCCACGATTCCGGCCGTGTTCTCGCAGGAGAGCATGTTCTTCTGGACCTCCTCGCCGCACGTGCAGCCGGACGCACACTGGGGCATCAACCTCGGGGGCGGCACGGTCGCGGGCTACGCCAACAACCTCGACGTGGGCCCGCGGCGCGTGCGCTGTGCCCGGGGATGCCTCGCGCAGGTGCTGAGCGACACCGGGACGGAGATCCTCGATTCGCTGACGGGCCTTCTCTGGCAGAAGACGGCCGACCCGACGCCCCGCACCTGGACCGGCGCTCTTTCGCATTGCGAAACCCTCGGCAGCGGCTTTCGCCTGCCGAGCGTGAAGGAGCTCGTCACCCTCTTCGACCCGACCCCCGCCGACCACCTGCCGCCGATCTTCCCGGCGGGGGAGCCGCAGGGGAGATACTGGTCGTCGACGCCGACGGTCGGCGACACGGCACGGGCCTTCGGTGTGGACTTCGGGGCGCAGACGTTCGCCGAGGCGGGCGCGAGCGACGAGCTCCGAACGGCCACGAACAGCACGCGCTGCGTGAAGGATCCGTGAGCTTCGCTCGGACGCGTCCTGCCGGCGCGAACGCCTCGAGGGGGGCGAGGACCAGCGACGCCGGGACCGGCGCGGCGAGGACGAGCGAGGCCGAGCGCCTCGAGCCCCTCATCCCGCGCTGGGCCGTGTGGATCTACGTCTCGTCGCCGCCGCTGCTATCGCTGCTGCTGCACCCCGAGCTCTTCGAGATGGATCCGGGCGAGCTCGCGCGCTCGCTCCTCGCCACGTGGCTCCACACGGTCGCCATCGGCGCGAGCCTGCACCTGCTCTACGCCCGCGTGGTGCCGCGCGCGCTCCGCGACTTCCGGGCGGTCGTGCCCCACCGTCTCGTCGTGCACGCCGCCGCCATCGCGTTCGGCACGGCCGGCGGCCTCGCCGTCTCGGTGCCGCTCACCTACGTCACCTGCGACTGGGGTCCGCGGCGGCCGCTGTGGCAGCTCTACACCGCGCTCGTCATCGCCTCGTGCTTCGTGCTCGCGATGGTGAGCTACACGAAGCTCCGGCAGCGCGCCCGCGACGTGGAGCGGCGCGCCCACGAGGCCGAGCGGGCCGCGCTGAAGGCGCGGCTCGCGAGCCTCACGGCCCGCACCGACCCGCATTTTCTCTTCAACAGCCTCAACACCGTGGCCGGGCTCATCGGTGAGGATCCCGTGCGCGCCGAGGAGGCCGTGGAGCGGCTCGCCGCCCTGTTCCGGTACACCCTCGACGCCACGCGCCGCACGCGCGTGCCGCTCGAGGAGGAGCTCGCCGCCGTCCAGGCCTACCTCGACATGGAGGCCCTCCGCTTCGAGGGGCTGCGCTGCACGCTGTCGTGCGACGCGGGGGTCGGGGCCCTCGAGGTCCCGCCGCTCGTCGTGCAGCCGCTCGTCGACAACGCCATCCGCCACGGGCTCGCGGGCCGCGGCACGGGCACCGTGGACATCAGCGCCACGCGGCACGCCGACCACGTCGCCATCCGCGTGGTCGACGACGGGCCGGGCTTCGGGCGCTCGGGACGCGTCGGCAGCGGGACGAGCCTCGACGATCTGCGCCAGCGCCTCGCACTCGTGTACGGACGGAGCGCGAGCCTCGTCATCGACCGCGACGGAGCGGGCTGTGCCGTGACGCTGCGCCTGCCCCTGGGGAGCCCGTGAGGGTCCTCGTCGTCGACGACGAGCCCATCGCGCGACGCCGCCTCGTGCGCATGCTCGAGCGCGTCGCGGGGGTCGAGGTCGCCGGTGAGGCACGCGACGGCGTCGAGGGCCTCGCGCGCATCGCGGAGCTCGCGCCGGACGTCGTGCTCCTCGACATCCACATGCCGCGCCTCGACGGGCTCGCGCTCGCCCAGAGCTCGGCCGAGCTGCCGCCCATCATCTTCACGACGGCGTACGCCGAGCACGCCGTGGCCGCATTCGAGGCGTGCGCCGTCGACTACCTCCTCAAGCCCGTCGCGCAGGCGCGCCTCGAGCAGGCGCTCGCCAAGGTGCGCCTCCGGAGCGCCGATCCGAGCACGCTGCGGCGCCTGCTCGAGCGCCTCGTCGACGACGGCCCCGCAGCCGAGCGCATCGTCGCGCGCGACGGCGACGCCTTGCGGGTCTTCGACGCGCGCGCGATCGCGCGCTTCCACGCCGCCGACAAGTACTCGCTCTTCCACGTCGCCGGGCGCGAGTACCTGCTCGAGGAGAGCCTGAACACGCTCGCCGAGCGCCTCGCGCCCCTCGACTTCGTGCGCGTGCACCGCGCCGAGCTCGTGTCGCTGACCCACGTGGTGGCGCTCACGAGCGACGACGAGGGCGCCCTCGTCGAGCTCCGCGACGGCCAGAAGTGCCGCGTCAGCCGGCGCCACCTCGGGGAGCTGCGGCGGCGTCTGCGGCTCGACTGACGGCGCCGGCGCCGTGCGCTCTGCGGCGTGCGCGCCGGGCTCGCGCCGCTCGTCGGTCGGGGACGACCGCTCGTCCGGCCGCCCCTTCCGACCGACGTCGGCGCCACTACGTTCGACGGCATGAACGAGCGAGCGAGCTACCTCTTCATCGCGGCAACCCTGGGTCTCGCGGCCTGCGCCCCGACGGGCGGCGTCGGCGTCGACACCGCCCCTGCGACGGCGGGCTGGCAAGAGCTCGCGCGGCTCGAGCCCGACGGTGCGGGGACGCACTGCGTGCGCCGCACCGTGAAGGACGAGCGGTTCCTGGGCGGCCTCGACGCGAGCCAGCCGACGTGGGCGAGCCACGTGCGGCTGTCGGTGGGCGAGCCTGGCCACCCGGACGGGGTCGAGCCCTGCGGCGCCGATGCGGCCGAGGGCCGGCTCCTCTACGCGTCCTTGGGCCCGGCGGAGCCCTTCTTCTTGCCCGACACGGTCGCGCTCCACGTGCCCGCCGGCAGTCAGCTCCTCTTGCGGGTCGAGGCCGAGAGCGCGGCCACCAGCCCCGACGCCATCGCGCTC
>JADLAB010000125.1 GCA_020848455.1 Polyangiaceae bacterium
ACCAAGTGGCACATCTGCTTCGGTCTCCCCGGGGTTGGTTACGTTGGAGACCTGCGGCGCGTGAGGGTGGGCGCGCGCTAGCGGGAGCGGGCGCGGGAGCGGGAGCGGGCGCGGGCGCGCGTGTGGGCGCGGGGGCGGGCGCGCGTGCGGGAGCGGGCGCGCGTGTGGGCGCGGGGGCGGGCGCGCGTGCGCGAGCGGGCGCGGGAGCTTGGCGCGCGTGCGCGAGCGGGCGCGGGGGCGGGCGGGCGCGGGGGCGGGCGCGGGGGCGAGGGCGGGGGCGAGGGCGTGAGCGGGCGCGGGGGCGAGGGCGGGAGCTGGCGCGCCCACCGCCGCGGCTCTTCAGCCCCCGAGCAGGAGCACGTTGTCGATGTGCAGGTCGGTACCGTACTCGCTCGTGGCCAGCAGGCGGATCTTGACCGCGGGCTTGCCGGCCACCACCGACAGATCGACCGCCTCGGTGGTCCAGCCGGCGACGGCCGCTGGGCGGGTGAACGCCGGGCCCACGTCGATCCAGCCCGAGCCCGAGTCGTACTGGACCTGGATCGAGTCGAGCGAGGTCGGGTACGCCGGGTCGTGGTAGAGGTCGAAGGCGATCGACACGCTCGACTTGCCCGTCATGCTGAGCGTGGGCGTCGTGAGACTCTCGCTGCCCGACGAGCAATCGTACGAGTTGAACATCGCGAGGTAGAAGCCCTCGGTCGGCAAGCCCCCCGGCGGCTGCACCGTCTCGTAGGACTGGGTCCAGTCGAGGCAGAGGTCGTCGTCCGAGACCGTGAGGTGGAGCGGCGGCCAGACCTCGAAGCCCTCGGCGAGGATGGGCCCGAGCTTCTTCTGGACGGTGACGCTGACGGCGTACTTCGCGCCGTCGTACGTGGCGGCCCCGGGCTCGAGCGCGATGTAGTACTGCGCGCCGCCGTCGAGCACGGCCGTGAGCTCGCCCTTGCCGTGCGCCGTGTCGAGCAGCGCGAGCGGCAGCGGCTTGGTCTTCATGCGCAGGGCGAGTGTCGCGTCCTGAAAGCTGTTCTCGAGGCAGTAGGTCAGCTTGACGAGGTACTTGTCGGTGCCCGCGACGCCTCCGAGGGCGAAGCGGTAGTAGTCCGCGCCGCTCTCGGTCGCGTCCTCGAGCTCGCCGCACACGGCCACGCGGTCGTTGGCCACCGAAAGGAGCTTCGCCGTGTCCTCGCCGGTGTTGAAGGTCCCGTTGCCGTCGCTCACCCCGGGTGAGTCGGCGGCCTCGGTGTACGCGCCGGCCGTGCAGGGGCACGGCTCCGCGGTGAACGACTCCACGCACAGCTCGTCCACGTCCCAGTAGTTGCCGCTGCCCGTCGGGTCGTCGTAGCGAAAGCGCAGCCGCAGCTCGCCGCCCGCGTAGCTGCTCACGTCGACCGTCTCGCCGACCGGCCCGTGATCGACCGTGTGGGTCCGGAGCGGGCTCCAGCTCGTACCGTCGGCCGACGCCTCGAGCCGCGCCGTGGCGCCCGTGCCGCTCGCGAAGGCGCTCTCGTAGCGCAGGACGACGTGGCTCTCGGCGCCGAGATCGAGCGCCGGAGCGGTGAGCGCCGTGCCCCAGGCGAGCGTCGCCGGGGCCAGGTGGTCGCCGACCGACGCGCACAGCCCCGCACCGTCCGTGTGGTTCGGGACGCCACCGGCGAGCAGATCGCTCCGCTGCCAGAGGTTGCCGGTGCCGGCCGCGTCCGAGACCGAGAAGCCCGCGGCGGCGAGGTCCCCCTCGAAGTACTCGCCGAGCAGGTGGCAGCGCGGCAGGAGCGCGATGTCGACGTCGACCGGGGCGGCGAGCGGCGCGCCGCAGGTGTCCTCGACGCCCGTGCCGACCGTGAGGGTCGAGTGGGTCCCCGGCGTCATGCCGGTGAACTCGACGGCGTAGCTCGTCGGGCCGGTCAGCTTCACCGACGCGATCGAGCCGGTGCCCACCCACGACAGGCCCGGCCCCGGGGGCGCCACGGGCTCGCTGAAGGTGAGCTCGTAGACATGGCCGTCGGGCGGGTACTCGACCGCGACCAGCGAGGTGACGGTCGGTGGCCCCGCGACGGGATCGGTGCAGGGCACGCCGCCCGCGCCACCCGTCCCGCCGGTGGCTCCGGCCCCGCCGGTACCGCCGGAGCCGCCGCTCGGCACGCAGTCGTCCTCGAAGGACCAGGTGCCGTCGGCGCCGCAGGTCGCGGGGAAGTGGCCCGGACAGCCGGCCGGGTGGCTGTAGCTGCACACGAGCCCCGGCGTCGCGCACGCCGAGCCGAGCGCGGGGAACTCGTTGGGGCACACGACGGAGCTCTGCCCGGTCGGCTCGGGCACGCAGGCCGGCGGCAGCAGCGCGCCCGCGGCAGCGACGACGGCGCCGAGGGTCCAGACGGGCCGGATGGCCGGCTTGCGCTCCGGGAGCATGCGCCATCATCGCAGCAATGGGCGGTGCGAGCCACCCTCGACGCCCGCGCGATCCATGCTCCGGCCGCCCACCGCCGCGGAGCGCCGCGGCGGCCAAGAAACCCTTGCCGCCCGCCGGTGCGCGCGGGTATCTCGAGCCATGGCAACGGCGCTGGCGGTCCTCGGTGCGCTCGGTCTGCTCGGGGGCCTCGCGGCGTGTGGCGGCGGAGGCGACGCCCCTCGGAGCAGCGCGACGGCGAGCGCCGCGAGCTCGCCCACCGCGCCCGCCTCGGCGGCACCGAGCGCCACGGCCCCCGCGAGCGCCGCGCCCGCGCCGGTCGCGGCCGTCGCGAGCCACGTCCCGGCGGCCGTCGACGGCGCGAACGTGACGATGGAGTCGACCACGGTCGATGGGCTCGAGCTCGGCCAGGTGAGCTGCCAGGCCGGCGGCGGCATGTTCGGCTCGCTCGCCATCCTCGGGGCGCTCGCCAAGCAGAAGTCCGCGCTCGGAGCGTGCAGCCAGGCGCCGGGCTCGGTGCGCGTGCACTTCGCCTTCGCCGACGGCAAGACGAGCGATGTCCGCGTGGCCGATGCGGCCAGTCCGGAGCTGGCGAAATGCGTCGCCGACGCCGTGTCGGCCGCGAGCTTCCCGGACAAGGGCAGCTGCGTCGCCACGGTGAAGCTGCCGCAGCAATGAACAGCTTCGGGCGCCACTTCCGCGTCACCACCTTCGGCGAGTCGCACGGGCCCGCCATCGGGGTCGTGGTCGACGGCGTGCCGCCCCGGCTGCCGCTCGACGTCGCGGCCATCCAGACCGAGCTCGACCGGCGCCGACCCGGACAGAGCGCGCTCGCGACCGGGCGGCGCGAGGACGACGAGGTCGAGATCCTCTCGGGCGTGTACGAGGGCGTGACCACCGGCGCGCCGCTCGCGATGCTCATCGCCAACCGCGACGCGCGCCCCGACGATTACCGGGAGCTCGCCACGGTGTTCCGGCCGGGGCACGCCGACTTCACCTGGCAGGCGAAGTACGGGGTGCGCGATCCGCGCGGCGGCGGGCGGGCGTCGGGGCGCGAGACGGCCGTCCGCGTGGCGGCCGGTGCCGTCGCGCGCCAGCTGCTCCTGCGCCGCGGCGTGCGCGTGCTCGGGCACGTCGTCGAGCTCGGCGGCATCCGCGCCGAGCGCTTCGACGAGGCCAGCCTCGGGTCGAGCCCGGTGCGGGCCGCCGACCCCGAGGCCTCGGTCGCCATGGCGCGCGCCATCGAGGCGGCCCAGCGCGACGGCGACTCGCTCGGCGGCGTCGTCGCCGTGCACGCGCGCGGCGTGCCGGCCGGCTGGGGCGACCCCGTGTTCGGCAAGCTCGACGCGGCGCTCGCCGGCGCGCTCATGGGCATCGGGGCCGTCAAGGCGGTCGAGATCGGCGACGGCTTCGCGCTCGCGCGCCTGCGGGGCAGCGAGGCGAACGACGCCCCCGGCCCCGACGGCTTCGCCTCGAACCACGCCGGCGGCATCCAGGGCGGCATCTCGAACGGCAGCGAGATCGTGGCGCGCGTCGCGGTCAAGCCGACCCCGAGCATCGCGCGCCCGCAGGCGACGCTCGACCTCGCCGGCGCCGCGACCACCGTGTCGGTGCGCGGGCGCCACGATCCGTGCATCGCGCCCCGCCTCGTGCCGGTCGCCGAGGCCATGGTGTGCCTCGTGCTCGTCGACGCCTGGCTCGCCCAGCTGCTCGTGGAGGGCGGCCCGGGCGGCTGACCCCGTCGCACCGCCCGCCGCGCGGCCCGCGCCGGGCCGCCGGTCACTCGCGGAAGATGAGCCCGCGCAGGCCGATGCCGTAGGGGTAGAGCACGAAGGGCGTCGTGAAGGTCTCGCTGTGCTTGCGGCAGTCGGGCTCGTTGTTGAGCGCCTGCTTGCACACCCGGTCGACGTTGAAGACCACCTGATCGTTGGAGATGGTGGAGCAGCCCTGGTACTCGACGAACTCGTCGACGCGATTGCCGACGCTCTGGCCCTCCGCGAGGGAGGTGAACAGGCAGTCCTTCTGCGAGTCGTAGGTGAAGCGCACGACGTTGACGAGCCACGCGCCGTTCGTCAGCGCGGCGCGCGCGCTGAAGGTGCGGCCGTTGACGATCGAGGCGTAGGTCTGACCGCCGTTGACGATGCGGCCGTAGCGCATGTCGACCGAAGCGACCGGCAGGTAGTTCACGAGCGCGGCCTTGTCGCCGTCCACCTTGAAGGCCGCGAGGCTGAAGACCACGCGCCCCTTGACCTTCTCGAGCCCGCCGCTCGCGGGGTCGAGGCCGAAGTCCACCCCGCCGATGCCGCCCTGCTCCGAGCGCAGCGTGAAGCGCTTGGCCGCGGACTGGGTGATGACGTTCTCGCTCTCGTCGGTGACCACCACCTTGACGAGGTACTGCCCCGCCCCGGAGACCTGCATGTGACCGGAGGTGACGCCGAGGGCGCTCTCCGAGATGTTCACGGCGACCTTGTTCCAGACGACGAAGCCGTTCGGCGCCGCCTTGGTCGGCTCCGCGGTCGGAGCGCGCTCGGCCGACTCGGAGAAGGCCGACGCCTCGACGAGCCCCGCCTGGGCCTGCGGATCGCCGGTGTTCATCTCCTCGAAGCCCGGCTCGCCCGAGGCGGGCTTCTGGGCGGCGTCGAAGAGCGAGCTCGCCTTGGCGTCGCTGACGGCCTCCTCCTTGACCTCGCCCTCGGCGAGCTTGGCCACGCTCTCGACGAAGGCTGCCTCGTTGACGGCCTTGGGAAGCGCGACGGCCTGGATGGCAGAGCCGCTCGCGGCGGCCGGCGTGCTCGGCTTCGCGGAGCCCGCGACGGCACCGGACGCGGCCGTCGCTGCCGCGGTGGTGCCCGGCGTCGTGGCCGTGGCCGCCCCGGTCTTCGTGTCCTTGTCGCTCTTGCCGCAGCCGCCCGCGAGTGCGCCGAGCAACGCCACCACAACCCAAGACCTCTGTCCCATGAGCCTGTCCTCCGCGCGGGCTCGCGGCCTGTCGCCGCCGGAGCTCGCTGACCATCACCCGTGCGCACCCTCGCCCGTCCCGCCCGCGGAGCGGCTCGCTCCGTCGGGGGTCCAACCGACCCCGGGGTCGAGACGTCCTCGACCCGCTACTTTCGCCGTACACCGGAGCCTGCCGGGCCGCCATCGCCCGTTCCGCGTCCTCGATCTGCATGGACGCAGGTCCGTGGCGCGTGGCGCATGCACGGCCGCGGCCGCCGCCGCGGAGCCGCGCCGAGCCGGTGTCGCTTGCGCGGGGCGCTCCGGGCAGCTACCCTTTCCGCCTCTCACGATCGTCACTGGCCCTACGACTCGATGCTCTTGCCCCCCGTCCCGGGGTGCCGCTGCCTCGCGCGGATGACTGGAGGACGCCCGTGTGCGGCGCGGATCATCCGCGCGGCACGACTCCACCGGCGACGGCTTCGTCGGATGGCACGCCGAGGGCGCGCGAAGCGCATCCAATAGCCGTGGAAGCTAGGGTCATGGGCAACCGTCTGTACGTCGGGAATCTCTCTTACACCACGAGCCGCGAGTCCATCGAAGCGCTGTTCGCCGCGACGGGCGAGGTCCGCGAGGTGGCGATGCCGACCGACCGCGAGAGCGGCCGCCCGCGCGGCTTCGCCTTCGTCACCATGGGGACCACCGAGGAGGCGAACAAGGCCGTGGCGCAGCTGAACGGCGCCACCCTCGACGGCCGCTCGCTCCGCGTCAGCGAGGCGCAGGAGCGCTCGTCGGGCGGCGGCGGTGGCGGTGGTGGTGGCTTCGGCGGCGGCGGGCGCGGGCGCTACTGACACGCACGCACGGCGAGCCCGCGGCGGCCGCGGGCTCCGGTCGACGCGGCGCTCGTGCGCCGCGCCTCGACGCGGCGCGGTACGCCGCGAGGCCACGCCTGGGGGCTGGAGGTTCGCTCGGATGAAGGATGCACGGATCGCCATTTTTCGCAGAACCCTCGAGGGGCTCCTCGAGTCACTCGACGCGACGCTGCGCGTGGGGCAGTGGACGGGCGCCGACGGGGCTCCGGCGTTGCTCAAGGAGAGCGCCGGCCAGCTCGTGGATCGACTCGGCGCGGCCAACCGGCTCGCCTCGAGCCGCTTCTCGGGCTCGAGCACGGATGCGGCACGCGTCAAGGTGATCGCCGAGGCGGTGCGACGCCTGGACGCCACCTACGTCGCCTACTGCCGGTCGAGCTCGCGCGACCGGGAGCTCGCCACGCGCGCGCTCGAGGCCGAGCTGCGCGTGAGCCGCCAGAGCGTGTAGCCGGGCCGGGTCGGCCGGCGCGCGTTTTCGCGCGCCCGGTCGATTGGCTCTCGACGGCGCGCGCGCGGCGCCGCAAATTCGGGGGACGAGCCTCGCGCCCATGTCCTCCGTCGTCACGCTGCAACCCACCGACGTCGCGCGGCGCGCCTTCGCGCTCGAGCGCGCCGTCTTCGCGCACACCTTCGGCGGCGACAAGCTCCTGCTCGTGAGCCTGGAGGACGGCGGTGCGGCGCTCGAGCGCGCCTTCACCGAGTGCCCCACGGACCCGGGCCGCACCTGGCAGCCGCGCAGCGAGCCCACCCACACCGAGACGCTCGTGCGCCGCCTCTTGCCGGACGAGCTCGGGCTCGGCATGGCCGGTGCACCGGCCCGCCCCATGCGCGGCGCGGGTCTGGCGCGCGTCCTCGAGAAGCGCCACTACGTGCTGCCGCTGCGCAAGCGAGCGGCCGCCACGGCCGGCGACGCCGAGCGCATCAGCGTCGGACGCTCGCACGCCTGCGACATCGTGCTCGCCCACTCCACCGTGTCGAAGCTCCACGCCTGGCTGGAGCACGACGACAACGACCGGCTGTACGTGAGCGACGCGGGGAGCACGAACTTCACGCGCCTGGCCGGGCGCATCCTGCCGGCCGAGCACCTGCAGAGCTTCGAGTACCTCGAGGAGCTGTCCTTCGGCGACGTGTCGGCGCGCGTCTGCCCGCCCGAGCTCCTGTGGGACGCGCTGCACGTGGTGGAGTGAGCTCCGCCGGCGACGCGCGCGACAAAAGCGCAGCCCCCTCGGCGCGGTCTCTTGCGGCGCGCACCTGCCGGCCCTACGGGGCCGCGATGCCGCTCAACGGGAAACAACGCCGTCACCTGCGCGCGCTCGGACACGCGCTCGACCCCGTCGTGCAGGTGGGCAAGCTCGGCCTCAGCGAGTCGCTGGTGCGCGCGCTCGACGAGGCGCTGACGCGCCACGAGCTCGTCAAGGTCCGGATCGGCGGCGAGTGCCCGGTCGATCGGCACACGCTGAGCGAGGAGCTCGCGTCCGCCACGGCGAGCGAGCTGGCGCAGCTGCTCGGGCGCACGGCGCTCTACTACCGGCGCCACCCGAAGAAGCCGCGCATCGTGCTGCCAGAGTAGCGTGGAGCCGGAGCCGCTCTTCGACGCCGCGCTCGCCCTGCTCGGCGAGGTCGGCGACATCATCGCCGAGCGGGTCGAGCTGCCGGTCGAGCCCGCGTGGTGCCGCGCCCGCGAGCTCGGCCCCTTCCTGCGCAGGCTCGACGACGCCGCGCTCGAGCGCGCGGAGCGCGAGGGGCTCGACGCGCTGCTCGTCGGGGACGGCGACCGCCCCGCGCAGGTGCCCCCGGCGCTCGTGGCGCTCGCGACGCGCCTCCGGCCGCTGACGGCGCTGCCTCCGCTCGTGCCGGACGCCGGCGCGGGCGAGGCCGCGCGCAGCGTGGGTGCGCGCAAGCGGGCCCAGCTCGCGGCGCTCGCGGCGCTGTGCGGCCCGCTCGCGGCCCGGGCCGAGCGCATCGTCGACGTGGGCGCGGGGCGCGGGCACTTCACGCGCCTCGCCGCCGCCGAGTTCGACAAGCCCGCCGTCGGCCTCGAGCGCGACCCCGCGCGCGTGGCGCGGGCGCGCGCGCTCACCGGTCGCGCCGACGTGCGCTTCGAGGTCGTGGACGTCACCGCGGGCACGCTCGCCCTCGCGCCGGGCGATCTCGCCATCGGCCTGCACGCCTGCGGCGAGCTCGGCGACGAGCTCGTGCGCGCGGCCGCCGCCGCGCGGGTCGGCCTCGTGCTCGTCGGCTGCTGCGCGCAGAAGATCCGCGGCCCCGCGCGCGTCGCGCTGTCGCGGCGCGGTGGCGGCTTCGCGCTCGGGCGCGAGATCCTCGGCCTCGGCAACCTCCGTCCGCGCGCCGAGGGCGTGGAGTCGAGCCTCGCCGAGTGCCTCGCCTCGCGCGAGCGGCGCTACGCCCTGCGTCGCCTGCTGCTCGGGCGCGGGCTCGCCGTCGCCGCCGGCGCGGAGATGCAGGGGCTCAATCGCCGCCGCGCGCGCCAGCCCTTCGCGGTCCTGGCGGCCGACGCGCTCGGCCTGCGCGGCCTCGCGCCCGCCGACGCCGCGGAGCTCGCGCGCCACGAGGCGGCCGCACGGCACGAGCACGGCGTGATCCGCCGGCTGTCCCTGCCCCGCGCCCTGTGCGGCCGGCTGCTCGAGGCCACCATCGCGCTCGACCGGGCGTGCTTCCTCCGCGAGCAAGGCCTCCGAGCGCGACTCGGAACGCTGTGCAGCGACGCGGTCACGCCGCGCAACCTCGCCGTGGTCGCCGGGCCGTCACGCGAGCAGTGACTTCACCGCTTCGCGCAGCGCGTCGAGGTCGTAGGGCTTCTTCAGGTACGCCTTGAATCCGTGCGCGAGGTGGTCCGCCATCGAAGCGTCGTCGGAGTAGCCGCTCGACACGATCGCCTTCACCGCGGGGTCGAGCGCGCGCAAGCGCTGCAGCGCCTCCTCGCCGCCCATCCCACCCCGAACGGTCAGGTCGAGGATGACGACGTCGAAGGGCTCGCCCCGGGCCATCGCACGCTCGTACGCCTCGACCGCCTCCTGGCCGTGGCGCGCCACCGCCACGTCGTGGCCGAGCACCCGCAGGAGCTCGCCGGTGAGCTTGCGGATGAGCTCCTCGTCGTCCATGACGAGGATCCGCGCCGTGCGTCCCGGCACGGGCCGCGCCGCCGCCGCCGCGACCTCGGTCCGGGTCCTGCCGGCCGCCGCGGGGAGGTAGATCGTGAAGGTGCTGCCCGCGCCCAGCTGCGACCGGACGTCGATCAGGCCCCCGTGGTTCTTCACGATCGAATAGGACGTCGCGAGCCCGAGGCCGCTGCCCTTCTCCTTGGTCGTGAAGTACGGGTCGAAGATCTTGTCGAGGTCCTGCGCAGCGATGCCGACGCCGGAATCCTGGATCGAGATCGCGACGTAGTTGCCCCGCGGCAGGGCACGCGGCAGCGCCGCGTCGTCCTCGGTCACGTTCCGCGCCGCGACGCGCACCGAGCCGCCCGTCGGCATGGCCTGGTCGGCGTTGAGAACGATGTTCTGGATCACCTGGCCCACCTGGCCGTCGTCCGCCTCGACCAGCCACAGGTCGCCGGGGAGCTCCAGGCCGAGGTCGGAGCGGGAGCCGCTCAGCGTGAATTTCGCCGAGTCCTCGACGACCGCGCGCAGATCGATCCGACGCATCACCGGCTTGCCGCCGCGGGAGAAGGTCAGGAGCTGGGTCGTCAGCTTCACCGCTTGGTGCAGCGCATTGTCGACCCCGTCGAGCATGGCGAGCACCTCGTTCGGGCGCTCGACGGACACCTTCGCCATCGAGATGTAGCCGAACATCCCCTGCAACAGATTGTTGAAGTCGTGGGCGATGCCACCCGCGAGGGTGCCGATGGACTCGAGCTTCTGGGTCTTGAGCCGCTCCTCCTCGAGCAAGTGCTTCTCCGTGATGTTGGTGACCGTCTCGATCGCCGAGATGACCTGCCCGCCGGCGTCCTTCATCGGGTAGGCCTTGGTCTCGACGTAGACCACGGACCCGTCGGCATCGCGGTGCTTGTGCAGGGCGGTCTGCGCCTCGCCGGTGGCAAAGACCCCGCGGACGGCACAGTGCGAGCCCTCCACGAAGCAGGGCTGGCGCTCCCGGTGCAAGAGCTCGTAGCAGTGCCGGCCGACGACTCTCTCGCGCGGCTCGCCGGACAGCACGCAGTAGGCATGGTTGGCCGTCAGGATCCGGTAGTCTCGGTCGACGACGATGAAGCCCTCGTCCACGGTGTTGAGGATGCTCCGGATGAACTGCTCGTTCTGGCGGATCTGCTCCTCGGCGCGTTCGCGCTCGGTGATGTCCTGTGCCGTGCCGAAGATGCCGAGCGGAACGCCGTCGCCGTCGCGCCTCACCTCGCCGATGGCCTCCATCACCCAGGGCCGCCCCGACGCATTGATGATGCGCACCGTCACGTGGTACGGATGCGCCGCACTCGACAGCGCGCGCTCGAGGTTCTTCTCCATCGTCGCCCGGTCCTCGGGGTGGACGCACCGGGCGAAGTCGGCGAAGGTCGGCGTGAAGTCCTCCGGGGAGCGGTCGAAGAGTCGATAGGTCTCGACGGACCAATCGACCCGCTGGTGGACGAGGTCGAGGTCCCAGCTGCCGAGCCGCGCCACCTTCTGGGACTCCGCCAGCCGGCGCTCGCTGTTCTGGAGCTTCTCCTCGGCCAGCTTGCGGGTGGTGATGTCCTGGAACACGCCGAGCACGCCGAAGACGGTGCCCTCCCGATCGAGGAGCGGCACCTTGGAGGTATCGATCCAGATCCGGGAGCCGTCGAGCTGCTGGAGCGGCTCGACGATGTGCAGCTTCGTGCGCTTGCCGGTGATGACCTCCTGATCGTCGCTCCGGTAGGCCTGCGCCTCGGAGCTCGGCCAGGGTAGGTCGAAATCGGTCTTGCCGACGATGGCGCTCGGAGCGTCCAGGCCCACGGCCCTGGCAAAGACCTCGTTGCAGCCGAGATACACGCTCTCCCGGTCCTTCCAGAACACCGAGTGCGGCATGGCATTGAGGATCTGCCGGAGCAGGTTGCGGCTCTCGTGCGCGGCCTCCTCGGCCTGCTTCCGCTCCTGCATCTCGCGCGTCACCTGCTCGAACAGGCGCGCGTTCTCGATGGCGATGCTCACCTGGTTGGCGAACATGGTCAGGAGCTCGAGATCGTGCTGGGTGAAGCACCCGCCGCCCTGCTTTCCGAGGGCGGACAGGCCGCCCAGAATGCCCTTGCGTCCGATGAGCGGGACGAGCACCGCCGATTGCTGCCCCGCCTCCCAGGTGGTTCGCTCGGCCAGCCACTGGGTGCTCGTCTCGCCGAACAGCAGGCTCTGCCCGTGGCTCAACACCCAGCCGCACATGCCGACGGTCGCGGCGAAGCCGGTGCCGCGCACCCGCTCGGCGTCCGCGCCCGAGGCCGCGACGTAGGTGTAGCGATCGCGCTCGGCGCTCAGCACCGGCACGATCAGGAGCTCGGCCTTCACGATCTCGCGAGCGTGGTCGGCGACCAGCTCGAACACCTTGGCGAGGTCGAGCTCGGCGACGATGAGCTTGCTGAGCGACAGGAGGCGCGCGAACTCCTCACCCTGCTCGCGCATCGCGCTGCCACGGTCGGTCGTGGCCAGGGCCTCGCGCAGGCTCCGGTTCTCGTGCTGCAGCCGCGCCACGGCCTCCCGGAGGCTGTCTGGGTCGTGCTGGTCCATGCTGGCTCGACTCGATCGTCAGATGAAGAGATTGACCTGCGCTTCCATCGTGTCCCGGGCGTACTCGCTCACGCCCTTCACCTCCACGTTCGGAACGATGAGATCGTCGACGCTGACACCCATCGCGTCGAAGCAGATCTGGCACATCTTGAACTTCACGCCGAGGTCGACGGCGCTCTGGATGAGCTCCTCGAGGGTCATGATGCCCTTCCTCTTCAGCAGCTTGTCGAACAGCGCCGGCCCGAGGCCCATGAGGTTGAGCCGCGAGAGCGGCAGACGCCGCGCGCCGCCACGGTTGAGCATCTCGAGCAGCGGCTGCAGCACGCTGTCGGTCTCGAGCACCCGGTAGGCGCCTTCGCGCGCCGGATCGACCTTGCGGCGGAACGGCGCGAAGAGGCTGCGCCGGCGCTTGAGGCAGTTGTAGCCCCAGATCATGAACCACATCGTCGTCTCGATCTCGAGCGCCGCGTAGCCGTTGGCGAAGATGAACGCGCTGAGCGCCTTGTCGAGCTCGCCGCTCTGCAGGAGAATCGTCGCCTTCTTCCGGTCCATCAGCGCCTCCCAGGCTCCGGGCGGACCCGGATGAGCATGCAGACGGTCCTGCCGCGTCGATCGGTCTCGAGGACCTCGTGGCCCGCCTCGCGACAGAGCTCCACGATCGATTCCTCGAAGATCGGGTCGTTGCCCGTGATCCGCACGGTCTGCCCGGGCTGCAGGGTGCGCACGGCCTTCGCCAGCTCGATCAGCGGCAGCGGGCAGGCCTTGCCGACGACGTCGACCTCTCGATCTGCGGTCATGTTCTCCTCCTGCTCGCGACTGGCTCGTGCCGACCCCGGCCGGTACGACCTCGTTTCCGATGACCGAAGAGCAGCCGGGGACGGAGGCGCCGCGCGGGCGCCTCCCCTGGCCGAGGTCACTTCATCCGTTGACTCTCGACACGTTGCAGCGACGACAAGGGCGCACGATGAGCCTAGGTACCGGGCACCGGCGACGCAAGCCCTCGCATCCCGCCGCGCCGCCGGAGCGCATGGCAGCCCGGGGCGCGGGGGACCGCCTCGGCCTTGCTTCGCAGGGCCGGCCGTGAGAGCCGGTCGGCTGGCGACGCGGGACGAGGACGCAGGCCATGCACAGCGAAGACACGCTCCCCACGCGCGGGCTCGAACGCGAGCTCGGCAAGCGCGCGGACACCTGGACGGCGGACGATCTCGCCGAGCTCGTGAAGGCCCGGGGCATCCGCCTCGTGAGCCTCATGCACGTCGGTGCCGACGGCTGGCTGAAGGCCCTCGACTTCGTGCCCCGGACCCGGGCGCACCTCTGCGACATCATCGAGGGCGGCGAGCGCGCCGACGGCTCGAGCCTGTTCGCGGGCACGGGCATCCGTCCCGGGGCCTCGGACATCCTGCTGCGGCCGCGGCTTCGGTCGGCCTTCGTCGACCCCTTCGCCGCCGAGCCCACGCTCGTGCTCCTCTGCGCTCACCTGGCGCGCGACGGGACGCCCCTGCCGCAGTCGCCCGACACCATCGTGCGCCGAGCCCACGAGCGCTTCGTCGCGGAGACGGGCGTGGAGCTCCACGCCCTCGGCGAGGTCGAGTACTTCCTCGGCAAGCGGCGCAGCGACGCGGACATCTGGGGTCAGCGCGAGCGCGGCTACCACGCGACCTCGCCCTTCCTCTTCGGCGAGCGGCTGCGGCGCCGGGCGATGACGGTGCTCGCCGAGATCGGCGTGCCCATCAAGTACGCCCACGGCGAGGTCGGCTACATTCCGGCCGCGGACGGCGACGACACCATCTGGGAGCAGCACGAGGTCGAGCTCGCGCTCGCGCCACTGCCCGAGGCGGCCGAGGGCGTGCTGCTCACGCAGTGGGTGCTGCGCAACCTGGGGCACGCGGACGGCCTGCGCGTGAACTTCGACCCCATCGTGCGCCAGGGCCACGCGGGCTCGGGCATGCATTTCCACTTCTCGCCGGTGCGCGACGGGCAGCACCTCGGTGGGCGCAGCGCCGACGGCACGCTCGAGGGCCCGGCGCAGTGGCTCATCGCGGGCCTCGTGCGCTCGGGCGGCTCGCTCATGGCCTTCGGCAACCGCAGCGACGCGTCCTTCGTGCGGCTCGGCCAGGCGCGCGAGGCCCCGAGCGCCGTCACCTGGGGCGAGTTCGACCGGAGCGCGCTCGTGCGCCTGCCGATCCTGGCGCGCACCGCCGCCGGGCGCAGCGTGAGCCCGCCCACCGTCGAGTTTCGCCTCCCGGACGGGTCGGCCCACCCGTTCTACCTCCTCGCGGGCGTCGCGCAGGCGGCTCTCGCGGGGCGCGCCGTCACGGACCTCGGGGCCTTGCTCGAGCGCTCCTCGGCGGCGCGCGCGCGCCTCGATCCGCAGGGCGCCATCCCGCTGCCGCGCAGCGTGCCCGAGATCGCCGCGGCGCTCGGCGCGAACCGCGAGGTGCTCGAGGCGGGCGGCGTCTTCCCGCCGGCCATGATCGACAGCCTCATCGCAGCGCTCGAGCCGCGCTGAGCCTCGCGCCCGCGCGGGCTCGAGGCTCGGCTCACCGCGACGCGGCGCAAGGAGGCTAGGGCAACCCGACGCAGCAGCGGAAGCCGAGGTGGTAGTTCACGTGCCAGGCGCTCTGCATCGGCTCGACGTGCCAGCGCGGGTCGTGATCGCAGCGGTCGGAGTACTTGCCCTTCTCGTAGGGGTCGGTGTCCTTGCGGTGCACGTCGACGTAGAAGAAGGCGCTGCCCTTCAGCTGGCTCACGAGCCGCTGCTCCTCCGGGTCGCGGCGCGTCATGATCTCGGCGACGTTGCCCTGGAGATCGTAGACGCCGAGCCGTGAACGACAGCGCGGGAACGCGCCCGTGGGCTCGGTGTTCGTGCTGCAGCTCTTCCAGGCGCTGCGCGCCGAGTCGGGGTCGCAGGTGCCCTGGTTGTACTTGGCGGCGGGCTTGTTGGTGTTGCAGGCCGCCAGATCGAGCTCGTTGCCGTAGGAGTACAGGAAGGGCTCGCCCCCGGCCGGATCGAGGCGGCAGGCCGCGACCCACTCGGCCTGGGTGCAGAGCCGCTTGCCCTCGGCCTCACACACCTTGCGCGCCTGGGTCGGGCTCACCCACACGAACGGCAGCTCGCAGGGCTTGTTCGGGAACTCGAACACGTCGATGCACGCGCGGGCGTGGCTCGGATCGCCGTCCCCGTAGATCGGCACCATGAGCTCGTGGCCCTTGCAGATGCGCTTCTGCTCGTCCGACTGCAGCACCACGCCGGCGAGCGCGGCGAGGCAGGCGCGGCGCGTGACGTCGTGGTGCGCGAGCTCCGGGTTGCCCTGGTTCGAGCGCGTGGGCGTGTCGGGGGCGATGGTGCGCTCGAGGTAGCCCTCCATGAAGCGCGCCTTGGTGCCCTCGGCCCGCGGGCGCGTCACGAGCGCGAGGAGCTCCGACGCGCTCGCCTTGGCGAGCGGCTCGTCCTCGGCCACGGACTCGGGCGGCGGCGCGAGGTAGCCCCGGACGGGGCCGCTCGTGGCGGCGAGGCTCGCGGTACCGGTCGCCGCGGTGCTCGCGCTCGGCGCGGCGCTGCCCGGCGGCGAGCTCGTGACCGGCGCGGCGGAGCCCGGCGGTGGCGCGGCCGACGCGAGCCCCTGGCCACCCCCCGGCTCGGAGCACCCGGAATGCGCCACGGCGAGCGTGACGGCGAGCGCGAGCGCGCAGCGGGACGACGACATCGGACCTCGGACCTCGAACGAGCCGCGGCGCGCCAGGCAGGCCGCGCGCCGCGCGCCAGGGGTAGCGCAAGCGGGCGCCTCGCACCAGCGCGGCCGCCGCCGCGCCGCGCCTTTGTGCTTGGCACGGGGCATCGGGATGCCTCACCATGAGCGGCATGACACCGCGCCCGGCCGGACTTTGCTTCGCCTCTCTGCTCGCTCTCGCGGCGTGCTCGACCGTCGTCGTCGAGGGCGGGACGGGCGGCGGCCACACGGGCTCGACGACGTCGGGCACGGGCGGCTCCGGCGCCAGCACCACCACCACCTGGTCGGGTACCGGCGGCTCCGGCAACACGACCACCACCTGGTCGGGGACCGGCGGCTCCGGCAACACGACCACCACCTGGTCCGGCACCGGCGGCTCCGGCAACACGACCACCACCTGGTCGACCACCAGCACCACCTGGTCGACCAGCACGGGGACCACGACCGGCACGACGACCTGGCCGCCTCCGGGCTGCGATTTCCAGGGCGACTGCGGCGCGTGCACGAGCTGCGCCTGGTACGGGCCCTGCGGCGCGTATGCCGACACCTGCCTCGCCAACCCCGAGTGCAACGCCATTCTCGAGTGCTACCCGGCCTGCCCGCCGAACGACGACGCCTGCTACCAGGCCTGCTGGTGGGACCACCCCGAGGGGCACACCGACTACAACAAGGTCGCGATCTGCATCTACTGCGACGAGTGCTTCTACGACTGCAACGGGCCGAGCCTCGGCTGCCCGGGCTGACGCGGGCTCCAGGCTCCGAACCGCGGGGGGTCGCCCTGGGGCAGGGGCATGCGGTTCGGCGCGGCATGGGCCCCTCCCCTGGCTCGCGCTGCGGCGCAGGCCGGCGGTGGGTTGCGATGGGGAGCACCATCGCCTGCGTCCTCGCGCTCGCAT
>JADLAB010000126.1 GCA_020848455.1 Polyangiaceae bacterium
AGCGTGACCTCGCCCGTGACGCTCGTCGCGAGCGCCTTCGCGCCCGTCGCCGACGTCCGGCGCACCCTGACCCCGGAGCTCGCCCGCGACGTGGGCGATACCGCGCTCCTCTACGTGGATCTCGGGGCGGGCAAGAACCGCCTCGGTGGCTCGGCCCTCGCGTACGTGCACGGGGCGCTCGGCGCCGAGCCCCCGGACGTGGACGATCCCGCGCGCCTCGCGGGCTTCATCGCCGCCGTGGCGGAGGCGGCCGGGCGCGAGCTCTTCTGCGCGTACCACGATCGCTCCGACGGTGGCCTCTGGGCGACCCTGTGCGAGATGGCCTTCTCGGGCGGCACGGGCCTCGCCATCGACCTCGCGGGCGTGCCGGGCGAGCCGTGGGGCGTGCTCTTCGCCGAGGAGCTCGGCGCCGTCGTGCAGGTCCGTGTGGGCGACGTCGGCGCCGTGCGCGCCGTGTTCGCCGCGCACGGGCTCGACGGGCTCGTCCACCCCATCGGTCGCCCCACCGCCGACGCCCGCGTGGTCGTGCGGCGCGGGCCGGAGCTCCTGCTCGACGAGCCGCGCCGCGAGCTCCGCGCCGCGTGGAGCCACGTCACGCACGCGCTCCAGCGCCTGCGCGACGACCCTGCCTCGGCCGACGACGAGCACGCGCGCCGCCTCGACGACACCGATCCGGGCCGCTCGCTCCGCGCGCCCTACGACCTCGGCGCGCCCGTGGCGGCGGTGCAGGTAGCGGGTGGCGCACGCCCGGCCGTCGCGATCCTGCGCGAACAGGGCGTGAACGGCGAGGTCGAGATGGCGGCGGCCTTCGCGCGCGCCGGCTTCGACGCCGTCGACGTGCACATGACCGACCTGTTCGCCGGTCGCGTCACGCTCGGCGCCTTCCGCGGCCTCGTCGCCTGCGGGGGCTTCTCCTATGGCGACGTGCTCGGGGCCGGCGAGGGCTGGGCGAAGTCGATCCTCTTCCACACCGAGCTGCGGCAGGACTTCCTGCGCTTCTTCGCGCGGCCCGACACCTTCGCGCTCGGCGTCTGCAACGGCTGCCAGATGCTCGCGACGCTGCGCGAGCTCGTGCCGGGCGGCGAAGCCTGGCCGCGCTTCGTCCGCAACCGCTCCGAGCGCTTCGAGGCGCGCCTCGCGATGGTCGAGGTGGCGCCGAGCCCGTCGATCTTCTTCCGCGGCATGGCCGGCGCGCGTCTGCCCATCCCGGTCGCGCACGGCGAGGGGCGTGTCGAGCACGAGAGCCCCGAGCAGGCGCGCGCGCTCGAGCAGGCCGGGCTCGTGGCCCTGCGCTTCGTCGACCACCACGGCGCACCGACGGAGCGCTACCCCGAGAATCCGAACGGCTCGTCGGGCGGCCTCACGGGCCTGACGACGCCCGACGGGCGCGCCACGATCCTCATGCCCCACCCCGAGCGCATGTTCCGCGCCGTGCAGTGCTCGTGGCGCCCGCGCGCCCTCGTCGACGACGGCCCGTGGCTGCGCATGTTCCAGAACGCGCGCGCCTGGGTGGGGTAGGCGTCGCACGAGCGCGACGTTCTCAACCTGTTCGGTGCTCTAGCCCCGGCGTCCGTGGGCCTCGGCGCGGGCTCGCAGGGCGGCCTCCTTGGCGCGGGCCTGGCGCAGGATCATGTCGCCGATGAGCGCGGTCCAGCCGGTCTGGTGCGAGGCGCCGAGGCCCTCGCCGGTGTCGCCGTGGAAGTACTCGTGGAAGAGCAGCTTGTCGCGGAACGCGGGGTGCTCCTGGAAGAGGCGGCTCGCGCCGAACACCGGCCGGCGCCCGTCCGCGCCGCGCAGGAAGAGCGCGATCATGCGCTCGGCGAGCTCGCCCGCGGCGTCGGCCAGGCTCCGGTCCGGCGCGCCGCGCGAGCCCGGCACGCGCAGCACGTCGCCGAGCCCGTGGTCGAGGCGCTGGAGCGAGCGGTAGAGCAGGTAGCCGGTCGGGAGCCACACCGGCCCGCGCCAGTTCGAGTTGCCGCCCTTCATGCGCGTCAAGGACTCGCCGGGCTCGTAGCCCACCGAGAGTCGCCGCCCCGCGAGGACGAGCTCGACCGGCCGGGCGGCGTGCTCCTTCGACAGCGAGCGCGGGCCGAAGGGCGACAAGAGGCCGTCCTCGTCGAACAGGTGCCCGAGCAGCCAGCGCAGCCGCTCGCCCGGGACGGCGGAGAGCACGCGCCGGCCGTCGGGCCGCTCGATGATCGACTCGGCGAAGGTCGGGTTGCGCCCGAGGAACCACTCGGTGCGGCGCCGGAAGTTCTCGAGCCGGCCCCAGGTCTCGGGCATCACGACGTGGACGGCGCAGAGCGGGATGAGCCCCACGAGCGAGCGCACCGGCAGGTGCCGCTCGGTGCCGTGGTCCTTCAGGATGTCGCAGTAGAAGCCGTGGTCGTCGTTCCACGGCCCGACCCCGTGGTCGCTGCCGTGGTTGAGCGCCCACGCGATGCGCAGGAAGTGCTCGAGGAATTTACTCGCGAGATCCTCGTAGGCGCTGTTGTCGACGGCGAGCTCGAGCGCGATGCGCATGAGGTCCAGGCAGTACATCGCCATCCAGGCTGTCGCGTCGGCCTGCTCGAGCGTCATGCCCTCGGGCAGGGGCTCGCTGCGGTCGAGGATCGAGATGTTGTCGAGCCCGAGGAAGCCACCCTCGAAGACGTTGTTGCCCTCGGCGTCGCGCTTGTTGACCCACCAGGTGAAGTTGATGAGGAGCTTGTGGTAGATGCGCTCGAGGAAGTTGCGATCACCACGGCCGCGCTGCCGCCGCTCGATCTTGAAGATCTGGTAGGCCGCCCACGCGTGGACGGGGGGATTGAGATCGCTCAGCTCCCACTCGTAGGCGGGGATCTGGCCGTTGGGGTGCTGGTACCACTCCTTGACCATGAGCTTGAGCTGGTTCTTGGCGGCGTCGATGTCGACCGCGGCGAGCGCCAGGGTGTGAAAGGCGAGGTCCCAGGCCGCGAACCACGGATACTCCCAGGTGTCGGGCATCGAGATGACGTCGGCGACGTGCAGGTGGCGCCAGTCGCGGTTGCGCCCCTTCTTGCGCGCGGCCGGTGGCCGCACCGCGTCGCCCTCGAGCCAGCGCTCGACGTCGTAATGGTAGAACTGCATCGACCAGAACAGGCCCGCCGAGGCCTGCCGGTGGATCGCGCGCCGCTCGTCCGAGAGCGACGGCCCCTGGACGGCCAGGTAGTACTCGTCGGCCTCGGCGCGCCGCCGCGCGAGGATGGCGTCGCCGTCGTCGAAGGGGCTCGCGAGCGGCTCGGGCGCGAGCCGCAGGCGCATCACGGCCTTGCCGCGCGCCGGCACGACGACGCGCCGCCACGCCGCGACCTTCGTGCCGACGCCCTCGGGGCACACCGCGCCGAGCTCGCCCCGGACGATGCGCCGGTGGAAGGCGTCCTTCACCCAGGGAGTGCGTGACGGCGTTCCGAACAGGAGCTCGGCGTTCGTGTCGTTGTGCGTGAACAGGAGCTCCGCGTCCCCGTCGACGTAGAGGTAGTGGT
Source organism: Polyangiaceae bacterium (assembly GCA_020848455.1). GTDB lineage: Bacteria > Myxococcota_A > Polyangia > Polyangiales > Polyangiaceae > JACRDA01. Next base: position 3,504 of record JADLAB010000126.1, read on the forward strand.
CGCCGAGCTCCGGGTGGCTCGTGCGCAGGGCCGGCTCCGGGCTGCCCTCGGGGTGCGCGTAGCGCCGGATCTCGGGCACCCGGCCGCCGCCGCCCCAGCTCCAGGTGTTCCGGAACCAGAGCTGCGGCACGAGGTGCAGCGGCGCCGGCTCCGGGCCGTGGTTCTCGGCCGTGACGACCACGAGCAGATCGTCGGGCGAGCGCTTGGCGTACTCCACGGTGACGTCGAAGAAGCGGTCCTCGGCGAAGGCGCCGGTGTCCCAGAGCTCGAGCTCGCGCTCCTCCGGGCGGCGCCTGCCGCCGGCCACGAGCGCCTCGTACGGGAAGCGGCGCTGTGGGTAGCGGTAGAGGTAGCGCAGGTAGCTCGAGGTGGGGGTCGCGTCCTCGTAGTAGTAGAGCTCCTTCACGTCCTCGCCGTGGTGCCCCTCGGGTCCCGTGAGCCCGAACGCGCGCTCCTTCAGGATCGGGTCCTCTTCGTTCCAGAGGCCGAGCGCGAAGCACAGGATCTGGTTGCGATCGCACACCCCGGCCAGGCCGTCCTCGCTCCAGCGGTAGGCGCGGCTCCGCGCGTGGTCGTGCGGGAAGTACCCCCAGGCGTCGCCGCTCGCGCCGTAGTCCTCGCGCACGGTGCCCCAGGCGCGCTCGGCGAGATACGGCCCCCAGCGCTTCCAGCGCACGAGGCGCGTGGCCTCCTCGCACAGGCGTCGGTGCTCGGCGGTGTCCTCGACGGGTCGGCAGGCGCTCGGCATCGGCCCGCATCCTAGAGCACCGAACAGGTTGAAACCTGCTGCAATCCGCGATCCTGCGCGATCTTCGCGCCGTACTCCCTCGGGGCTCCTCGACGTAGCGGCACGACGCCTGCGTCGCCCTCCAGTCCGTGCGACGCAAACCTCACGCCACCTCGCGGATCTCGCGACGTTTTCGACCTGTTCGGTGCTCTAGCAACCCGTCACCACAAAAAGGCGACGGGCCGCGCCCGAGGACGCAGCCCGTCGTCACGCGCGCTCGTCGGTCAGAGACCGGGCGGGAGCGAGCTCGGCACGCAGTAGAAGATGTCCGGATCACACACGACGTAGTCGAAGTAATCCTTGTTGAGCAGCACCGCGCCCGGCGCGGAGGTCTCGGGCGTCAGCTTGCAGAGGCTGTCGTCCGGAGCCGGGTCGCCGTTGGCGTCGACGCCCTCGCAGTACACGGGCGGCCACACGCCCATGACCTTGTAGGTCGCGGTGCACGAGGTGCCGTCGATCGTCTCGGAGTAGGCGAGGTCGGCGCTGAAGATCGTGCCGGGCGTCGCCGTCGTCACGAGCAGCTTCACGTTGCTGAAGTCCGTCGTGATGTCCTGCGCCGGCTGGATGATGACCGAGGGATCGGCCGGGTCGACGATCTCGCCCATGTCCTGCCGCGCGCTCGAGAGCGCGGGCACGTAGCAGAGGTCGTCGCCGTCCGGCTGGATGTCCTGGAATTCGCCCATGCCATAGGGCTTGTGGTCGTTGTCGTGGTAGTCGATGCCCGCGCTCGGGTCCGAGTAGTCGTTCGCGTTCCAGAGCATGTACCCGAGCACCTCGCTCTGGATCGCGAGCTGGACCTTGTCGTAGTCCTGCTTGCAGTCGGTGGCGTTCGGGTCGTTCACGTCACAGCTCGAGGGGTCGCGCGGGTACGAGCTCTGCAGGCCGACGAAGCCCGACGAGAGCGAGGTGCACGTGCCCGACAACTGGACGAACTTCACGGCGAAATCGCCGCGCGCCGCCCGGCAGTCGAGCTGGGGCTGGGAGCAGCCGGCCGCCGGAGCGAGCACGAGCAGGCTGCCGAGGGCCGCGGTGGTGCCGAGCCCCACGAGGGTCGCCAAGATCTTCGACTTCTTCATGGTGCTCTCCCCTCAGAAGGTCGCCTTGAGGCCCAGGCGGAATTGCCGGGGCGTCTGGTAGCTCGTGACGCGACCGAAGTTCGGGTTCTTCTCGGTGGGGTCGAACGGCGTGCCGTCCGCGTGCTTCAGGCTGTCGATGTTGCCGTCCGTGACGGGCAGCACGCTCGCGTAGGTGTAGGTCTCGTCGTAGCCCGTGACACCCTGGAAGTTGAAGAGGTTGAAGACGTCCATCGAGAGGATCATGGTCTTCTCGGGGGCGAGCTTCAAACCGAAGCCGAGGTGGCCGTCGATGCGGTGGGTCCAGGGCGTCTCGTCGCCGGTGCCGCGCGGCAGGATGAAGACCTCGCCGTCGCCGTAGAGGTCGTGCGCGCCGAGGTAGTTGGTGGGCTCGCCGGAGGTGGAGCGCCAGCCGAGGCCGAGGTCGATGATGAAGATGTCCGGGGTGATCGAGGTCGCGCCGAACACCTTGATGTGGTGGCGGCTGTCGCCGGGGAGGCGGCCGTCGCGGTTCGGCAGGAGCGACACGAGGTCGAAGTCCGAGTTGATGTTCGGATCGAGCTGCCCGGTCTCGGGCCGGAAGAGGCCGGCCCAGTTGCCGCGCAGCCAGCTGACCGTGTAGGAGCCCGACACGAGCCAGTGCAACAGCTCGTCACCGTCGAACTTCTTGTCGAAGTAGATGCTGAGTGCGTCGTAGGTGCGCGTGGCCTCGGGGAAGTCCGAGGCGATGCCGCTGCCGGGGTTGCCGATGAAGTAGCTCTGCCCCTCGTCGCGGCTCATGTCCTCGATGACGTTGTTCATCCAGCGGCGGGTGTAGTGCACGCCGATGGTGCCCTTCGGGAACACCTCGTACTCGCCGCCGATGAGGAACTCGCTCGACGACTGCGGCTTGAGACCCGGATCCACCGGCACCTTGTCGCCGCCCGTCACGATCCAGTACTGGTTCGGGTCGGACGCGCTCGAGATGGGGAAGCGGTTGTCGTCCGAGAGGTCGCAGGTGATGGAGCCGCTCGGGCCGCGGGGGCAGCCGCCGGCGCCGTGCACGCTCAGGATCTGGCGCTCGCCCGGGAAGGAGCGGTCGACCATGTCGAGGCTCATGCTCTCGTAGTACATGGCGAAGCTCGCGTAGATCTTGCTGTGCCCCTTCTGGGTGAAGTCGTAGATGGCGCCGATGCGCGGCGACCACTCGTGGGGCAGGGCCATGCCGAGCTTGCCATCGTCGCCGACGAGGATCTGCGCGTCGTAGCGCAGGCCGACGTTGAGCGTGACGAGGTCCATGATGGCCCAGCTGTCCTGCACGAAGGCACCGATGCCGGTCGAGAGGCTGCCGGCCTCCTGCGGGTCGGTGTAGGCCTCGTCGTCGGGGCCGGCGAGGAAGCCGTAGCCGCGGTTGTCGGTGAAGGAGCCGCCGCCGAGGCTCTCGCGATAGCGCCGACCGCCCGAGTAGGTCTTCTCGTGGTCGTACTTCATGATCTCGAGGTCGAGGCCGCCCTTGATGACGTGGTGACCGGCGCCCTCCTGCAGGCGCGTCACGGTCGCCTTGGTCTGGAAGCGGTGCAGGCGCGCGTCGTCGATGTAGTCCGGCCCGCCGCCCTGGTAGGTGTTGGCCGGGCAGAGCGTGGTGAGCGGCGCGCCCGTCGGATCGGTGGCGCCCGCCGGCGCGCGGCACTCGGCCGGGTTGGGCACGCTCTCGAAGTCGGTGATCGGGTGCGGATTCGGGTCGCCGGCGCCGTCGATGGCGCGGCGCCACAGCACGCGCTGCATGGCCGCGAGCCCGTCCTTGTCGCCGGGGCGGCTGCCGTCGGCGGGGAGCATGGCGCTCTGCTGGTAGTGCCAGCCGAAGGCCGCGTCGAACAGCCACTTCTTCTCGTCGAAGGCGCCCTTGTAGGCGAGCGCGATGTTGTTCGACAGGCCGATGAAGCGGTGGTGGATGGTCTCCAGGTTGCCGACCATGTCGAGCACCTGGTTCTCGGGGCGGCCGCTCTGGTTGTCGACGCCGAGGTCGCTGTCGCTGCCGGAGAAGGTCGGCGTGCCGTAGACGGAGAGGCTCAGCTGGTGGTCGGGGTCGATGGCCCAGTTGAGCTTGCCGATGTACTGGAAGGCCCGCTCGGTCGCGTACCAGTCCTGCTGCGTACCCTCGAGCGGGTCGTAGAGGTCGTACTTGACGCCGTCGACGTCGTCTTGCTGCTGCACGCCGGCCGCGTCGACGCGGATCTTGTTGAGCTGCCGGGTGATCTTGTAGCGCGTGAACGCCGCGTCGAAGCCGGTGTAAAACCAGAGCTTGTCCTTGACGATCGGGCCGCCGAAGTCGAAGCCGAAGTCGTTCATGGCCACGAGCTTCGTGTCCATGCTGATCGTGTTGCCGTTCTGCCGCACCTCTTCGCGCGGGCCTTCGAAGGCGCCGGGCGTGAAGTACGTGAAGACCGTGCCCCGGAACTTGTTGGAGCCGCTCTTCGTCACGACGTCGAGCACGCCGCCCGTGGAGCGGCCGTACTCCGGCATGTAGCCGCCGCTGACGACGTTCACCTCTTCGATGAAGTCGATGGAGAGCGGCGTGCCGAGAATGCCGTAGGCCGGGTCGTTCACGCTGACGCCGTCGATGACGTACTGGTTCTCCGGCGAGGTCGTGCCGTTGATCGAGGTGCCGTACTGGTCGGCGTTGGCGCCGGGTGCCACGCTCGCGACGGACTCGAACGAGCGCGACGCGGAGCCCTTGGCGTTGGGCGAGATGACCGGCACGTGGCTCGTGAAGTCACTGTCGATGTGGCGACCCGTCGCGGTCGAGCCCACGTCGACGGTGGGTGCCTCGCCGACGACGACGACCTCCTCGGCCCGCAGGGCCACCGGGAGCATCTGTGCGTTCATGCGCACCGTGCTGTCCGACGCGAGGCCGATGCCGCCGCGGGAGTAGGGCTTGTAGCCCTCGAGGTCGAGGCTGACGGAGTACTGACCCGGCGGCAGGTTCGGCACGCGATAGAGGCCCGACCCGTCGGTGAGCACCGTCTGCGCGCCCTGCAACGAGGGTGAAACCACCACCACGGTCACGTCCGCCAGGGGCTTGCCCGAGGCGGCGTCGGTGACGGTGCCCGTGAGCACTCCGTTTCCAGCGGCGACCACGGCTCGCGGAGCGAGCATGAGGAAACCGAAGGCGACGAACCATAGCCACGCAAATCGACTGCGCTTTTGCACCACGCCCTCCACTCTCGAAAGTCGGCCGGACCTTACTGAACTTCGGGCCAGATCCATAGGGGTTCGTGACGGCTTCGTGCTCGACCCCGTCCGAGGGCCTCGGCGCGCCTCGCCGAGTAGTGGAATAGTTCTTTGGTTTCGAATAGTTGTAGCCATGTTCGGCCCCGCCCGGCGGGGCGGCGCGCGACGCCGCGCTTTGCGCAGGAGGCCCGACCCGCTACGCTTCATCGACGCGCCGATTCTCGCGGCGCGCGTAGCGGCCCCGATGTTCGACGCAGTCCTTCGACCTCGCACCATCGCCAAGGGCCGCAGCACGCGCGGCGCCGTCGTGTCCCTGGGTGTCCACATCCTCATCCTCGGCGGCGTGATGTGGCTGTCGAGCCGCCCGCGCGAGGAGAAGGCCGCCGACCCCGAGGTGACCTTCTTCAACCCCGCGGGCAAGGGCTTGCCGGGCAAGCCGCCGCTGCCCCTCGGCAAGCCCGACGGCCGTATCGAGCCGCCCAAGCCCGACAAGCCGAAGGCGCCGAAGAAGGACGCCTTCATGAAGCCGCGCGACCCCAACGCGCAGCTGCCGAAGCCGGCGACCTCGGCGGCCGACTCGGGTGGCGCGGCGGACGACATCTACGGCGATCCGAGCGGCGACCCGAGCGGCGTGCCCTGGGGTGACCCGAACGGCACCCCGGGCGCGGGCAGCCCCACCGGCGAGATGCCGCCGCCGCCGCCACCGCCGGCGCCGGAGCCGCCCAAGCCGCAGAACGCGGTCATCCCCTTCGGCGCCGGCATGGAGCGCCCCCACAAGGTGGCGGGCCCGGACCCGACCTACACCCGCGAGGCGCGCGAGGCGCGCATCGAGGGCAAGATGCTCGTGCAGTGCGTGATCACCACCGACGGCACGCTCTCCGGCTGCTCCATCCTGAAGAGCCTGCCCTTCATGGACCAGGCGGTGCTCGCGGCGCTCGCGCAGCAGCGGTGGACCCCGGTGAGCTTCCAGGGGCAGCCGGTGAGCGTCATGTACACCATTCCGTTCACGTTCGTGTTGAAGTGAGCGGCCACAAAGGGCAAAGGTGCCCCTCGAGGCTCGCGCTCCGCGAGCGGTGACTGCGGGTGCTCCTGCCGCGCGCGGCTGGCGGGCAGGGGCCGCGACGCGGCGACCGCGTCCCCACTGCAAAGGTCTTTCGGATGGATTTCACTCTCTCGAAGCTCTGGTCCGACATGGGCCTGTTCGCCCGCCTCATCGTGGGCGTGCTGCTCGTCATGTCGCTGGCGTCGCTGTTCGTGATGGCCGAGCGCCTCATCGCGCTCTCGCGCAGCCAGCGCGAGTCGCGCAGCTTCGCCGCGCGCATGGCGAGCCTGCTCGGCGGTGGCGATCTGGCCGCCGCGGCCGCCGAGGACCTCGGCAAGGGCATCGGGCACCTCGGGCGCGTCATCCGCGCCGGGCTCAAGGCCTACCAGGAAGGCGACCGCAGCGACACCGAGCTCACCTTCGAGAGCGTGGCGCGGGCGCTCGAGCGCCAGGCGCAGCGCGAGCTGCTCACGTTGCGGCGCGGTCAGGGCGTGCTCGCCACCGTCGGCTCGGTCGCGCCCTTCGTCGGGCTGCTCGGCACCGTCGTCGGCATCGTCAACGCCTTCACGAGCATGGCCAAGGAGGGCGCGGGCGGCCTCGGCACGGTGTCCGCGGGCATCGCCGAGGCGCTCGTCACGACGGCCTTCGGGCTGCTCGTCGCCATCCCGGCCGTCATGGCGTTCAACTACCTGTCGAACTGGACCGACGGGCGCTCGGTCGACATCTCGGAGAGCTCGAACGAGCTGCTCGATCTCGTCGCGAAGGATCTGCGCCGCGCCGCCAAGGCGGGTTGACCTCCCCGGGGCACCATGGCGTTCGCAACCGGCGGCAAGAAGGGCGTCAAGAGCGAGATCAACGTCACGCCGCTCGTCGACGTCGTGCTGGTGCTGCTCATCATCTTCATGGTGGTGACGCCCATGCTGCAGCGCGGAAAATCCGTGAAGCTCCCCGCGGTCGAGGAGCCCGACGAGGAGCACAAGCAGGCCGACCCGATGGTCGTGGCCGTGACGGCCGACGGCAAGGTCTGGGTCGACAAGGACGAGTACGACCTCGACGCGCTCGGCGGCGTCATCGCCGACAAGCTGCGCGTCGAGCCCGGGCGCAAGGTCCTGCTGAAGGGCGACGAGTCGCTCACCTACGGCGACGTGCGCAAGGTGATGGAGGTCGCTCGCACGGCCGGCGCCAAGGGCGTGGCGCTCGGCGTCGAGCACAAGAAGGACAAGGGCGAGCGCTAGGCGCCGGCGCGAGCGAGCAGCATGCACAAGCGCAGAACCGTCGCGGTGCGGCCCCAGAGCCGGCAGAACGCCGAGATCAACGTCACGCCGCTGGTCGACGTCGTGCTGGTGCTGCTCATCATCTTCATGGTGGTGACGCCGCTGCTCGAAAAGGAGATCACCGTCCAGGTCCCCGCCACCGAGACGGTGGAGGACGTGAGCGATCTGCCGCCGGATCAGCTCGTCGTGCACCTCGACGACAAGGGCGAGGTCAAGCTCAACAGCGAGGTCGTCGCCGCCGATGCCTTCCTCGGTCACCTGAAGGACATCCTCGAGCACCGCGGTGACAAGACGGTGTTCTTCCAGAC
>JADLAB010000127.1 GCA_020848455.1 Polyangiaceae bacterium
CAGAGGCCGAGGCCGAGCGCGACCATCCAGTCGTGGCGCAGCGTCGCGCCGCCCCAGTTCGAGCCGTACATGTAGAAGTCCGTCGCACCGAACACGAGCAGGGCGACGAGCATCGTGCGCCACCCGAAGGTGCGCCCGATGCAGACGAACATGAGGGCGAGGAGCAAGGGATCGAGCAGGGCCGACAGGAGCAGCGTCGTGTGGCTCGCCTCGGTCGGCGCGAAGACGAGCTTCGCGAGCGCCATCCAGAGCGGCGTCGCGTTGGCGCCGTGATCGCGCAGGCTGTCGAGGTAATCGTCGACACCCATGGCGAGGCGGAAGTAGCGCATGTCGGCGCGGAAGCTCGCCCAGCGCGCGTCCGAGAAGCGCGCGCGCACGGCCGGGATCTCGGCGGCGAGGTCGGCCCCGCGCCGCAGCTCGTGGTCGCGTAGATCGCGCACCTCCTTGTCGGCGAGGACGGCGCCGGGCACGTCGTCCGCGTAGGCGGCCAGGCTCGCGAGGTAGACGCCGTCGTAGCCGAGCTCGTCGTGGTACTTGGCGCTCGGGTAGTAGACGCGCAGATCGCGGTAGTGGACGAAGGTCGAGCGGTCGCGCGCGCTGTCGTAGAACTGCGGGTGCCCGAGGTTCCAGAAGCACGCGGCCGCGACGAGCGCCGCGACGCCGAGCGCCGGGACCGTGGCGCGCGGCTCGGCGGGGTGGCGCGCGGGCGCGAAGGCCTCGCGCGCGAGGACGAAGAGGCCGACCCCCGCCATCGTGGCGCGCACGAGCGACACGAGGCTCGAGTCGGGCGGCCACAGGGTCGCGAGGCCGAGCGCGAGCCAGCCCGTGGCCGCGAGCGGCAGGAGCGCGAGGGCGGCGAGCCGGAGCAGGGGCATGCCGCGGCGCGCGAGGCCGGCGAACAGACAGAGCGCCACGCCGAGCAGGACGACGCGCACGCGCAGCGGGTCGTCGACCGGGCCCCCCGGCGCGACCTCGAGGCGCGGCGGGACCGGGTCCGAGCGCGCTCCGAAGACCGCGAGCTCGGCGACCCCGAAGGCCCCGTCGCCGCCCGTCGCCGTGAGCCGGAGGAAGCGCGCCTCGACGCGCAGGCCGCGCCCGAGGCGCGCGCGCTGGCCGCCACCCTGCACGGTGCCCGCCGCGAAGATGGGCTCGTAGGCGACGCCGTCGAGCGAGCCCGAGAGCGTGTAGCGGTCGTTGTTGTCGCCCTGCAACCACACGGCCACGACCGGCATGGGCTCGCCGAGGTCCCAGGTCACGCTCGCGTGCGCGTCGAGCAGCCGGGCCGTGCGGTCGGTGTCCCAGCCGTCGCCGTCGGGCACGGCACGTCCGTCGGTGAGGCGGTCGGCGCGGCGCGTCCCCACGACCTCGAAGGGCGCGCGACCGAAGAGCAGGTCGCCCGGCGGGCCCTCGGCGAGCGGGGCGAGCGCACCGCTCGCACAGCCGAGCGAGCCGGCGAGCGCGGCGAACGCGGCGAACGCGGCGAGCGCGGCGAGCCACGCCAGCGCCGCGCCGCGCGCCGGCTTCAGCGCACGGTCCACGCGATCTCGCCGAGCGTCGCGCCGTGCGCCCGCTCGAACTCGTGCCGCGACACGCTCATCGCGACGTCGTCGGCGTAGTCCGCGAACGCGCGCGCCGCGCCGCTGTCGTCGCGCACGTAGCCGAGCCGCGCGAAGAGGCGCAGCGAGGCCGTGTTCTTCGGGAGGATCGTCGCGTAGACGCGCTCGAGGCGGAGCTCTTCGAAGGCGAGCCGGTGCAGCATCAGGCCGAAGCGCGTGCCCCAGCCGCGCCCCTGCAGGGGGCGCGAGCCCACCATGATGGCGAACTCCGCGCGGCCCTCGCCGACGCGCCGCAGGTCGGCGTCGCCCATGAGCGTGTCCCCGCGATAGAGCAGGAAGGGGCGGCCACCGGCGCGCTGCATGTCGGCGTACAGCGTGACCACCTCCGCGGGCGTGGCGGCCACGGTGTTCGCCATCATGGTGCGGTTGTGCTCCTCGTTGTACGCCGCGGCGAGCTCGTCGGCGCACGCCCGTACCTCGTCCTCGGTCGGCTCGAGGGCGACGAGCCGCTCGCCCTGCCGGATCCAGCTGACGCGGTAGCGCGGGAGCATCGCTCCGGACTCTGGCCCGAAGGCTCGGCGCCCGTCAAACGCCGCGCGAGCCGGCTATGCTGGGAACCGATGACCCACCGGACACGCGACGCCTGGTCCCGCATCGCAGCCGAGGCCGAGGGAGCCTTCACGGGCGCGGGCCGCTTCCCCATCCGCGCCTACTCCGAGCGGATGCCGCCGCCGTGGGTGGGCTGCAAGCCCTGCGCGAGCGCCCCGCCCGCCGCGCTCGAGGACGGGTGGCTCGACGTGAGCGAGTACGAGCAGGCGCAGGAGCTCGTGCCGGGCCTGCCGCGCCTCGCGAGTCGCATCGCGCGCGAGCTCGCCGCGCTCGTGCGCGGCTCGCCCGAGGCGCTGTCGCGCGCGCTCTTGCGCGACAACCCCGCGTGGCCCGAGGCGCTCGCGGAGGCGGCGCGCACCGACCGGTTCCGGGACGAGCCGCTCGTGCTCGCCCTGCCGCTCGCGCTGTCGCGCACCCAGGACGACAAGGGCACCGTGCGCTGGACCCTGTTCGGCGCGAGCCACGACGGCGCGGAGGCGCCGTTCTGGCGCAGTCTCGGGCCCGCGGACGAGGCGCGGCTCCTGGCGCTCGTCCGCTTTGCCGCGCCGGGCACGGTGACCGCGGCGAGCCTCGCGGGCGTGCGCGTGCTCGCCGATCCGGACCTGCTGCCGGCCTTCGCGCGGCCGCTCGGGCTCGCGGACGACGTGCCGCTCGCCGACGTGCACACGCTCGTGACGCTGCGGCCCTTCGCGGCCCTGCCGGAGCGCGTCCGGTCGGCCTACCTCGCCCGCACCCTGCGGCTCGTGCCGAGCCCGGCCAGCCTCGTCTTCTTCCACCACCCGCGCTACCGCGAGCTCGCGCGCACGCTCCGGCGCGCGAGCCAGATCGCGCTCCTGCACCTCTTCCCGCGCTCGGAGCGGAGCTACGCCCTGCGCATCCCGCAGTCGGGCTGGATCGACCCCGAGCGCCGCACGCCGGGCGAGCCCCGTCGGCACCGCCTCGTGCCCGCCGTCGTGCGCACCCACCGCTGGCAGCGCGTGGCGCGCGATCACGGCATCGGCGAGGACGACGCGGCCGACAAGATCGCCGTGGCGCTCTTCTCGACCGATCCGGACGATCTCGGGCTCTACGGCAAGCCGATGGCGCGGAACGCGCAGATCTGGCGCGCAGACTATGCGCTCGTGCTCGACGGCCCCGAGGCCACGCCGACCGAGCTCGACCGCGCCGCGGCCCTCGTCCGGGCGGGCGGCGAGCACGGCTACCGCTTCCTCTACCCGGCCATGCGCGCGGGCCTGCGCGAGCTCTACTGGCACCTGCCGCTCGTCGCGCGCCTCGATCCGGGCGGTGACGAGGCCGCGCTCTTCGAGGACGCACCCCTCGAGGGCTACGTGAGCGCCGAGTCGGTGAGCGACCCCTGCGCCGACGCCTGGCTCCTCGCGCCGCGCCGGCTCGCGCGCCCCGCGCACCGCGCCGCCGCGACGCTCTTCCCGCGCGATCCGGGCCGCGCGCGCAACACGACGACGAACAACCTCCGCAAGCTCCTCGAGCTCCGGGAGCTGCTCGGCGCCCCGCTGCCGCCCTCGTTCGCGCGGCGCGCCGTACGCATCGCGAAGACCGAGAGCCTCGAGAGCTGGCTCGGCACCCTGCCCGCGCTCGCGACCGAGCGCACGGCGGCCGAGGGGCTCGTCGCCGAGGTGCGCGCACTCGTCGGGCCCGAGGCCGATCCGGGCCCGGCGCGCACCTTCGAGGCGACCGCGACGCGCGCCTTCGAGGAGGGTCTGTGGCGCAGCATCGCGCACCTCGCCGAGGGGCCCTTCCGCGAGAAGGACAACGCCGACACGATCGCGGGCAACGCGGGCAAGACCGGCGGGCCCGCGGCCGCCCTGGCGAAGCTCCGCCTCGGAGCGACCCGCGACCTCGACAGGCTCGGCGACGAGCTCGCGGCGCGCTACCGCGAGCTCTGCCTGCGCCACGGCATGGCGGATCGGGCCGAGGTGCTCGAGCACCTGTTCCGCTGGCAGACCGACTTCGACTTCTCGTGGTCGGCCGGCTGGCGGCGGAGCCAGTCGGGCCCGGAGCGCGAGCGCAACCTCGTCGTGCGCATCCCGGGCCGGAACCGGCGCGAGGCCGTCGTCATGGGCGACCACTACGACACGGCCTACATGGAGGACGTCTACGAGCCCGAGCGCGGCGGCGATCGGCTGCGCGCCGCGGCCCACGGCGCGGACGACAACCACTCGGCCACGACCGCGCTCCTCGCGGCGGCCGAGGTGCTCCTCCCCATGGCGCGCGACGGCCAGCTCGAGCGCGACGTGTGGCTCGTGCACCTGACGGGCGAGGAGTTCCCGGCCGACTGTCTCGGCGCCCGGGCGCTCTGCCAGGCGCTCGTCGAGCGAAGCCTCGTGCTGCGGGACGGGGCGGGCGCGGCGCGCGACGTCTCCGACGTGCGCGTGGTCGGCGCCTTCATCCTCGACATGATCGGCCACAACGCGGACTCCGAGCGCGACGTCTTCCAGATCGCGCCGGGCGAGGGCGCCGGCGCGGCGCGGCTCGCCCTCGCGACCCACCGCGCGAACGAGCGCTGGAACCGCGAGGCGCGCGCCCGGAACCGCGCGCCCGAGCGGCGCGGCAAGGGTCGGGCGGCGCGCATGCCCGACGGCCGCACGCCCCCGCCCGCGTTCGCGCACCTCGAGCTCGCCGGCGAGGTGCGCGCCGAGTGGGAGCCGCGCTCGGCGCTCTACAACACCGACGGCCAGATCTTCTCGGACGTGGGCATCCCGGTCGTGCTCCTCATGGAGAACTACGACATCGCACGCACGGGCTACCACGACACCCACGACACGATGAAGAACATCGACCTCGACTACACGGCCGCCCTGACGGCGATCGCGATCGAGACCGTGGCCGAGGTGGCCGCGGCGCGCGACGACTAGCCCGCCGCCGGGCGCTCAGTCGAAGCGCGCGACGCCACCCGCGAAGCACACCCGCGCGCGGCCGCCGCGCTTGGCCTGGTAGAGCCGCTCGTCGGCCGTCGGCACGAGCGCCTGCGGCGCCGCGCAATCGCCCGGAAAGCAGGCGATCCCCATGCTGAGCGAGATGCCGTGGCGGTAGGCCTCCGCCCCGACGCGGCGGGCGACCCGGACGCAGTCTGCGGCGGCGGTGCGCGGCAACAGGACCGCGAACTCGTCGCCGCCGAGCCGGCCCGGCACGTCCTCGACGCGCAGATCGCTCCGCAAGATGGCCCCGAGGGTGCGCAGGACGGCGTCGCCCGCGGCGTGGCCGCGCGTGTCGTTCGTGTGCTTGAAGTGATCGACGTCGAGGACGAGCAGCGCGAGCGGCACCTCGCCGGGCACGGCCCGCTCGGCCTCGGCCGCGAGCCGCTCCTCGAAGGCGCGCCGCGTGAGCACGGCCGTGAGCACGTCGTGGCGCGCGAGCTGCTCCACGCGCCGCAGGAGCGTGAGGTTCTCCCATACGAGGGCCATCGGCTCGAGAAAGCCCGCGAGCAGGGCGACGCGCTCGTCGTCGAGCCCGCCGGTGCCGAACTTGTCGTCGGCGAAGAGCAGGCCGCGCACCTGTCCGTGGGGTCGGATCGCGGCGAGCAGGAAGTCGTCGGCCGGGGCGAGAGCCGCGAGCGAGCCGTTCACGAGCCGAGCACCCGCAGAGCGGAGCGGACCCGCGGCGTCGAGCGCGCGCGCGACCTCGTCGCCGGTGTCGCCTCCCGGGGTGAGGGCGATCGCGCGCACCTCGCGCTCGAAGCGCGCGTCGGCGTCGCGCCGCGCGTGGGGCGACAACAGGCCGTCGAGCCCGGTTCCGTCGTACTCGATGGCCTCCCAGATGCGGTGCGCCTCCTCTGCGTCCGCCGGGCCGATGGCGCGGCTGCCGACGTAGGCGCCCCGCGCCTCGTCGAGCTCGAACAGGGCGACGCGGTGGAAGCCGAGACCGTGGCCCGAGCTGATGCCCGACAGCATCGCG
>JADLAB010000128.1 GCA_020848455.1 Polyangiaceae bacterium
GACCGGGGCGCCGGCGACGCTCGTGCGCTCGAGGTGACCGGTGGCGCGGTAGGCCATGAAGTAACGCCAATGTTACCACTCTTCACGACGTGCCAACAAACATAACAATATCATGTGTGCAATTGTGCAAGTAACAACGATGTTACTTCAAGCTCCCGGAGAAAGACCGCGCTCGGCGGCCGCCCGGAGGCGAGTGCACGCGATGTGGCGCGTCGTCGCGTGGGCCCCCGCACCCGACGCGCCCGCTCTCCGCGCTGAGGGCCGACCCGTGCCTGCCCCGCGGCCGGCAGCGCGGCCTCCCGGGACGCGCGGCGCACTCGGCGCCCAGACGGCGGCGCGGCACGATCACCTTGCGCGGCTGGGGGGTACGAGTTAAGTATTATCAGGCCGCAGTTCGAATCGCCTATAAATTATAGGGCACTGCCGCGATGGACGAGATCAACGCTCGACTCCTCGATCTCCTGCAGCTGAACGGCCGGGCCACTCAGCTCGAGCTCGCGAAGGCGGTCGGGCTGTCGCAGCCGGCGGTGGCCGAGCGGATCCGCAAGCTCGAGGAGCGCGGCGTCATCCGAGGCTACACCGCGCGCGTCGATGCCAAGGCGCTCGGCCACGACATCACGGCCTTCATCGGGGTCGGCATCAATCACCCGAAGTTCTTCGAGGGCTTCGCGAGGAAGGTGCAGGGCCTCGACGAGGTGCTCGAGTGCCACCGCGTGGCGGGCGCGGACTCGTACTTCCTGAAGGTGCGCACCCGCAACACGCGCACCCTCGACCGGCTGCTCGTCGAAGTGCTGCGCACGATCCCCGGCGTCACGAGCACCCAGACCACCATCGTGCTCGCCTCCATCAAGGAGGAGACCCACGTGCAGGCCGCCCCAGAGGCGGAGGGAGAAGAGCCATGAGCATCCAGGCCGACACGACGCCTCCGATCTTCGAGCCCCTACGCCTGGCGCGCCGCATGGCGCGCATGCCGCCTTCGGCGGTGCGCGAGATCCTGAAGGTGGCCGAACAGCCGGACGTGCTGTCCTTCGCGGGCGGCTTGCCCGCCCCGGAGCTGTTCCCGGTCGAGGCGATCGCCGCGGCCCACGCCGAGGTGCTGTCGACGATGGGGCCCGCGTCGCTGCAGTACTCGACGACCGAGGGCTACGCTCCCCTGCGCGACTGGATCGCCGCACGCCTCGGGCAGCGCGGGATCCGCGCGGGCGCCGAGGACGTGCTCATCACGAACGGCTCGCAGCAGGGCATCGACCTCGTGGCGCGCGTGCTGCTCGACCCGGGCGACGTCGTCGCGGTCGAGAGCCCGAGCTACCTGGCGGCGCTCCAGACCTTCGCGGGCTGCGAGGCCGAGTTCGCGCCCATCGAGAGCGACGACGACGGGCTCGACGTCGAGGCGCTCGAGCACCTGGTGGCGGAGCGTCCGGTCAAGCTCATCTACGTCGTGCCCGAGTTCCACAACCCGAAGGGCACGACGCTGTCGCTCGAGCGCCGGCTGCGCCTGGTGCGGCTGGCGCAGGCGCACCGCATCGTGGTGCTCGAGGACGACCCGTACGGAGCGCTGCGGTTCCGCGGCGAAGCGCAGCCGCCCCTCGCGGCGCTCGACGACACCGGTGTGGTCGTGCACCTCGGGACCTTCTCGAAGACGCTCGCACCCGGCATGCGCCTCGCGTGGATGGTCGGGTCGCGCGAGCTCTTGCGCGCCGCCGTGATCGCCAAGCAGGCGGCCGATCTGCACACCGCCACCCTGGCCCAGCGGGCCGCGGCCGCGCTCCTCGCCCGCTTCGACTACGACGCCCACCTCGCCCGCATCCGCACGGCCTACGGCGAGCGCTGTCTGGCGATGCTCGGGGCGCTCGAGCGGCACTTCCCCGCGGGGTCGCGCTGGACCAAGCCGGACGGCGGGCTCTTCGTCTGGGCAGAGCTGCCCTTCGGTCTCAGCGCGGACGAGATCTTCGCCGACGCGCTGCGCGAGCGAGTGGCGTTCGTGCCGGGGAGCAGCTTCTTCGCCGACGCGCCGCGCCCCGAGTTCCTGCGGCTCAACTACTCGAACCGCCCGCCCGAGCTCATCGAGGAGGGCATCGCACGGCTCGGCCGCGTCGTGCGCGAGCACCTGTCCCGGTCGCTCACCCACTGAAGAGCATGCTCGCGCGCCCGCTTGCCTGCCTCTTGTTGGCTGCCCTCGCCGCGTGCGGTGGGGGCTCGGACGCCTCGGGGACGGGCGGCGCGACGACCACCAGCAACACCACGTCGTCCACGAGCACCGGCTCGGGCGGCCACGGCACCGGCGGCGCCGGCGGCAGTCAGGCCGGTGCGGGGGGCGTCGCGACGGGCGGCAGCGGTGGCGTGCCCTGCGCCGGCGTGAGCCCCGCGCGGACGGTCGTCTCGGTCGACGACCTCTACCAGATGATGCAGCAGAAGGACTTCGCGCTCATCAACGTGCACGTGCCGGACGAGGGCGAGATCGTCGGGACCGATATCCACATCCCCTACACCGACGTCGACGGCCTCGAGACGTACCTCGGTCACACGCTCGACGCCAAGGCCGTGCTCTACTGCTTCGGCGGCGCGATGAGCGTGGCCGCGGGCGATGAGCTCGTCGCGCGGGGCTACTGCCGGATCTACGATCTGGCCGGCGGGCTCGCCGCCTGGAAGCTGGCCGGCTACCCCTGGACCCCGCCCTGAGGCTCAGCGCATCTCGCGGCAAGCCTCGCGGTAGCCCCGGTCGCACAGGGGCTTCAGGAGCGCGCGGGCGCGCTTCGCGTCCTTCTTCGTGCCCACACCGCGCACCAGCATCACCCCGGCCGCGAGACAGGTCTCCTTGATCTCGTCGCCGCGGCAGGTCTGCTCGAGGAGCCCGAGCGCTGCAGCGTCGAGCGGCGACTGCGCGGCGAGCTTCGGCTGGTTGACCACCTCGAACGCGAGGTTCGCGCATCCGATGGCGTCGCCGGCACGGCAGGCGCGCCCGTAGAGGGCGCGCGCCCCGTCGGCCGACGGCGGGACGCCGACCCCGCGCTCGACGACGAAGCCGAGCGCGTTGCAGGCGCTCGCGGTCCCGAGATCGCACTGCACGCCGAGCTGCCGGGCGATCTCCGCCTCGAGCGCCGTGTCCTCGACGCGCCCGGCGGCGCGGAACAGGTAGACCGCGTGCGCGCACGCGGCAGTCCGGCCGGCGCGACAGGCTCGCCCGTAGAGCTCGGCGGCCCCGAAGGGGTTGCTCCCGGCCGTGAGCTCGGCGATCGCCAGGCAGCCGTCCTGGTGACCGCCGTCGCAGCCCTGCTGGAAGCGCCGGCTCGCCGCGGCGGGATCGGCCGAGCCGGCGGGTCCGAGCGCGAACTCGAACGGCAGGGCGCGCTGCACCTGTGCATTGCAGCTCGCCGAAGCGCTCGCACAAGGCGGCGAAACCAGCGAGGTCTCGATGCCGAGGCTCATCTGGCGCCGCGCGGCGTGGCCGAGCAGCGTGCAGCTCGCGCCGTCGGCGGCGGCGCAGCGCGCCGCCAGGTAGCGCTCGACCTCCGGGCCCAGCGCCGCGAGCTTCTGGCAGTCCCCCATGCGCGCGACCGCGGCGGCGAAGGTCGCGGTGTCGCGGTCGGCGCCGCAGCTCGCGACGAGCGCGGCCACCTGCGCGCCCACGGCGCGGCAATCGCCCTCCGCGAGGTAGGTGCCGACCGGGCAGCTCGGCGCGCCGAGGCATCCCTCGCCGCTCGGCGCCACGAGCTGCCCGGGCCAGCAGCAGGCACGGTCGGCCGAGACTCGCCCACCGCTGCAGGTCGCCGTGCCGGGCGAGCCCGCTGCGACCGCGCCGCCCGGACCCGCGGCCCCGTCCGCCGGGGCGACGGCCGAGCGCGCGGGCCCCGGCGCCTCCGCGCAGCCGAGGAGCAGGCAAGCGGCGAGCGCGAGCGAAGCGTGGGCGAAGGGCAGCATGGCGCATGGTACCAGCTCGTGACCGGCCGCGGCACGCCGCGCACCGCACGGCCGGCCAGACCGGTCGACGTGACGGCTCGAGGCGCGGTGGCTAGCGATCCGCGGCGAGGGCGGCCGAGGGCTCGAGCATCGGCGCGAAGAGCTCGCCGAGGCCGCCGAGGGCGAAGCGCGCGGCGGCGCGCGCCGGCCGCGGGTCCTTCTCGACGTCGAGCGCCCACTGCGCGTGGCGCGCCAGCAGAGCGAGCTCGAGCGCCCGACCGAGCCCGAAGGCCGCGCGGCGCGCACCGGCCTCGACGGCCGCTGGCTCGAGCTGCTCCGCGAGCCAGCGCTCGACTCGCTCGGCACTCGCGAGCGCGAGCTTGCCGGCGCGCCCGAGCGCGTCGTCGCGCAAGGTGGCGGTGAGCTCCTCGAGCTCGGCCTTGAAGGGCCCGAGCCCGGTCTTGCGCAGCGCGCGCAACAGGTCGAGCGCGAGCACGTTGGTCGTCCCTTCCCAGATGCTGAGCACCTGCGCGTCGCGCAGGAGGCGCGGAATGCCGGTGTCCTCGCAGTAGCCGGCCCCCGCGAAGCACTCGAGCGCCTCGCTCGCGATCGCCACCGCCTGCTTGGCCGTGAGCAGCTTGGCGATGGGGGTGACGATGCGCAGGAGCGCGGCCCGGCGATCGTCGAGGCCGGCGGCCTCCTCGAGCCCGAGCAGCTCGACGACGCGGAACGCGAGGTGGAAGGCGCCCTCGTACTCGGCCTGCATCCCCGCCAGGGTGTCCGCGTGCAGCGGCTGCTCGAGCACGGGCGCACCGAACTGCGACCGGCGGCGGGCGTAGTCGCGCGCGAGCGCCAGCGCGCGGCGCATCGCCGCGACGGAGCACACGGCGTTCCAGGTGCGCGTGGTGTTGAGCAGCGGGGTGATGGCGCGCACGCCGTTCGCCAGTCCTGCGACCGGCGCCGCGAGCGCGCCCTCGAGGTCGAGCTCGGCCGTCGGCAGCTTGCGCGTACCGAGCTTGTCCTTGAGACGGTGGATGACGACGCCGTTCGGAGCGCCCAGCGCGTCGCGCGTCTCGAGGTAGAAGAGCGCGAGGCCCTTGCCACCCGCTGGCGCACCGGGCGGCCGGCCGAGCGTGAGCGCCATGTCGGCCGCCGCCGCCGAGGTGAACCACTTGTTGCCGAAGAGCCGGTGGGCGTCCGGCACGCCGTAGGCGCTGCCGCCGGTCGGCTCCGCGCGCGTCTCGCTCAGGCCGACATCGCTGCCGCCCGTGCGCTCGGTCATCCACTGGCCCGAGGTCCAGGCCAAAGCCGGGTCGCGCGACAAGAGGCGCGGTAGCGCGCGCTCGGCGAGCGCGGTCGCCTTGTGCGCGAGAAGCGTCCGAGCCGCCCCGTCGGTCATCGCCAGTGGGCAGGTGTACACGTCGCTCGAGGGGTCGAACAGGTACACGAGCGCGAACTGATGGATGCGCGAGGCGGCGCCACTCGCGCGCTCGTACGCGGTCGCGACGAGGCCGTGCTCGACCGCGATGCGCGCGGCGCGCTGCCAGAGCGCGGTGTGCTCGATGCGATCGATGCGCCGCCCCCACGGGTCGAAGGGCAGGTGGCGCGGCTCGTTCTGCCGGTCGGCGAGCTGCAGCAGGTAGAGCTCGCCGCCCGAGACCTCGCCCACGGCGTCGAGCTCGGGCGCCACACGGGCCGCCACGGCAGGCTCGAGCACGCGCGCGAGGTAGGAGCGGAGCACGCGATCGTCGCGGTACTGGTTGCCGAGGGTCGGCCCGTCTTGGATGAACGTCATGGCGCGGGCATTCTAGCAGTCGCCCGCGGCGAGCGGACCCCGGGGGACACGCGTCCACGCGCGTGCCGGGCCGCCCCGCAGCGGCGCTCAGCCCATCACGTGCAGCAGGGGCAGCAGCAGGAATGGTGTTCCGACCAGCAGCACGACGAGCAGCGCGAGGCCGAGCAGGGTCGTCCGTCGCGCCCAGTCGTCGACCGCGCCCTCGACGCGCCGCTCGACCTCCGCGAGCGCCAGGGCCCGGAGCTTCGGGAGCGACACCGCGCCCGCCTCGCTCCGGGCCTGCGCCAGCAGGTAGCGCTCGATGCGGGCGAAGGCCGCACGCTGCAGGCGGCCGGCGGGCTCGGGCGCGCCACTGCGCTGCGAGGCGATGCCGCTGCCCGTGATCTCGAGGACGGCTTGCTTCACGGCGCCCTCCACGCGCGCGAGCGGCAGGGCCTCGAGCGCCGCCGCGCCGCCGGTGCGAACGAGCAGCTCCTCGGCGAGGTCGAGCACCTGCGCCGCTCCGCTGCGCACGAGCCCGCTCCGCACGCCTAGCTCCACGACCCCGCGACCGATCCCGCGGGCCGCACCGATCTTGGCGCCTATCGCGCCCCCGACCAGCCCGTAGAGCGGCAGGCCGAGCCACTCGAGCCCGTGCCAGTCGGCCGCGAGCGCCCCGGCGCGGGCGAGCCGCAAAACCACGAACAGCACCGCCGCCGCGGTCGCGAGCCCGAGGCCCCAGCCGATCACGCGCAGCGCGAGCCCCGCCGCCGTCCGACCGACCGCGCGCGCGCCAACGGTCCACTGCGCCGCGGAGCTCGACCGGGCCGAGCCGGGCTGCGCCATCCCCCCGGCACCCGGCTCGACCGTGTGCGCTTCGTCCAGTTCCGCCATGCCTCGTCGACCCCGGCGGCGTCGGCGCCGCGCGGCGCATTCTTGCACCGAGCGCCGTCGATGCGGGGAGATTCTGACGATCGCGCCCACGGCGCGCGCGTCGGAGAGCCCCGCCGCATCAAGGGCATAGACCCTTCTGGCGCAGCTCGGCCGCAACCGCGCTGTCGGGCGGCGCGCGGCACACGGGCGCCGCCTCGTGCAGCGCCTCGTCGCGTTGGCCCTGCAGCAGCAGCACCTCGGCGAGCACGGCGCGGATGCCGGCCTCGAGCCGCCCGTCGGGAAAGGCGCGCGCCAGCAAGTCGGTCTCGGCGAGCGCCGCCCGGAGCTCGTCGGCGGCGCGCGCGAGCTGTCCGCCGTCGGCGAGGTTGAGCGCGCGGAAGAAGTGCACGCGCGGATCGCGCGGCCGGCCTCTGCCCCAGCGCTCGACCTGTTGCTGCGCCACGAGCGTGTCCTTCGGGATGTCGGCGTCGGGGACGAGGAGGTCCGCGAGCGGGCTCCTGGCCTCGGCAGCGTGGGCGGGGAAGCGGACCGCCGCGACGGCGGCGCTCGCCGCGAAGAGCAGGACGCCAGCGGCCGCCACCGCCCGCGCGGCACCGGTGAAGCGCGGCCGCGGCGTGGCGCGCCGCCACGTGCGCAGGATGGCGAGGCCGAGCAGGGCGCCGGCCACCGCCCCACCCGCGTGGGCCGCGAAGTCGACGCGACCGCCGGCCCGTTGCGTCGCGAGCGGCAGGAGCGAGGGGATGAGGAACTGAAGCAGGCGCATCTGGCGCCGCATGCGCTCGGCACCGCGCGGCACGCGTGCGGAGGCGACGAGCGCGGCGGCGAGGACGGCCATGACGGCACCCGAGGCGCCGACCGACACGAGCTCGACCGAGTTGAGCGCGAGACCGGCGAGCGACCCACCGAGCGCCCCGAGCGCGAACACGCCCACGAACCGCGCCGCGCCGAGCTGCGACTCGAAGAGCCAGCCACCGAAGCCGAGCGCCAGCGCGTTGAGCCCGAGGTGCATCACGTCCGCGTGCAACAGTGCCGCCGTGAAGAGGCGGTACCACTCCCCCTCGTCCAGCACCGCACCGCGATTCATCCCGCCGAACGCGAAGAGCGAGCCCACGTCGAGCGCGGCGCCCTTGCCCGCTGGGCGCAGCGCGAGCTCGCCGGCGAAGACGGCGACGAGCAGGCCGAGCAGGCCGAGCGTGGCCGTCGGGAAGTGCCGGGGCGCCGGGACGGCCGGGGCGGGCGGCGTGGCGAGCGCCTCGGCATCGAGCCGCGGCGCGCGCAGCAGCTCCTCGAGCCAGCGGCGCCCGAGCAGCAGGCCGCGCCACGCACCCGGGCTCCACACGGCGCCGCTCCGCGTGTCGATGTGAAAGCAGCGGATGGCGACCTTGGCGAGGCCCGGAACGCTCTTGTGCAGCTCCTCGAGGCGCACCCGGTCGGCGGGCTCGGGCGGGCCGTCGGCGACCTCGTAGAGCTGCAGCACCACCGGCAGCTTCGCCCCGTTGAGGGTGCCGGTGAGCACGAGGCAGGCGCGACCGATGTCGACCAGCTCCTCCCGCAAGAAGCCGCAGCGCCGCGCTCCCCCGTGCTCGCGGTCGACGATGGCGTGCAAGACGAGCGCCGGCTCGCGCTCGACGACGGTGAAGTCCGCCGCCGCCGCGAGCGCGCGCGCCTGCTCCGGCACCTCGAGCCGCGCGCCCCGGTCGCGAGCCAGGCGGCGCGCGAGGTAGCTCGCGAAGCCGCCCGGGAGCGGGGAAGCCGCTCGGGACGTCTCGGCGCCGGGAAGGTCCTCTTCGGACATGCTGCCTCCGAGCGCGCTGCGACCCGGACCGGCCGCGGGCGCGCCGCGGTCAACCTAGACGCCGCGGTCGCGGCCCACAACCGAGGCCGGAGTCAGTGGGCGACGGGCTCGTCGGCGAAGGCGTCGCCGAGGTCCTCGGACGGGGGCAGCTTGGCGAGCTCGGCCTGCACGAGCTTCTGGTGCTCGATCTCCTCGTCGCGCAGCTCCGCGAAGAGCGCCTTCACCTTCGGGTCCTGGATCGCGGGCAGCGCGGCCACGAAGAACGCGTGCGCCTTGGTCTCGCTCGCGAGCGCCGCCGTCAGGGCCTGGCGCGCGGACATGAAGGCCCGCGCCTGGTCGTAGTCGGGCGCCTCGATGTCGAAGATCATCGCGCGCTCGACGCTGCGCGGCGCGTCGCCGAAGAGCTCGAGGCGCCGCGCCCGGAGCTCGTCGCCGTGTTTCTTCTCGTTGCGTGACATGAACGCGAAGAACGACGCGGCCTCGGGCGTGTCGTGGGTCTTCATCTGATGGGTGAACTCGTCGTAGCGCTCCTGCGCTTCCTCTTCGACGAGCACGGCCAGGTCGAGGGCGTCCTTCAGGCTCAGGTGGGCGAAATCGATGCCGCGGGTCGTGGTCATGGGTTCACCGCTGGATGAGGGAGTCGAGGACGCGGGCCGGATCGGGGGCCGAAGCGCCCTTCTCCTTCTGGCGCTCGAGCACGAGCTGGTCGTAGGTCGGGCTGGGCGCGGGGTTGCGGTAGAAGACGCCCGTGTAGAGCTCCTTGCCGTAGGCGCGCGCGAGGTCCATGGCGTGCAGCTGGTCCTTCGGATCGTGGCCCAGCGACTCGAGCGACTTCATGCGCGCGCGCTGCTCCTTGATCTGCCACTCGTCCTCGCCGTAGGTGACGCACGGCGACTGCACGTTGATGAAGGCGAAGCCGGGGAACCGGATGCCCTCCTCGATGATCGCTGCGAGGCCGGGCAGGTCCGCTGCGGTCCCCTGCGCCACGAAGGACGCGCCGTAGCCGAGCACGTAGAGCAGCGGGTTCACCGGATCCTCGAGGCTGCCGAGCGACGAGGTCACGGTCTTGAGGCCGCGCGGCGAGGTGGGCGACAGCTGGCCCTTCGTGAGCCCGTAGATCTGGTTGTCCATCACGATGTACGTGAGGTCGATGTTGCGCCGGACGGCGTGTGCCACGTGTCCGCCGCCGATCGAGAAGCCGTCGCCGTCACCACCGGCGCACAGCACGAGCAGGCTCGGGTTCGCGATCTTGATGCCCTGCGCGATGGGCAGGGCGCGGCCGTGCACGGTGTTGAAGCCGTACGCGGTGGTGTAACCGGGGATGCGGCTCGAGCAGCCGATGCCCGACACGAACGCGATCTCGTGCGCCGGTCGGCCGATGGCGGCGAGCGCCCGGTAGAGGGACTGCAGGACGCCGAAGTCTCCGCAGCCCGGACACCAGATGGGCTTGAGGTCGCTCTTGAAGTCTTTCGGCTCGAACTTCTTGTCCACGACTGGCAATGCGTTGCTCATCCCGGTTACTCCTGGGGCTGACGGGTCTCGGCGGTTTCACCCTGCAGGCCCAGCGTGGCGGCTCGCAGCTCGCGCACGACGTCCTCGGGCAGGTAAGGGGCGGCGCCACTGCGACACATCGAGCGGATGCCGCGCGGCACGTCGACGTACATGCGCAGCAGCCGGTAGAGCTGCCCCTGGTGCGACAGCTCGACGACGAGCCCCGCTTTCACGCCGATGAAGAACTCGTGATAGACCTCCTCGGCCACGGGGAAGAGCAGGTAGGGCACGAGCAGCTTGGCGCTGATGCCGCGCCGCCGCGCGATGGCGAGCGCCTCGCGGCACACGCCGGCGGTGCTGCCCCAGCTGATGAGGGCGAGCGGCGCGGCCGGATCGCCCTCCACGTGGAACAGATCGCGGCGGTGGACGAGCGGCACGAGCTTCTTGTGGCGCTTGTCGTTCATCTTGCCGTGCATCGCACCGCTCGCCGTCGGGTCGCCCTTCTCGTTGTGCTCGATGCCCGCGGCGAGGTAGTTGCCGCCGAGCATGCCGGGCTGCGAGACGGGGCTCACGCCCGTGTCGGTGAAGCGAAAGCGCGTGTAGTCCTCGAGCTCGGCGGGGGTCGGCCTGAGCCGCTCGACGACCTTGTACTTGGCGGTGTCGACCGGCGTGCACGCCTCCTTGCGCTGCCCGATCTCCTGGTCGGAGAGCAGGATGACCGGCGTCTGGTACTCCTCGGCGATGTTGAACGCCTCGACCGTCATGCCGAAGGTGTCGGCCACCGTCGTCGGAGCCAGCACCGGGCGCGGCCCGTCGCCGTGCGCCGAGAAGCACGCCTGGAAGAGGTCGGCCTGCTCGGGCTTGGTCGGCATGCCCGTCGAGGGCCCGCCGCGCTGCACGTTGACGACGACGAGCGGCAGCTCCGCGATGCTCGCCAGCCCGATCATCTCGGTCTTGAGCGACATGCCCGGACCGGAGGTCGCCGTCATCGACTTCACCCCGGCGAACGACGCGCCGACGGCCGCGCCGACGCCGGCGATCTCGTCCTCGGCCTGCAGCACGGCACCGCCGTACTTCCAGATCTCGCGCGACAGGTACTGCATCACCTCCGTCGACGGCGTGATGGGGTAGCCGCCGAAGAAGCGACAGCCCGCGAAGATCGCGGCGGCCGCGCACATGTCGTTGCCGTCCGTGAGGATCTTGGTGCCGCGCCCGTCCTTCGGCGGGGCCATGCGCATGTCGCTCTTGAGCGGGTGCTCGGCGGCGTAGGCGACGCCCGCGTTGAACGCGCGCTCGGCCGCGGCGACCACCTCGGGCCCCTTCTTCGCCAGCTTCTTGGCGACGTTCTTGATGAGCGTCTCCCGGGCGACGTCGAACCACCCGGCGAGCAGGCCGAGCACGACCGTGTTCTTGGCCTTGTCGGTGCCGCCCATCTTCTTGGCGAGCTCGCCGAAGGGCACGGCCACGACCTCGGCCGGCGTGACGCCGACGATCGGGATCTTGTCGGCGGTGACGCCGCTCTTGGCCTCGTAGATGACGACGGTGTTGCCGCCGACCGGCAGCTCGGCGCCGAACTTCAGAAAGTCGGGCCAGTTGAGCGCCACGGCGACGTCGAGTGTGCCGCCCGGGTTCAGGACGGGACCACTCGAGATGCGCACGCGGCACGAGGACTCGCCGCCGCGGATCTGCGAGCCGAAGCTCTTCGTCATGATGCCGTAGTAGCCCTCGGTAGCGGCTGCCGCGACCAAGGTCTCTCCGGCGGAGACGATGCCGTCACCGCCCGAGCCGGCCATGCCAATCACAAGGTTGTCGAGCATTCTGGCGTGCTCCGTCCCCCGCAGGTCGGGTTGTGGGCGCGCCCAGGGTCCGTCCCGGGGCCTGCCCTGAAGCGAGGGTCTGCCCCCGTGCAATGCGAGTGCCAGCCCAAAGCTGCGGAGAACGGGGCTCCGGGCGCGCAACGCTTGCGCGCAAACGCAGTTCGTGCGGCGTCCCGAAGCCGGACGCCGCTCGGGGCCCCGGGTTGAGCCGGCGGCCGATCCGGTGTGACATGCTCGTCGAGCGCCTGCGGGTACCGGGACAGGGCCCTCGGTCGAGGACGGGCAGGAGGCGCGGCGATGCTGAGAAACTTCACGAAGCGGTATCATCCGTCGGAGGCGTGGCTGTACGACCGCGTCGTCGCACCGGCCGTCGCAACCCTGGCGGCGCAGGTGCAGGCCGAGCTCGGGCGCGATCTACCCGAGCGAGGCGAGGTCCTCGAGGTCGGCTCGGGTGGTGGGCAGCTCGCGCTCGCGATGGTCGCCGCGCGACCTGGCGTGCGCTGGCTTGGCGTCGACCTGTCACCCGAGCAGGTGGCGCGCGCGAGCCGGCGCGCCCGCGGCCACGAGGCGCGGGTGCGGTTCATGACCGGCGACGCCGCGGAGCTTGCCTTCGAGGCGAGTCGCTTCGACGCGGTCGTGAGCGTCGCGTCGATCAAGCACTGGCCCGATCCGGCGCGCGGGCTGCGGGAGTGCGCGCGCGTCCTGCGGCCGGGTGGCCGCTTGCTCGTGGCCGAGGTCGACCGCGGTTGCCGCTACCACGACGCCCGCGACTTCGTGCGGAGGTGGCGCCTGCCGCCCGGCGGCTGGCCGTTCGCGCTCGCGCTGTTCCGTACGTTCGTGGCCGGGCGCTCGCTCGACTGCGACGAGGCGCGCGCCCTCGCCGCGGAGCTGCCGCTGTCGGAGTCCCGCGTGTCGCGCATCGCTGGCACGCCGGCCTTCCTCCTCGCCGGCCGGAAACGCTGAGTGCGCTCCCCGTTGCCCGCCGCCGCCATCCTGCACTACCGGCTCGCCGAGCGCCTCGGCTGCGGCGGCGACGCGGAGCGCTACCGGGCGATCGACGTGCGCGACGGCGGCGAGGTGGAGCTCGAGCTGCTGCCGCTCGCCGCGAGCCCGGAGCCGGAGCCCGGCACCCCGGGCGAGCCGGCCCGGTGGCTCGGCGCCGCGCGCGCGGCCGAGGCGCTCGGGCTATCCGGTATCGTGCCGCTCTACGACCTCGGCGCGTGGCAGGGGCGCACGTTCGTCGTGACCCCACGAGTCGCCGGCCGCTCGTTCGCCGAGCTCGCGGGCAGCGTCGCGCCGCGCGAGGCGCTCCGGCTCGTGTGCGAGGTGGCCGAGCTCCTCGCGCACGCGCACGCGCACGGGGTCGTGCACGGCGCCCTCTCGGCCGATCGACTGGTCCGAGGCCCCGACGCGCGCGCGCGGATCGTCGGGTTCGGGCTCGGTCCGCTGCTCGACGCCGCGCCGGCGGTGCGCGCGTCCGGAGCGTACGGCGAGGTCGCGCCGGAGCTCGTCGGGGGCGGCGCCAGCGACGTCGGGTCGGAGGTGTACGCGCTCGGGGCCGTGCTTCGCGCGCTCCTGGCGCGCGGACCCGCGGGTCGCGCCACACGTGCCACCGAGGCGCTGTGTCGCAGCGCGCTCGCGACCGATCCTGGGCTGCGCTTCGCCGACATGGCGGCCTTCGCGCGCGCGCTCCGCGCCGCCCGCCACCCCTGGCGCCCGCTCGGTCGGCAGCTGCTCGCGGCCGGCGCCGTCCTCGCGCTCGCCATGCTGGCCCTGCTTCTGCTACGGAGCTGCGGCGCGCAGTCGCCGGCCGGCGCCGAGCCACCGCCGGAGACGAGCGCGCCACCCACCCCATGACGCGCAAAGAACGGCTCGCCTACATCGACAAGGCCGTCGCCTCGCACCGCCGACAGATCGAGGCCCTCAGCCGCGATCTGCGGCGGGTCCCCTACCTCGGGCTCGGGCTCGTCCTCGTCGTGCCGGCCGCGATCTACTGGGGCGTCATCGGAGCGCTGACGGCGGTCGGTGCGGTGCTCGGCTCCGCGATCAGCGCGTTTTACATCGTGCTCGGCCACCGCAAGGAGCGCGAGGACAAGGTCCGCGCCCTGCTCGAGGAGGCCGAGGAGCTCGGCGCACGCGAGCCTCCGAGCCCCGCCCCGCGCAAGGGCTAGACCGGCCGTCCGGTTGTACTAGCGTGGCGCCCATGGCCAAGGCGAACTCTGGCTGGCGAGTCCTTGCGCACGGTCCGCTCGAGAAGCTCTCGAGCCACCTCTGGCGCGTCGAGGGGGAGCTCGAGGGAATGCCCCTCAAGCGCGTGATGTCGATCGCCCGGCGCGAGGACGGGCGGCTCGTCGTCCACAACGGCATCGCGCTCGAGGACGAGCTCATGCGCGCGATCGAGGCGTGGGGCGAGGTCGGGTTCCTCGTCGTGCCGAACGGCTACCACCGGCTCGACGCCAAGGTGTTTCACGAGCGCTACCCGAAGGCTCAGGTGCTCTGCCCGAGCGGCGCGCGCACGAAGGTCGCGCAGGTGGTCGCGGTCCACGGCGGCTACGAGGACTTCCCCGCCGACGGCGTCGTCTCGCTCGAGACGCTCGAGGGCACGCGCGGCGCGGAGGGTGCGATGATCGTGCGCGCCCCGGACGGGACCAGCGTCGTCCTGAACGACAGCGTCTTCAACATGCCCCACGTCCGGGGCTTCACGGGCTTCGTGCTCCGTCACCTCACGAGCTCGACCGGCGGCCCCCGCATCTCGCGCGTGGCGCGCCTCTTCCTCATCAAGGACAAGCGCGCCTTCGCGGCGCACCTCGAGCGGCTCGCCGCGCTGCCGGGCCTGGCGCGCGTCGTGGTGTCGCACCACGAGGTCATCGACCACGACCCGGCCGCCGCGCTGCGCGCGGTCGCCAGCACAGTCTGAGCCCTGCGAGCGCGCCGTGACCGACGCCATCATCGACGCCTGGATTCAGCACCCGACGCCGGCCTTCGTCGCCGACCCGATGTTCGCCTCGCTGCGGCGCTGGCTCGGGCTCGACGCCGAGAGCCTGCCGGGGCAGATCCCGCCGGCGTTCACGCTCGGAGCGCTCGACGCCGCCGGGGTCGAGCGCGCGCTCTGCTCGGCGTGGTGGGGCCCCGGCGGTCCGCTGCTGTCGAACGACGAGGTGGCCGCCCTGTGTCGGGCACACCCGACGCGCCTCGTCGGCATCGCATCGGTCGATCTGCTGCACCCGATGGACGGCGTGCGCGAGCTGCGGCGCGCCGTGCGCGAGCTCGGTCTGCGCGGGCTGCGCATCCTGCCCTGGCTGTGGCGGCTACCCCCCAACGATCGGCACTACTACCCGCTCTACGCCGAGTGCATCGAGCTCGGAGTCCCCTTCTGCCTGCAGGTCGGCCACACGGGACCGCTCATGCCCTCCGAGCCGGGTCGCCCCATCCCCTACCTCGACGAGGTCGCGCTCGATTTCCCCGAGCTCACGATCGTCGCCGGTCACATCGGTCACCCCTGGACGCTCGAGATGGTCGCCCTCGCGACCAAGTACGACAACGTCTACATCGACACGTCCGCCTACAAGCCGAAGCGCTACCCGCCGGAGCTCGTGGCGTTCCTTCGCGGACACGGGCGGCGCAAGGTGCTCTTCGGCTCGAACTTCCCGATGCTGACACCCGCGCAGTGCCTCGCGGAGCTCGACTCGCTCGGCCTCGACCCCGAGGCGAGGCGCCTGTTCCTGGCCGACAACGCGCGTCGCGTGTTCCGGCTCGACTGAGGTCGGCGCGAGCTCGGGGTGCGGCATCGGTGCCGCATGCGGCCGGGAGTCCGCACCAAAAAGACCGTGCAAACGGGAACTTGGCGGTGAAGAGCGGGCGCCGCGCGCGCGTCCAACCTGCGAACACGGCCGATGCGGACCGAGCGCGCACCCGGGCGCGACGGCGCGAGGGCGCGACGGCCGGACGGACGCACGAGTGCCAGGAGGAAGCCGATGCGCGTGACGAAGCTCCGCTGTCTGGGTCTGGCGTCCGCCGCGCTCGCCGTCGTCGCATGCTCCACGCCCGGCCCGCAGACGGCGCCGGGGTACCGCTACCCTCCCGGCCAGTGGCCACCCGGGCAACCGCCACCCGCGCAGCCCGCCGCCCCGGCGCAGTCGAGTCCCGGCTTGCCATGGCTACCCTTGGCGTGGCCGACCGTTCGCCTGCCGCCCCCGCCCCCGGCGCTCGGCATCTTCCGCCCCATCCAGGTGCAGGCGCTGCTCGGCGCGCTCCCGAGCTCGCCGTGTCGCCCCCACGAGGTCTCGCCCGGCAACTGGGTGGGGTTTGATTGTACCCCACTTCACCTCTCGTTCATGCGCCGGGCCGTGCCGTTCCACGTGACGAAGAGCTTCTCCGGGACCAGCGCTGCCAGCAATCTGCCCGCGACCGTCGACCACCGCTCGGACGGCACCGAGGGTCCGATCAAGAGCCAGGGGGCCGTGGGCACCTGCACGGCGGTCTCGCTCTCGAGCGCCATGGACCACGCGCTGCGGCGCGCCGGCATCGCCGACGCCGTGTCCGCGCTCCACATCTGGTCGCACTACCGCGTGCCGCAGATGGGGGAGGCCGGCGACGCGAACGTCGACAGGCGGCTGACCAGCGAGGGCGAGTGGCCCTACGATCCCGCCGCGGCCTGCAAGCTGATGCGCCGCGACGACGACTCGTGTGGCGCCGCCTACGGGGTCGAGCCAGGCTCGGCCGACGCCGACCCGCAGATCCAGGGCGCCAGGGCACGCGCCGACGCGACCGGACGCTACCAGCTCGCCGCCGTCGACGGCCTCGACACGAACGACCCCGAGGCACTCGCGTCGCTCCTGGCCCAAGGCGAGGACCTCTGGGTCGCGTTCAACATCGACGAAGAGGCCTGGAGCACCCAGCACCACCAGGGCAACGTCATCCCGGACTACGGTGACACCGACGGCAGCGGCCATGCCGTCGTGCTGGCCGGTTACCGGACGGTCCAGGGCCAGCGGCAGTTCCTCATCCACAACAGCTGGGGCCCCCGCTGGGGAGAGGACGGCTACGCCTGGATCTCGGAGCGGATGGTCGCGACGCAGCTCCGCTACGCGTACCGGGTGCGCGTCCAGGGCACGCCGGGCGGCGATGCGCCGGCCTCCCCCGCCTCCAGTTGCGCACCTGGCGAAGCTCAGGACGTCGTCACCGGCCAGTGCCGGAGTGCGTGCCCCAGCGGCGGAGTGCCGGTGGCTGGGGTGTGCCTGCCCCGGATCCCGGGGCTCCCGGCGGGCCCTTCCCTGCCGGCGCCGCCAGGTCCGGCCCCGGCTCCTTCCGCGAGCTGCCCCGCAGGTCAGGTCGGCGACCGACTGACCCGCCAGTGCAGCAACCCGTGCCCCGGCGGCGCGCCACCTTTCGGGGGCCTGTGCCTGCCAGGCATGCCCTGACCGACCGCCCGAGGAGCCCGCCTACTCCTCGGTGACCGCCTCGCGGGGAGCCGCGATCGCCGCGATCAGCTGATCGGCCACCTCGCGGAATGCAGCGTCGTTCGGCTCACCCGCGGGGAAGCTCCAGACCGGTCCGTCGTAGCCGAGCACCTGCAACTCGGGCATGTTCTGGCCCGTCGACAGGTCGGACGGCGGGGCCGCCGTGAACACCACGAGCAACGGGTCGAGCGCGCCGCCGGCTGCCCGTAGGCAGGCAATGAGATCGTGGAAGCAGCCGATCCGATCCGGCACGACCAGAACCACCGCAGCGGGACCGAGCGACTGGACGAGCTCGAAGTTCGTGACGGCCGGCGTGAGCGGGGAGAACAGCCCGC
>JADLAB010000129.1 GCA_020848455.1 Polyangiaceae bacterium
CTGGGGCCTGCGCCGCCGCGCCGCCACCGCCACCGCCGCCGCCCGCGCTCGGGGCCGGGGCCTGCGCCGCCGCGCCGCCACCGCCACCGCCGCCGCCCGCGCTCGGGGCCGGGGCCTGCGCCGCCGCGCCGGCACCGCCACCCGCGCCCGCGGCCATGCCGCCCGCGGGCGGAGGCTCGACGAGCGGCCGCACCGGATCGGAGGCGTACGCCGCGGTCGGCCCGGCCGCTTGCATGCCCGCGGCCTGCGACGCGGCCTGCGCGCTCGTCTGGGTCGCGTCCGCGCTGGCCGCCTGCTGCTCGGCGCTCGCCTGGGCGCTCGCCGCCTCGCCCTGCTGCTGCGCGGCCGCGACGCCGCCGTCGGCCGTCCCCTGGGCCTGCCCGGGCACGCCCGCGGCCTCGGTCTGGGCGGACGTGGCCGAGGTCTGCGCCGTGCTCGTGAGCCCGGTGCCGAGGCTGCTGGCCTGGCCCGACGCGCCGCGGAACCAGTTCATGATGCTGTCGGGGATGACGTCGTCGAGCGAGAGGCGGCTCACCTTCGCGGCGCCCCCGCCCTGGTGGTGGGCCGCGTGCGTCAGCTCGTGGGCCATGAGGCCCTTGTCGGCCGCGCTCTGGCCCTTGCCGAGCACGACGTGGCTGCCGCTCGTGTAGGCCTTGGCGCCGTACTGCCCGGCCTTGCCCGCGGCGTCCTCGCCCTCGTGCACGCGCACGTTCGAGAGGTCCGCGCCGACGACCGGCTCGACCTCCTTGCGCAGGCTCGCGTCGACCGGCTTGCCCGCGTCGCCCGGGACCGTGCTCTCGCCCGCCTGGCCGACCTTGCCGACGCCCGCCGCGGCGGGCACGGCCTTGCGCGCGACGCCCTTGAACTGCGGGGTCGCCACCGAGGACGGCGGCGCGCCGGACTTGCCGCACGTCGAGCACGTCGGCGCCGCGCCCTTGCTCTTGGCGATCATCGCGCCGCCGCACTCGGCGCACGTCGCGCCCGTGACGCCCGCGGCCACGCCGGCCTTCGACGTGCTCGCGGCCGCGACCGCGGCGCCCTTGGCCTCGGCCCCGGCCGCGCCCTGCGCCTCGCCGCCCTTGGCCTCGGCGCCCGCCGCCGCGGGGCCCTTCGTCACGATCTCGGCGACCTTGTCGGCCTCCTTCTCGTGCGCGTCGCCGGGCTTCGAGACCGCGACCTCCTTGGCGGCGCCCGCCGCCGTCTTGGCGTGCTCGACCGAGCGCTTGAGCATGTCGTCAGCTTGCTTGACGAAGTCGGCGCCGCCGCCGCCGGCCTTGCTCGGGCCGGCCTTCTCCTCGAGCGCCGCCGCGTCGCTCTTGGTCGTCGCGGCCTCGGCGCCCGCCGGGGCCGCCGCGGGCGCGCCCTTCTTCTTGGCGCCGTCGCGGATGCCCTCGAGCGCGTCGGGGATGGGCTGCGCCGCCGCGCCGCCACCCGCACCGCCCGCGCTGCCGGGGCCCTCGAGGTCGCTCTTGGCCTCGTTGCCGGGCTGGAGCGCCTTGGCCTGGGCCTCGTAGCCCTCGGAGCCCTTGAGCGCCGAGGCCTTGGTCGCGGCCGATCGCGGGGCGGTCGAGCTCGAGGCGCCGGGGGCGGCCTCTTTGCGCAGGATGACAGGTGCGCTCATGGGGGTCCTCGCGTGCGTGCGTGCGTGGTTGTCGTGCTGGGGCGACGGGCGCTGCACACCCGTCGGAGCGCGCCGCGCAGCGCGCCGAGGAGACCGACCGATGCCCGCGAGAGAACCGGAGCCAACCCCGGGTTGTCAAGGCCCGCGCGGATCTAGAGCCGACGGCCGCTCCCGGGGCGCTCGTCGGTCTCGCCGAAGATGGCGCTCAACAGATCGTAGCGTCCGGGGAACGCAGCGAGCACGAACGCGCAGGTGAGGTCGGCCTCGTGCGCGACGCGGCGCGCGAGCTTCGCGCGCGCCAGCTCGAAGCCGAGCACCAGCTCCTCCTCGCGCCCGAGCCCCTCGAACGCCTCGGCGAGCCGCTGGTTGGCGACGCTCAGCGCCTCGGCCAGCGGGCCGAGCGGGCGCCAGCCGGGCGCGTTGCCGAGCAGGCCCTCGAGCCCGCCCACGAGGCGCGCGCCGAGCTCGGCCTTGCCGCTGCCGAGCTCAGCGACGTCGCGCTCGTTCACGCGCCCGAACAACGTCTCATAAGGAGGGGCGCCGGGCTTCTCGCCGGCCAGCGCGAGCGCGCGCGCCGCGAGCGCGTGCAGCGCGTGGCGCCAGTCGGCGTCCTCGAGGCGGGCGCGCGCCTGGGCCGCCTCGACCTCGTCGTCGCCCTTCTTGGTGGCGACGTCGACGCTCAGGCACTCCTCGGCGAGCTCCTCCCAGGCCGCGATCTTCTCGTTCAGGATCGGCCGGCTGGCCATGGCCGAGGCGACTCGTGCGCAGAAGCGGCGCAGGCGATCGGGGGACGCGTCGAGGGGCGGGTGCAGGCTCATCGCGGGCTCCGCGGGGCGCACGGCGTTGGGGTGTGTCGGTGGCGCCACTCGCGCACGGACCATACGCCGAGTCCCGGGCGACGGCCATCCGACGCGGGCGCCCGCGCTCAGGCGCTCGGGCCGGGCTCGCCCGTCGTGTCGCGCGCGAGGTAACGATCGCGCAGCGCGGCGAGCTCGGCCTTGAGCTCCTCGCGCTCGCGCTTCAACGCCTCGACGCGATCGCCATGCCGGATGAGGGCCTTGAGCCCGCCGCGCGACAGGCGGTGGAGCCGCGCCTCGGTCACCCAGCGCAGGCCGACGAGCGCCGTCGGCGGCAGGCTGAGCCCGTAGCCGATGGCCGCGAGCGCGCCCCACGGCGGGCCGAGGAGCCCCGAGAGGAAACCCGCGACGAGCCCCGTCTGCACGCCCCAGGCGCCGAGGAAGACCAGCGCCCCGACGAGGATCTTGGTGAGCGCCATGCGGTCCTTGCGCAGCGGGGTGACCGCGAGCACGAGGCGCAGGACGAGGTAGGGCGCGGCCGAGTTGACGAGTCCCCAGAGCGCGAACGGCGCGCCGCGGAGCAGGAAGCGGCGGCGCTCGTCGAAGTGCGAGCGCACCTCGGAGCGGTGCTGGAGCGCCGCGCTGTCGCCACCCAGGCCGAGCTCCTGGCGCTCCTCGAGGAAACGCTGGAGCCGCCGCCGCAGCTCGGCCGTCTTCTCCGGCTCGACGTGCTGGATCCAGCGGTAGGCGTCGACGATGCGGCGCACGAGCGCCGTGCGCTCCGACGGCGTCTGGCCCGCCTGGTCGAGGCCCTGCTCGCGCCGGATGTCGACGATGATCGAGGTGACCTGCGCGATGATACGCTCGTCCTCGGCGGCCTCGACGTGCACCGCGAGGTCGCGCAGCGCGCGCTCGACGCGGTCGGTCAGCTCGCGCGCCGCGGCCTTGGGGTCGGCCTCGTGCAGCGGGCGCAGATCGGCGATCGGGATGGGCGGGCCGAACGCGACGTGCACGTCCGAGCGGAAGGCCTGGCGCACGAGGTAGTTCAGGGCGACGGGCACGACGCCGACACCGAGCGTCCAGCCGCTCTGGCTCTCGGCGTCGAGCGCGATACGCGCGGCGCCGGTGCGCAGGCGGTGCACGCGCAGGTTGTCGTGGGTCTTGCCCTCGGGGAAGATCGAGATGACGCCGCGCCGCTCGAGCACCGCGCGCGCCGCCGCGAAGGCCTGGCTGTTGTCGACCCTGGGTTTCTTGCCGTCGGCGGTCGCGCCCTTGTCGCCCTTGTCGCCCTTGTCGCCCTTGTCTTCCGGGCGCGCGATGGGCACGGCGCCGACCGCCTTCAGGAGGCGCCCGAAGAGCGGCACCTTGAAGAGGCCGTCGCGCGCGCAGAACGTGACCTGGCGCTGCTCGAGGATGCCCAGCAGCAGCGGGTCGACGATCGAGTTCGGGTGCGTCGAGGCCAGGATCGTCGGGTGCTCGTGGCC
>JADLAB010000130.1 GCA_020848455.1 Polyangiaceae bacterium
CCGGCACCGGCGTGCACGGCGGGCACGCCGCTGGATCGTCGAGCGAGCCGAGGTTGCAGGTCGGCACGCCGAGCCAGACGTGCTCGCCGCTGCCCGCCGGCAGCTCGCAGCAGCCGAAGCAATCGCAGCCGTTCGGCGCGATGGGGGCACACACGTCGTGGCAGGTCTGGGACTGCGTCGTGAAGAACTGCGCGCAGTCGAAGTTCCCGACCATCTGATCCTGCTCGTACGGACAGCCCGGCTCGGGCGCGAGCACGTCGCAGCGCCAGTCCCAGTAGCACTGGTCCGTGCCCGAGCCGTTGCCATTCTCCCAGAAGCAGTCCGAGACGCAGGCGCCACCCGTCTGGCCGGGCAGATCGGTGTAGTAGGTGTCCTCGGTGTTGTCGCAGGGCCCGAGGCAATCCGGATCCTGGTAGTCGACGAGGCCGTCGTTGTCGTTGTCGAGCAGATCGCCGCAGTCGTAGGTCTGGTTGCCGCAGGGCGCGGTGTTCACGGGCGGCGGCGGGACGAACTGGCCGCCCTCGTTGCCGCTGCCCCCGCCTCCCGTCGTGCCGCCGGCGCCTTGGCCGGTACCGCCGGTGCCGTTGCTCGCCGCCGCGCCGGCCGCGCCATCCGTCTCGGTCTTGCAGCTCGTCGCCGTCGAGAGCCCGAGGGGCGTGCCGATCGCGAATGCCAGGACGAAGCCTCGGAGCACGAGTCGCATGGGGCGGACCTCCATGCCCAGGTTACCACAGGCCCGCGGGTCAGGCGGGCCGAGCGCCCCGCGTTGACGCCGGATCTGCGGCCGTCTACGACGAGACCTCGGGTGGCAGGCGCGCGCACCGCGAGGGGCGCGCGCGAGCGTGGAGGCGGGCCCGCGGCGCGTGGCGCGTCCGCGAGGGGCGGAGCGAGCGGTGCGGCAGGTGCCGCTCGGGGTGCATGGCGGGCCGGATAACCCCGGAGTTCACGGTGAGTCCTACGATGAGAGCGGTGGCTGCTTGGCTGTTGGTCCTGGGCCTTCTCGCCGTCGGTTGCGGCAACAAGCCGAGCGTCAAGGGCCTGAGCACCGCGGGCGGTCAGCGCTTCAGCGGTTTCCAGTACGACGAGGGCCTCATGGTGCTCGACGGGCGGTCGGGCGAGGTCGCGTTCATCCCGCTGAAGGGCGACACCCGCATCCTGCGGCCCGGCTCGTCGGCCGCGCTCGCCGAGGCGCCGGTGCAGCCCGGCCCGGCCACGACGGGAGCTCAGACCACCAAGAAGAAGCCGACGGGCGGCGACCCGAACGCCCCGACGAGCGGCGTCATCAAGATCGTGAGCAGCATGCCGCGCACGGGCAGCGCCAACGCCCAGACCACGACCACGGTCAACGGCATCAAGATGGCGATCGAGGAGCGCGGCGGCAAGGTCGGCAACTTCGAGATCAAGTTCGAGGACTGGGACGACGCCTCGGCCAAGAAGGGCGACTGGGACCCCGAGGTCGAGGCCGCGAACGCCAACAAGGCCGTCCAGGACCCGGACGTGATGGTCTACCTCGGGACCTACAACTCGGGCGCGGCGAAGATCTCGATGCCCGTCCTCAACAAGGCGGGCATCAGCATGATCTCGCCCGCCAATACCTACACGGGCCTCACCAAGCCCGGCCAGGGCGAGCCCGGCGAGCCCGAGATGTACCGCCCGCGCGGCGACATCAACTACTTCCGCGTCGTGCCGGCCGACGACATCCAGGGGCGCGTCGCCGCCGAGTGGATGAAGCAGATGGGCGCCAAGACGGTCTACATCCTCGACGACCGCAGCCTGTACGGCAAGGGCATCGCGGACGTGTTCGAGGCGACGCTCGCCAAGGTCGGCATCCAGTCGGTCGGGCGCGAGGGCATCGACCCCAAGGCTCAGGAGTACAAGAGCCTGATGACCAAGATCCAGCAGAAGAGCCCGGACTGGATCTACTTCGGCGGCACCACGCAGACGAACGCCGGACAGCTCGTCAAGGACACGGTCGCCATCGGGTTGACGGCCAAGATCATGATGCCCGACGGCTGCTTCGAGGACGCCTTCATCAAGGCCGCGGGCCCCGAGAACGCCAACGGCCGCGCGCACCTCACCTTCGGCGGGCTGCCCCCCGAGAAGCTCACCGGCAAGGGTGCGGACTTCGTCAAGCGCTACAAGGAGAAGTACGAGGGCGATCCCGAGGGCTACGCCGTCTACGGCTACGTCGCCGCGAAGGTGGCCCTCGACGCCATCGAGCGCGCCGGGCGCAAGGACCGCGACGCCATCCGGGAAGCCCTCATCGAGACCGAGGAGACGGACGGCGTGCTCGGGAGCTGGAAGTTCGACCCGAACGGCGACACCACCTCGACGACGATGAGCGGCAACGTCGTGAAGGACGGCAAGTTCGCCTTCGCGACCGTCCTCGGCAACTAGCTCCGCGCCCGCTCCCCGCCCCGAGTCGACCGTGGAAACGCTGGCTCAGCAGCTCATCCTGGGCGTCACCAACGGCATGGTGTTCGCCCTGATCGCGCTGGGCTACACCATGGTCTACGGCATCCTCGAGCTCATCAACTTCGCCCATGGCGATCTGTTCATGCTCGGGTCGTTCCTGGCGCTCACGCTGATCAAGGTCTTCGACCTGCCGACGGCCTCGAGCGCGACGCTGCTCTTCGCCCTGCCCACCATCGCCGTCGTGTGCGCCGTCTTCGGTGGCGGCCTCAACTGGTCGGTGGACCGGCTCGTGTACAAGCCGCTCCGCAACGCACCCAAGCTGGCGCCGCTCGTGAGCGCCATCGGCGTGTCGTTCATCTTCCAGAACCTCGGCCTGTTCTGGGGCGGCTTGCCGCTCTTCGGCAGCGCCAAGGACGCCTCGGCACAGAAGGACGTCCCGGCCCTCATCTCCAACGTCAACCTGCTCGGCGAGGGCTCGCACCTGCGCATCACGACGAAGGACCTGATGGTGATCGCGAGCTCCGTCATCGTCATGGTGGCGCTCTACGTGCTCGTGCGCCACACGCGCCTCGGCAAGGCGATGCGCGCGACGGCCCAGAACCCCGCCGCCGCGCGCCTGATGGGCATCGACGTCGACCGCGTCATCGGCGCCACCTTCGTCATCGGCGGTGGGCTCGCCGGCATCGCGTCGGTCATCTACGCGCTCTACATCAACACCGTCCACTACCAGGCCGGCTTCCAGAACGGCCTCTACGCCTTCACCGCGGCCGTCCTCGGCGGCATCGGCAACATCCCGGGCGCCGTGCTCGGCGCGCTCGTCATCGGCGTGGTGCGCGCGCTCTCTAGCCAGTACATCGGCGCGCAGTGGGAGCCCGCCGTCGTGTTCGGCATGCTGATCCTCTTGCTCGTGTTCCGACCCGCGGGCCTGCTCGGCTCGCACGTGAGGGAGAAGGTGTGAGCGAGCCCAACGACAGGCAGGTCGCACGCCGTGGGCCGCGGTCGCGCACGACGACCGTCGCGCTGCTCGTGCTCGCGGTCGTGGTGCTGTGCGTCTACCCGCACTTCCCGTTCGTCGACCGGCTCTTCGAGGCCATCGGCCACCCGATCCTGCTCGACCGCAAGCTCGTCAGCATCTTCATCTTCGGGATCCTGGCGCTCGCGCTCAACGTGCAGGTCGGTTACGCGGGCCTGCAGCAGCTCGGCATCGCCGCCTTCTTCGGCATCGGCGCCTACACGACCGGCATCCTCACGGTCGAGAAGTACCCCTTCCACGCCGGCTTCTGGGGGGCGCTCGTCGCGGCGCCGGTGTGCGCCGCCATCGCCGGGCTCGCGATCGGCGCGCCCACGCTGCGCCTGCGCGGCGACTACTTCGCCATCGTCACGCTCGGCTTCGGCGAGGTGGTGCGCACCATCATCCTCAACCTCGAGGGCATCACCGACGGGCCGCGCGGCCTGAACCCGATCCCCGACCCCTGGCTGCCGCCGGCGGTCGCCGAGTCGTCGGCGGACCCGGCGCGCGTGAAGTACCTCGCGCTCTACTACATCGCCTTCGTCCTGCTCGTCGGCCTCGCGATCGTGTTCCGCAACCTCGAGCGCACGCGCCTGGGTCGGGCGCTCGTCGCGCTCCGCGAGGACGAGCTCGCGACGGCGTGCATGGGCATCAACCCGGTGCGCATCAAGCTCGTGGCGCTCGCCGTCGGCGCCGGCCTCGCGGGCCTCGCCGGCGCGCTCTACTCGACGACGCTGACGACCACGGCCGAGCCCTCCACCTACGACTTCAACTACTCCATCATGGTGCTCTGCTGCCTCATCATCGGCGGCGTGGGCAGCCTGCGCGGCGCCATCCTCGGGGCGGTCGTGCTCTTCGGCTTCGACAACATCGTCTCGCCGCTCATCACCGAGCTGCTGCAGCCCTTCGCCGCGGCCTCGAGCGGCAACGTGTTTCTGCAGTTCAACAACTGGCGCTGGATCATCTTCGGGCTCGCGCTCGTGCTCATGATGCGCTTCCGCCCCGAGGGCCTGTGGCCCTCGTCGCGCATGAAGGCCGAGCTCCACCACGAGGACGAGGGTCCGCTCAGCAAGGTGGGGCCGTGACGCCGTCCGGCGAAGTCGGCGCCGCGAGCGTGCCGGCGCCGCGCTCGAGCCGGCCCTCGCCCCCGCCGCCGTCGGGCGGCGCCGAGGACCGCCCGGGCGAGGTGCTGCTCGAGGTCGACAAGCTCACCATCCGCTTCGGCGGGCTCACGGCCGTCAGCGGCGTCGATCTCTCGGTGCGCGCGGGCGAGGTGTACGCGGTCATCGGCCCGAACGGCGCCGGCAAGACCACGGTGTTCAACGCCATCACCGGCATCTACGAGCCGACCGAGGGCACGATCCGCTTCGCCGGTCGCGACGTGCGCCGCCCGTGGAAGAAGCTCCTCGTCGGCGCGTGGCTCGCCGTCGGCCTCGCGGTCGCGCTCCTCATGCTGCTCTTCGCCTCGAACATCGACGGCGCCTGGACGGCCTCGGTGAAGCACAACTTCCGCGGCCGCGAGCTCGGCTTCGACCCCGGGCGCGCCTGGTCCGACGCCGTCGACTACGTCGCGGCCCGGCCGCGCGTCGAGCAGGCGGCCGGGCGCTATTACCCGACCACCCACGACGGCTCGCGCGCCTTCGGCTCCTTCGACGACCCGTTCCCGGCCTGGGAGCTGCTGGCTCAGCTCGAGGTGCTGGCCGAGCGCGGCTCCGAGGCGATCGTCGCGCGCGAGGGTGGCTTCGTGGTGCTCGACCGCCACGGTGTCGCGGTCGGCCGACCGTTCGCGGACCGCGCGCGCCTCGACGAGCTCGTCGGTCCGGCCCGGGAGGCCGCGGCGAGCGCGCGTGCGGCGCGCCTCGTCCGGGCCATCGTCTTCTCCCTCGCGCTCGTGCTCGGTGTCGGTGGCGCCTATGCGGCGTGGCGCCAGAGCCGGCGCACGCCGGCGTGGGTCGCGGGGCACGGCATCGCGCGCACCTTCCAGAACATCCGCCTGTTCCAGGACATGACGGTGCTCGAGAACGTGCTCGTCGGGATGGACCGGCACATCGGCAAGACGGCGAAGTGGTGGGCGCCGCACCGCTTCATGAACGCGCTGCCGCCGGTCGCGCTCGGCGTCCTGCTCGTCGGGCTCTCGGCCACGACGGCGGAGCTCGACGCCGATCCGCGCGTGCCGACCGCGCTCTTCGCGCTCTTCGCGCTCGGCCTGGTCGGCTACCTCGTGTGGACCGCCCTGCTCGGCGCCTTCAGCCGTCGCGACCTCGGGGTCGAGGCCGAGGCCGCGGCGCGCGCGCGCGCGCTGCTCGCGTTCGTGGGCCTCGAGGAGCGCGCCGGCGAGCTCGCCAAGAACCTCGCCTACGGCGATCAACGCCGGCTCGAGATCGCCCGGGCGCTCGGCACCGAGCCCCGCCTCCTCTTGCTCGACGAGCCGGCCGCGGGCATGAACCCGGCCGAGAGCCTGTCCTTGATGGAGCTCATCCGCGCGATCCGCGAGCGTGGCGTGACCGTGCTGCTCATCGAGCACCACATGCGCGTCGTGATGGGCATCAGCGATCACATCAGCGTGCTCGAGTACGGCCGCAAGATCGCCGAGGGCACGCCGGAGGAGGTGCGCTCGAACCCGAAGGTCATCGAGGCCTACCTCGGCAAGGAGGAGCTCGGCTGACGAGCGGCGCCCCATGCTGAAGCTCGAAGGTGTCAGCGCCGGCTACGGCGCCATCGAGGTCCTGAAGAAGATCGATCTCGAGGTGCGCGCGGGCGAGATCGTGACGCTCATCGGCGCGAACGGCGCCGGCAAGACGACGACGCTCATGACGATCTGCGGCTTCGTCAAGCCGCGCACCGGGCGCGTCACCTTCGAGGGGCGCGATCTCGCGACGGTGCCCGCGCACGAGATCGTGCGCCTCGGCCTCGTGCAGTGCCCCGAGGGGCGCAAGATCTTCCCGCGCCTCACCGTGCTCGAGAACCTCGAGATGGGGGCCTTCACGCGCGAGGATCAGCTGCGCCGCAGCCCCGACGGCAAGGGCCTCGGGGGCGCCGCGCTGCGCCAGAAGCTCCGCACCGACCTCGAGCGCGATCTCGCGGAGGTGTTCGAGCTCTTCCCCATCCTCGCCGATCGGCGGGGCCAGGCCGGGGGCACGCTCTCGGGCGGCGAGCAGCAGATGCTGGCCGTCGGCCGCGCGATGATGACGAAGCCGAAGCTGCTCTTGCTCGACGAGCCCTCGCTCGGCCTCGCGCCGCTCATCGTCAAGCGCATCTTCGACGTCATCGCGACCCTGAACCGCGAGGGCGTGACGGTGCTGCTCGTGGAGCAGAACGCGCGCATGGCGCTGAAGCTCGCGCACCGCGGCTACGTCATGGAGACGGGCGCGGTCACGATGACCGACGAGGCGAGCGTGCTCCTCGCCGACGCGCGCGTGCGCGACGCCTATCTCGGGGAGTGACGCCGCCCGCTCGCCCCGTGCGGTGGGCCCGTGCTCCGGGCCGCGGCGCGCCGCGCCTCATGCTAGCGTCGCGACCTACTGCCTGGAAGGTGCCGACCATGACCCACCACCGCCTCGGCACGACCCTGTCGGCGTGCCTGCTCGTCCTCGCGGCCTGCACGAGCGACCCCTCGGATCCAGGCGGCACCGGCGCCACGAGCGCGGGTGGCTCGGGCGGTGCCGGCGCAACCGGCGGCTCGGGCGGTGCCGGCGCGACCGGTGGCTCGGGCGGTGCCGGCGCGACCGGCGGCTCGGGCGGTGCCGGCGCGACCGGTGGCTCGGGCGGTGCCGGCGCGACCGGCGGCTCG
>JADLAB010000131.1 GCA_020848455.1 Polyangiaceae bacterium
CCGCGAGCGCCACCACCTGACCGCCGCGATCGTCGCGCGAGCCGTAGTCGGTCTCGACGACGCCACCCTTGCCGAAGCGCTCGTCGAGCGTGCCGTCGGGGCGGAACCGCACGAGCACGGCGTCGTCATGGCGGTAGCCGCTCACCCACACCTCGCCGTCGCGGCCGAGCGCGACGCCCTCTGCGAACGACGAACCCTCGGTGGGCACGACCGCGAGCCCGCCCGCGCCGAAGCCAGGGTCGGGCCGGCCGTCGGGCAGCATGCGGATCGCCATCATGCGCGCCGGCTCGCCCGGCGGCCCGACGTAGCCCGCCGCGACGATGCGCCCGCCGGCATCGACCGCCACGGCCGCGAGGTGGCTCTCGCCGGACGTGCCCGGAAAGCCGACCACCACGCCTTGCTTGCCGAACGAGCCGTCGAGCGAGCCCGCCGCGATGCCGCCCGGCCGAGGGACCTCGGCCTCGGGCAGGGGCTCGAGGACGAGCGCGCTCGCTGCCGGGACCGCGACCTCGGGCCCCTGCACGGGCCCGCTCGACGCCGGACCGCAGGCGGCGCCCACGAGAAGGAGCGCCACGAGCGCCCCGTGCGCGCGTCGAGGTGTCATGAACACGTACGTTAGCGCACTTTGCCCGCCCTTTCTTCGCACCGCCTCGGAAAACTGCATCTCGGCTGGAACTCCAGGGACTCTCGCTCTGTCCAATGCAGGACACTCGGAGGTGGACTCGATGGCGGCACGCGCGACGCGACGGCTCGGGGTGTGG
This sequence comes from Polyangiaceae bacterium, assembly GCA_020848455.1. Lineage (GTDB taxonomy): Bacteria > Myxococcota_A > Polyangia > Polyangiales > Polyangiaceae > JACRDA01. The sequence continues at coordinate 762 of JADLAB010000131.1, forward strand.
GTGGGTCTCGGTCTCGCCGTGGGGGTCGCCGCGTGCTCGGTCGCCAAGCCCGAGCGCGAGCGGCGCGGCCCGATCGTGTTCGCCGCGGGCGCCACGAAGACGGCGGGCGGCGCGAACGGCGCCGCGGCCGACGACGCCTCGACCATCCTGATCTTGCCCGAGGAGGGTCCGCCCGCGAAGCTCCCGCGCATCGGCCTGCGCCTGGCGGGCATCTGGCCGAGCTTCGTCGCGAACCGCCACCCCATCGCCGGCACCTACGTGAGCCTCGCCGGGCCGCCGGACCGCATGCTCATGTTCGTCGTGAAGGGCTACACCGAGCGCGACCCGACGAGCGAGGCCGCGGCGGAGCTTTTCCGCGACATGGTCGCGCCGCTCACGACGACCGCCGAGACGCCGCTCCGCGAGGGGGCCCCGACGCGCGTCGCGCTCGCGGGCGCCCGACGCGCGGCCGTCCCGTTCCGCGTGGGCGAGCAGAGGGCGAGCTCCGACTGGTGCGTCGCGCTCGTCCCGTCGCAGAAGCTGGAGCGCCAGGGGCTCGTCGTGTCGGCGGCCGTCGACGCCGACCCCGGCACGGAGGACGCCGACTGCGAGCGCGTGCTCGGCGCCGACCACATCGCGCCCCTCGTCGCCTCCCTCAGCCTGCTCGAATGACGCCGGCGTGAGCGGTGTATGCTCGGGCCGCGATGCGCCGCCCGAGATTCACCCCGCTCGTCGAAGCCATCCCCGCCACCGTGCCCTTCGTCGCACCCGACGCCCTGCTGCGCCGCGGGCACCGCATCGAGGTGCGGCTCGGCGCGAACGAGAGCGCCTTCGGCGTGGCGCCGCGCGCGGCCGAGGCCATGGCCCGCGCCGTCCCGCACCAGAACTGGTACGCCGATCCGGAGTCCTTCGAGCTCCGCGCGAAGCTCGCGGGCCTGCTCGGCGTGACGGAGCAGCACCTGCTCGTCGGCTCGGGTATCGACGATCTGCTCGGCCTCGTCGTGCGCTGTTTCGTCGCGCCCGGCGAGGTCGCCGTCATGGCGCGCGGCAGCTACCCGACCTTCGCCTATCACGTCGTCGGCCACGGCGGCCTCGTCGAGGCCGTGCCCTATCGCGACGACGCCGTCGATCTCGAGGCCCTCGCCGAGGCGGCCACGCGCCGGCGCGCCCGGGTCGTGTACCTCGCGAACCCCGACAACCCGAGCGGCTCGTGGCACACGCCCCAGTCGGTCGAGGCGCTCGTCGAGCGCTTGCCAGCCGACTGCCTGCTCCTGCTCGACGAGGCCTACCTCGAGTTCGCGCCGCGCGCACCCGAGCTCAGCGCCGACGATCCGCGCGTGCTCCGCGTCCGGACCTTCTCGAAGCTCTACGGCATGGCGGGCGCGCGCATCGGCTACGCCGTCGGTCCGCCCGAGATCGTGGCGACCTTCCACAAGGTGCGCCTGCACTTCGGCGTGAACGGCGTCGCCCAGGCCGGCGCGCTTGCGGCGCTCGACGACGTCGCGTTCGCCACCAGCGTCATCGCCGAGGTGGCCCGCGGCCGGCAGGCGTACGCGGCGCTCGGCCGCGAGCTCGGGCTGCCGACCCTGCCCTCGGCCACGAACTTCGTGCTCTTCGACGTCGGCGGCGCCGCGCGGGCGCGGGCCCTGCTCGACGCGCTCCTCGCCGAGGGGATCTTCATCCGCATGCCGGGCGCCCCGCCGCTCGATCGCGCCGTCCGCGTGACCGTCGGGACGGCCGACGAGCGCGCGCGCTTCGCGAGCGCGCTCCGGGGCATGCGCGCCGACGGACGGCTCGCGGCGCTCGGGGCCGGCTGATGGACCTCGGCGAGCTCCGCGCGCGCTACCTCTCGCTGAGCGACGCCGAGCTCCACGCCATCGTCTTCGAGCGCCCCGGCGACTTCACGGAGGAGGCCGTGACCCTGGCCGGGGAGCTCCTCGCCGAGCGCGGCGTCGATCTCGGACGCGAGCGTCGCGCGCTCGCCAAGGAGGCGGCGGCCGCGCGCCGCGTGGCCGAGCGCGAGGCCGAGGAGCGAGCGCGCGCCCTCGACCTCGTGCTTCGGGCGGGGCGCGAGCCGGGCGTGTGCCTGCGTTGCCGCGACGCCCAGCCCGTCGTCGAGCGTGGGGTCTCGGCCGTGCGCCCGGGTGGGGCCTCGTTCACGGTCGGCGACCTCGAGCTCCACGCCCTCGAGCGCGTGCGCCTCGCCATCCCGCTCTGCGCCGCGTGCGACCGCGCGGATCGGCCGCGCTTCGAGCTCCGCGGGGCGTGGATCTTCGCCTGGATCCTCGGCGTGAACGCCGCCGGCATCGCGGTCGCCTTCGCGCTCGGGGCCGCGCTCCGCGGCGTCGTCGGCGCGTGGCTGCCGGTCGTCGTCGGAATGGGGCTCGTCGCGGTCGCGCTCGCGCTCCCGGTCTGGCTCGCACGCCGCCGCACGGGCGAGCTCGCGACCCGGCACCCGCTCGCCGACGAGCTCGCGCGGCGCGGCTATCGCTTCGTGCCCGACGAGGAGGCCGGCCGCCCTTCGCTCGAGGTGTACGCCTCGCTCCTGTGCACCCTCGACCGCGCGAAGCGCGAGCACGCCGAGCGACAGCTCTGCCTGCTCAACCAGCCGGCCACGGTCGCCCGCATGCGCGCGCTGCTCGACCACCCCGAGGCCGGCCCGCACGCCGTGCGCGTGCTGCTCGCCCTCCGGGCCACCGAGGCACGCCCGGATCTCGAGCGCCTGGCCCGCGAGGGCACGGACGAGCTCCGCGACGAGGCCGAGGCCGCGCTCCGGGCGCTAGCCGGGGACGCGCGGCCGTCCGGCTAGGCGGCGCGCGAGGCTCAGTCGTCCTTTTCCCGCGCCGCGAGGCGTCGCTCCTCGAGCGCGGCCTCGAGGTGCATGAGCATGAGCTTGTCCTTCGGTCGCGTGAGCTGACGCTTGATCTCGACGAGCTTCTGGAGCGACAGAACCCGCACGAGGTGCCCCGCCACCTCGATCGCGTCGGCGTGGGGCAGGAGGTCGGCGTAGCTGCCACCCGGCACCAGCTCGCCGAGGACGTCGAAGGGCACGCCGGCGGCGGCG
>JADLAB010000132.1 GCA_020848455.1 Polyangiaceae bacterium
GCAAGTCGGCGCCCGTCTTCGAGATCGACGTCGACGTGGCGGCCGACAAGGGCACGCTCGTCGTCCTCTACACGGCGGACGGCAAGAAGATCGAGAGCCTGCAGGTTCCGATGGAGCTCAAGTAGGGGCGGGGACACCGTCGGGCGCCCCGTCTCTTCAGCCGGCCGCCCCGACCACGATGCGCTCGTACACGGCCCGCACGCGCTCGGTCACCTCGCGGTAGCGGCCGAGGAGCTGCTCGGCGGCGCGCGGCGCGCTCTCGTGGCGCAGGCCCATGCGGCGCGCGAGCGGGCCGAGGCCGGCGGCGGCGCGCTCGATGAGGTGGCTCGCGTCGTCGTGCACGATGCGGATGCGCTGCTCGAGGCGGCGCAGGAACGCATGTCCCTCCTCGAGGGCGGCCGCGTCCTCGGGGGCGAGCGCGCCCGCCCGGGCGAGCGCCCGGATCGCGACGCGCGTGGAGGGCGTGCGCACGGCGGGGTCGCGGCCGTGCGCGAGCTGCAGCAGTTGCACCGCGAACTCGACGTCGCAGAGGCCGCCGCGCCCGAGCTTGAGATCGTAGCGCCCCGGCCGCTCGCGCCCGAGCTCGCGCTCCATGCGGAGGCGCAGGCGGTGCACGTCCGTTGCGATGGTCGTGAGGGGCGCCTCGCCCTCGTAGGCGGCGCGCTCGGCGATGGCCTGCGCCTCGGCCCCGAGCTCGGGGTCCCCGGCGCAGGGCCGCGCGCGGATGAGCGCCATGCGCTCCCAGGTGTCGGCGCGCGCCGAGCGCGTGCCGTAGAGGTCGCCGCCGACGCCGTGGTAGCGGGCGAAGGCCTCGCGCGACACGACCAGCATGCCGTGGCTGCCCGAGGGGCGGAGGCGCGTGTCGAGCTCGTAGCCCCGGCCGGCGGCGTGCGGCATCGACACGAGCGCGATGATGCGTCGCGCGACGCGCGTGTAGTAGGCGGCCGCGTCGCCGCTCGCACGCGCGGGGTCGTAGAGGAAGACGACGTCGAGATCACTGCCGTAGCCCATCTCGCGACCGCCGAGCTTGCCCATGCCGAGCACGCACAGGCCCGGGACCGCGCCGTCGAGCGCGGGCGCGCCGGCGGCGCCGGGCCCGCTCGCGCCGCCGTTCGCGAGCGCCACGCGCGTCGCCGCCTCGAGCGACGCGTCGGCGAGCGCGGTGAGGACGGCGGCGGCCCCGGCATCGTCGAGGTCGCCCGCGAGATCCGCGAGCGCCACCTCGGCCGTGACGCGCTCCTTCACGAGCCTGAGCCGACCGCACGCGGCCTCGAGCGGGTCCTCGTCGGTGGGGCTCGCCTCGGCCGCCGTGGCGAGCGTCTCCGCGCGCGCGCGCTCGGCGGTCGGTAGGGCGCGGTCGAAGAGCAGGGCGTCGCCGAGCTCGGGCCGGCGCGCGACCGCTTCGCCGACGAAGGCGCTCGCGCCGAACGCCGTCACGAGGCGGCGCAGGCGCGCCGGATCCTCGGCGAGGGGCTTGTTGTAGATGCTCGGCAGGCGCAGGAAGAAGGAGCGCAGGTGGCGCGCCGCGAGCTCGGGATCGGCGGCGTCGGCGAGGGCGTCGAGGACGGTGTCGCAGAGCGCGCGGCTGTGCTCGCGCGCGGCCGCGCCGAGCGGGCCCTGGGGCGCGCGCGCGAGCTCGAAGAGGTCGCGCGCGAGCGAGCCCTCGCCGCCGAGCGACAGGCGCGCGAGCGCGGCGTCGAAGCCGGCGCGGTCGGAGCGATCGAGCGCCGCGACGGCCTCGTCCCAGCGCGAGGCCCGCGCCGCGCCGCCCGGCAGGAGCGAGGCGAAGCGGGCGCCGACGCGCGCGCGGTGCCGGCCGAGCGCGGCCTCGAGGTGGCCCGCGGTCTCGAGGCCGAGCGCCCGGGCGAGGCCGAGGACGGCCTCGGGCTCGGTCGGCAGGGCATGGGTCTGGAGCCCGCTCGCGTGCTGCACGGCGTGCTCGGCGCGGCGCAAGAGCGCGTACGCGACACCCACCTCGTCGGCCTCGCGCTCGGTGACGAAGCCCCCGGCGCGCAGGCGCTCGAGGGCGGCGAAGGTGCCGCGCGTGCGCAGGCGCGGCTCGCGCCCGCCCCACACGAGCTGCAGCGTCTGCACGAAGAACTCGGCCTCGCGGATGCCGCCCGGCCCGAGCTTGAGGTCGCGCTCGGGGTGGGCGAGCTTGGCGCGCGCGCGGCCCACGAGGTCGGTCATGGTCGTGGCGATGCCCGGATCGACGGCGCGGCGCCACACGAAGGGCCCGAGCATGGCGAGCAGCTCCTCGCCGAGCGCGAGGTCACCGGCGACGGGCCGCGCGCGCAAGAGCGCCGCACGCTCCCAGAGGCGCCCGAAGGACTCGTAGTAGCGCTCCGCCGCGGCGAGCGAGTTCACGAGCGGCCCGCTCGCGCCCTCGGGGCGCAGGCGATGGTCCACGCGCCACGCGAAGCCACCCGCGCCGACGTCGGCGAGGTTGCCGGTCATGCGCTGCACGATCTTGGTCCACACCTCGTGGGCGCTCGTCACCCGTCCGTCGGCGTCGCGCGCCACGGGCTCGTCGGCGTCGTAGAAGCACACGAGATCGACGTCCGAGCCGGGGTTCAGCTCTCTGCCGCCGAGCTTGCCCATGCCGAGCACGACGAGCCGGCCCGGCGAGCCGTCGGGCCAGGTGGGCGCGCCGAGCCGGGCGCACACGGCGCTCGTGGCCTCGGCGAGGGCGAGCGCGATGCTCGCGTCGGCGAGGTCGCTCAGGCGCCCGCTCGTCTCCTCGATGTCCTTGCCCCCGAGCTCGGCCGGCAGGAGCTCGGCGAGCGCGACGGCCACGCGCTCGCGCGCGACCCCGCGCCGGAGCGCGAGCTGGAAGGCCTCGCGGTCGTCGGTGCCCTGGCAGGTGCGCGCGAGCCGCGTCGCGAGCTCGCCCCCGTCGGCGAGGGCGTCGAGCGCGAGCCGTGCCGCCCCGGGATCGGTGTCGAGCACCGCCGTCGTGGCCGGATACGCGCAGGCGAGCGCGACGGCCGCAGCCGCCGCTTCGGGATCGCCCGCGAGCGTCGAGGCAAAGCGCAGCGCGAGCGCCCGTGCGCGCTCCGGATCGAGGCGCGCGGCGAGCGCCGCGAGGGCGCGCGCGTCGAGCACGTGCCGGTCGGTCATGGCGTCCCCGGGCCGGCGTCGGCCTCGGCGTGGGGCGCGACGAGCCAGCCGAGCACCTCGCGCATGAGGTCGTCGATGTCCTTCGAGTACTCGTGCGCGACGTGCGGCATCGGCCAGAAGCGGGCGGGGTAGCCGAGGCCGACGAGCCGGGCCGCGGTCGCTTCCTCGCCGGTGCGCTCGCTGCCGTGCGCGCCGGCGAGCAGGGCCACGGCGCGGACGCCGGCGCGGCGCAGGAGCTCGGCGGAGAGCACGACGTCCGCCTCGACGATCATGAGGTAACGCCACCGACCCGGCTGGTGCTGCGCGAGGCTCGCAGCCAGGTACGCGCCCCACGAGAAACCCGCGACGAGCGTGCCCTCGTCCTTGGGTCGGCCGCGGAGCTCGGCGTCGGCGGCCGCGACGGCGCGCTCGACGTCCTCGGCGATGCGCTCCGCGGGCGCGTTCCAGGTCGGGTACTTGTGGCCCTCGCGCTCGCACACGCCGTCGCCCTCGGGGCAGACGAGCAGCCCGCGCTCGGCCGCCGCGTGGGCCCACGGCGCGCACGTCGGCGCGGGCTCGCTGCACACGCCGTGGAGCATCACCATGAGGAGGCCGGGCGGGCCGTCCGGGTAGGGAGGCACGACGTAGGCGCTGCGCTTCGGCGCGAAGGGCACGATGCGCGGCGCGGGCGCGTGCGGCGCTCCGCCGGCGTCGGGCGCAGTGGCGGCGGACTCGATCTCGGTCGCGGTGGCGGCGGACTCGACCGCGGGCGCGGTGGCGGTGCGCTCCGCGGCGCGGAGGCTCGCGCTCGTGGCGGTCGACGCCCTCGACGCGTAGGCCGTGCCGGCGCGCCCGTCGGACTGGCACGCCGCGAGCGCGAGCCCGGCCGCGAGCGCGAGCCCGGCCGCGAGCGCGTACCCGAGCGCCGCGCGGGCCCTCCGGGCGGGCAGGTCGTTCCCCACGGCGCGCGCTCTCGGTTCGGGCACAACGCCGCGAGCGTAGTACAGCCGCGGCGTACCGGCCTCGCGCAGATCAGCGGCGCGGGCGCGAGGCCGGCTGCGGGCCCGAGTCGTCGGGCGTGCCTGGCGGCTGGGGCGGACGCGTCGGCAGCGGGTGGCAGATGACACCGAACACGACGTCGTAGACGAGCTTGCCGAGCGCGACGCGCTCGCTGTTCATCACGAAGCCGCGCTTGAGGAGCGAGGCCACGGGCTCGACGGCGCCCACGAGGCCGAAGGGATCGGTCTCGCCGTCGAAGCGACCGAGGAAGCGCACTGCCTCCTGGAGCACGAAGGCGCGCCCGTCGGCGGTCTCGAGCAGGATGCCGGCCCGGCGCACGGCTCCGGTGCTGACGAAGCCCATGAGCTCCTGCTCCGGGACGAACGCGCCCGCGACGACGCGCTCGGTGGCGTCGCCGGCAGGGGGCACGGTCTGTCGTACGGGGCTCATGTCTGGTCTCGCTTGGTCTCGCTCGGTCAGGGAAACTGGAACGTGGCGCGATGCTCTGCGCTTACAGCAGACCAAAAGCACGTTTCATTCCATCCTTGGACGCGCGAGCCCACCGTTTCGGTGCACGAGACCTCCAGCGCACCCGGCTGCCCCACGGGCGCGAGGCGGCGACGCCCTGCGCGCCGCACGCAAGTGAGCGGAACCGTGGCTCCGAGCACCCCGCTTGCGGCCGTGAGCTCGCGGCGGCCGCGCAGGCGCGTACGCACCCGGGCCGAGCGGCGACGCGGCCGGCGACACGGGCGGGCACGTCCGGGCTCCGCAATCCGGTCAGAGTCGGCCCCGTCGCCGTTCCATTTTGGACAGTGGCGCGCGGCAGGCTGGACAGCGCTGTCACACCCCGTGCGCGCGCGGGCCGAATCCAGCGCGCGGGTCGAGTGAGCCCGCGGCAGGTGGCGGGGCCTGGATCGCCGCACCAGCGCCGCGGGTGCCTCGCCCTACTGGCAGCTACCCGAGAGGCACGTCTTGCCGCTCTGGCAGTCGGCGGTCGTCACGCAGGTCTCGCCCGTCAGGTGCGTGCGATTGCCGTCGAACTTCATGTACGCCGAGTAGGCGTCGTCGTTGCCGGTCAGCTGGGCCGCCGGGATCTTGTTGCCGGGGCCGAGCGTGAGGGTGTCGATGTCGCCGTCGCTGCCGGCGACGTCCGGCTGCCGCGGATTGATGGCCGTGACGAGGCACACCACGACCTTGCAGCCCCCGACGAGCGCGTCGAGGAGCGAGTTGCAGCCCGGTCCGACGGGCAGGCCGGCGCCGCAGTAGGTGTACTGCCGAGAGTTGGAGCACGCGCCGCACGGGGTGGCGCCGCCCTGTGCCAGGTCCTCGGGCAGCGGGATCTGCGCGAGCGACGCGACGGTGATGTTGCCGCACAGGCCCTGCCCGGTGCCGCTCGCCGTCATGGTCTGGAACACCGTGAGGCCGGCGGCCAGCTGGCTCGGCGGCGGCGCGGGCACGTTCGGCGGGGGCGAGCCGTTCAGGGTCGCCGCGACCCGTGCGCTGCGCATGCGCAGGTTCGCCGGGCTGCCGCCGAGCAGGAGCACCAGGTTCACGTCGTTCGGGCCTGCGGCGAGCTGACGCGCCGCGAGCGTGCCGTTCGTGAGCAGGCCGGTCGGCAGGCCGAAGGCGTCGACGGCGTTGTGGTCGACGAGGAACCACCAGTCGATGGGGTTGTTGCCCGGCCAGGCGCCCCGGGCGGGATCGACGGTGCCCGACACGACGCCGAGCGACAGGCCGTTCGGGTCGGCGACGCCGGTGAGGTCGTCGAGCCCGAGCAGCTGCGTGAGGATGTTGGTCGTGCCGGCGTTGATGCCGTCGGAGAGCGACGTGTTCATGCTGTTGAGCGCCGTGCCCGTGAGCGACTGCGTCCCGAGCCGGTTGGTCGTCGGCGTGCAGAACGCCGGGGCGGCGGTGCTCTGGATGGCGAGCGACGTCATGCGGGTGACGACCTCGTACTTGCAGCCCGAGTCGCAGCCGTCGAGGTTGTAGGGGTTGCCGTCGTCGCACTGCTCGCCCGCCTCGAGCACGCCGTTGCCGCACACCGCCGCGAGCTGGCAGAGCGCGGTGCAGGTCGTGCCGTTCGGCGGATCGCAGGTCTCGCCGGTGCCCGCATTGACGCAGCCATCGCCGCAGGTTGAGGCCACGCACTGGCCGGTGCCGTTGCACAGGCCGCCGTTGCAGGCCGTGCACGCCGGGGCGGACACGCCGGCCTGGCACTTCTGCAGCTGCTGGCCGTTCACGCTCACTGGCACGCAGGTCTCGGTGCCGTTGCAGGCGGCGCCGTCGGAGCAATCGGCGTTGGAGCCGCAGTCGAGCTGACACACGGCCGAGCAGCCCTGGCCCGTGCCGTTGGCGGCGCCGAGATCGCAGGCCTCGGAGAGGGCGGCGTCCACGTAGCCGTCACCGCAGATCGAGTTCATGCACGCTCCGCCGAGACAGATGGCGCCGACGCCGCAGCTCGTGCCGTCGCCGGCCGGGGTGCCCGCCTGGCACCTCATGACCGACTGCCCGTTCACGGTCGCCGCCACGC
>JADLAB010000133.1 GCA_020848455.1 Polyangiaceae bacterium
ATGTTTTTTCAACCCCGCGGTCGAGCGCCGCGACCCATGAGCCAGACAAGGGGCCCCTCGCGGGCTCGACGTACACGAGCCGGCAGTCACCGAGCGCGAGCTCGTCCCCGTGCGCGAGCACCGCCGTTTCGATCTCGCGGCCGTTGACGGTCGTTCCGTTCGAGAGGCTCCAGTTGAAGAGGTGATACCGCCCGCCCCGCGCGTGCAGATCCGCGTGCACGGCGCTCACGCTCGGCTCGTCGGGGAGCGCGACGCCCGCAGCCTGGTCGCGGCCGAGGAGCACGAAGGGTGCCGTGAGCTGGATCCCCCCGAGGCCCTTCAGGGCGAGCACGATCTCCGTCGTGGCGAGCGCCGCGACCGCGCCGACCGCGGCGGATCCGGCAACGGCGCTACCGGCCTTGGCCGTCGCTCGGTAGAGCGCGGCGGCGACGTGCTCTCGCTCGACCGCGCCCGGGCGCAGGCGGACGAGCCAAGGTGAGTGCTCCGAGCGGGCCCCGCCGGGGAGCGCCTCGAGGCGCCACTGCATCGCGCGTCGCACCGAGGGGTGGCCGATGAGGTCGAGCCCCGGCGCCGCGATGCGGACCGACGGCTCGCCCTCCGGGTAGAAGCGCGCATCGCGTCGCTCGGCGTACTGGAGCGCCACGCCGGCCTGCTCGAAGCCGCCTCCGTGATGCAACACGAACGACCTCCCATCCGGGTAGAGCTCGGCGGCGAGCCTCGGCGGAGGCGCGGCGTCGGTCCACGTCATCGGTCGCACACGAAGGCCGCTCGGCGTGATCTCGAGCTCGGCCGCGATGGGATCGTGCCGGCGCGACACGAGATGCACCTGCGCGCTCCGGTGCCATCCGAGCCAGAAGCGCCCGCCGCAGAGCTCGAACACGGTGCCGGCGGGCAGGCTCGGATCGGTGCTCCGCACGACGACGAGCTGCGGAAACACCTCCGCGTACCGCGGTGCCGGGGCGCTCTCGGCGTCGGACGCTCGGGCTGGCGCGGCCTGGAGGGGCAGGGGCGCCGGGACCGGCGGGGCCGTCGGCGTGAGGTTTCGCTCGACCGCGGCGATGCGCTCGGGGGCGGGCGGCTCGGGCGGCTCGGGCGGCTCGGGCGGCTCGGGCGGCTCGGAGTGGTGCAGCTCGGCAGGAGCCTCCGTCGGCATCCGCTCGGTGAAGAGCCGGCCCTCCATCGGATCGGGCGAGCCGACGTGCGCGCGCTCGGCCGCCGTCGTGTCGAAGGGCAGCGTGCCGACGATCACCGTGCGCGGCGCCGGCTCGGCGGGCACGCGCTCCGCCCGTACACGCTCCGCCGGTGCGCGCTCCGCCGGTACGCGCTCCGCGGCGGCGCCGAGGTACTGCGGCGGCGTCACGCGCGCCGGCGCCTCGGCCACCGGCCCTACGACGCGAAGCCGCGGGCCTTTCGCCCCTCCGCCGTCGCCGACCTCCGCCGCGGCAGCACCACCGCTCGAAGGGGGCGCGACGACCGCCTCCGGCTGCGGTTGCGTGCGCGGATCCTTGTCGACGCTGAGGCGGCTCTTCGCACCGCGCTCGAGCAGCCTCGCAAGGCCTCCGCGCAGGAGAGAGCCGAGCTCCTCCGCGGACGCGTAGCGCTCGATCGGGCGCTTCGCGAGGCAGCGGCCGACGAGATCGGAGAGCCAGCGCGGGACGTCCGGGCAGAGCTCCGACACCGGCTCCGGCTCGCGCCCGAGGTGGGCGAGCACCATCTCTTGCGGCGTGGGGCGCTCGCCCTCGCGCGTGAAGAGGATCCGCCCGACGAGACACTCCCAGAGGATGGCGCCGAGCGCATAGAGATCGGCGCGCCCGTCGACCACCTCACCGCTCGCCTGCTCGGGCGCCATGTAGGTCGCCGTGCCGACGACGAGGCCCTCCCGCGTGCGCCGCGCGGAGCCGACGAGCAGGGCCGCTCCGAAATCGAGCACGCGGACGCGCGCCTTCGGGCCCGCCCCTTCCGACGGGCGGCGCGCACGACACACGAACACGTTCTCGGGCTTGAGATCGCGGTGCACGATCCCGTGCCGGTGCGCCGCCGCGAGGGCCCGGCACGCTTCGGCGCCGATGTACACGACATCGACGGGCTCGAGCCGCCGGTAGAAGCCGAGGATGTCGCGGAGGTCCTTACCTTCGAGGTACTCGAGCGCCAGGAAGATGCGCCCCTCCTCCGACAGGCTCATCGTGTAGACGCTCGGCAGGTTCGGATGCATGCCGAGAACGGCGAGGAGCTTCGCCTCGTCCCGCAGCCGGCCGCGCGCCACGTCGTCCGCGGCAAGGTCCCGCTGGAACTTCAAGACGTCGAGCCGATCGAGCAAGAGGTGCCGCGCGAGGTACACGACGGCCTGCCCGCCCGCGCCGAGCGGGCGCACGATCTCCCAGTCCTGAAAGCGCGCTCCAGGCACGAGCTCGGCGAGGCGCCGCGGCGCCTTCGGGTGATGGGTGACAGGTTCGGTCATCCGCGCGGCGATGCTACCAGGCCGTGAGGGCCGTGAGGGGTGGAGGGTGAAGGGTCAGGGTTCAGGGCTCCCGCCGATGCACAGCCGGTGGCCCACAGCAGCAACAGGGTGAGCCCCGCAGCGACCGCCACGACGAGGACGAGGAGCAACACCTGCACGCCGAGACCGCGTGAGGGTCGGGGCTCGGTGAGCGGGTCGCGCCCCGCGCGCGCGGCGCGCGCGGGGTCGGCGGGAGCCACCACCCCGCGCGGGGCGGTGTCGCGCTTGGCGCCCGGCGTGCGTGCGGTGGGCGGCCCGAGCGTGCCGAGCACGGTGGGCTCTTCGGCTCCGCTCACCGCCGAGGCCGTCGCCGCCGCCGGCGCGGCCGGTGCCGGGAGCGGCGCTGTTCGGACGCGGGCTCCGGGACTGCGGGCTCCCGGACCGCGGGCGGTATCCCCGCCCGGTGTCGGCCGCGGTCGCACTACGGGTACTCCCGGCGACACGGCGGTGGGATCGGTCGGCGCGATGCGCCCCGGGGGAATCTGTGGCCGAGCGTGGGGCCCCGGATGGGGCTCCGCGACGGCGGGCGCCTCCGCCACGCCCACTCCGTGCGCCACCTGCATGAGCTCGGTCTCGAGCCATCCTGGTGACGGGGCGTCTGCACCGGCGTCCGCACCCTCGCCCCACGCGGCGGCTGCGCTCGCCGCGACGGCGCCGAGCTCTGTTTCGAGCTCCGCGGCGGTGGCGGGCCGCTCGTCCGGGCTCTTCGACAGCGCACGCAGGACTACCTCGTCGAGCTCCGGCGGGAGGCGCTCTTTCGCGTAGGCGGACGGAGGCGCGGGCGCGTCGAAGATGTGCGCGCGCATGATGTCGACGGGGCTCTCGAGGTGGTCGAACGGGCCACGGCCGCAGACGAGGGTGTAGAGCACCAGCCCGACGGCGTAGACGTCCGTACGGCAGTCGACGTTGGCACCCTTGATCTGCTCGGGCGCGCTCCAGCGCGGCGTTCCCACGAACGCACCCTGCTCGGTCGGGTAGCGCGTGGGCGCGACGCCCGCCGCGGCGCTCAGGACCTTGACGATCCCGAAGTCGAGGAGCTTCACCGCGCGCCCGCCCGCGCCGTCCTCGGCCAGGATGACGTTGTCGAGCTTCACGTCGCGGTGAACGATGCCCGCCGCGTGCAGGACCGCGAGGCCTCGGCAGAGCTCGCGGACGAGCTCGAGCGCCCGCGCCGCCGGAAGCGGCCCGCACGCGGCGAGCTCCGCGCGCAGCGTGCGGCCCACCAGCCGCTCCATGGCGAGGAACGGCACGCCCGAGGGCGTGATGCCGAAGTCCTTCACCTCGACGAGGTGGGGGCTGCGCCGGCAGAGCCGGGCCATCGCCTGCCCTTCGACGCGCATGCGCTCGAGGGCCGAGGGATCCGCCGCCAGCCGCTCGTGCATGAGCTTCACCACGAGCTCGGTGCCGAGCATGCGGTGCTCGGCGAGCACGACGAGCCCCATCCCGCCCTTGCCGAGCGGCTCCCTCGACCGGTAGGCCGTCCCCTCCAGGAGATCCTCTTCTTCCACGTCGACCATCGGCCTCGGGTGGCGGCCGGCCGAGACGGCCCGAGAGGGCCCCGCGCCGCTCGCTCACCCCCTACAGTTCCGCCTGCGGGGCGCGCGTACTCAAGGAAAATCGCCCTCGTTCCCCGGCGGACGCCCGTGCATGGGGCGCTGTAATGCCGTGTAATGGACATCGCAGGGCGCGCTCGGGTAAGGGCGCGCCATGGCGGTCGAGCGACTGCTGCTGGAAGACACCGCGCACGGCTCGGAGGCCTCGGAAGGCCCTCGGACGGCCTCGGACGACAGCACCCGTGGCGGTCCGACGGGCTCACGGGTGGTCGTGCGCCCCGCCAAGGAGCGCTCCGGTCGACCGCAGCGACGCTGTGCGCGGCGCGACGTGCCGATCCGCGTGGTCCCCATGCTCCTCTACGGCACGACCGGGGTCGACGGCTGCGGTCCAACCGTCAGGGTACGCAGCGACCTGTCGCGGGCTCAGGGACCGAACCGCCGCGGTACGCGGCGGACGGGACCGGTCGAGGCGCTCCGATCGGCACGGTGCGCCGCGACCAACGGGCCGAGGAGCGCTTGGAGCGTGCCGGGTCGCCTGGAAGCCCTCGAATCTACTCACCCTGACGCAGGCCGTCAGCAACGACCTGCCTACTCTATCCCACCTGCACACCACCAGTAGTCAAGGAGTCCTATGAAGAAGTATCGCGCCACCGCGTCGTCGCAGATCCGCATCGAGTACGGCTGGGAGCTCGCGTTGGGCCTCCGGCTCTTCGCCGAGACCGCGGGCTTCGCGCCGGCGCTCGAGACCGTCACGGAGGAGCTCGAGACCGCGACGGCGACCCGTCTCGGCAAGCGCAAGCCGCTCGTCAAGGCGCGGGTCGCCCTCCGGTTCGCGAACTGGCAGACCGACCAGCTCATCCGCAGCGCATCGCGGGCCGCGGAGATCGCCGACGGAGGGTCGCGCGGGCCCATCCACGCGGCAGCCTTCCCGGACGGGCTCGCGCC
>JADLAB010000134.1 GCA_020848455.1 Polyangiaceae bacterium
CCGGTCCCAGAGCCGGCACGTCACGACGGCATGGCGCTGGTCGAGCGCCTCGCAGTAGTTCGTGTACGCGCAGCGGCGCACCTCCGCGCCGCGCCCGAGGCGCAGCTTGCGGAACCAGTCCGGATCCGCGAGGCTCTGACGCGCGGCCGCGACGAGATCGCCGTCGCCGCGCGCCAGGATGTCCTCGGCCTGATCGAAGTGGTGGATGCCACCGCACACCACGAACGGCACCTCGAGCCCCGCGGCGCGCACGGCCGCGCGGACGCGCGCCTGCTCGGGGACGTTGCGACCGAAGGGACCGCGCGCGTCGGAGCGCACGGTGGGCATGCAGGCGTATCCGCTCGGACCGGTGTACGGGTAGGCGGCCTCGCCCACGCGCGGCTGCGCCGCGTCCTCGAACTTCCCGCCGGTCGAGAGCGACACGAAGTCGAGGCCCGCCCGCGCGAAGTTCGTGGCGAAGAAGGCGGCGTCCTCGACGCTGGTGCCGCCGGCGATCGCCTCGTGGCACAGCATCCGGCAGCCCACCGTGTAGCGCGCACCGACGGCGTCGCGCACGGCGGCGGCCACCTCGAGCGGCAGCCGCACCCGGCCCGCGAGGTCGCCGCCGTAGCCGTCCCGCCGCACGTTCAGCGCCGACAGGAACGAGGCCATCGTGTACGCGTGCGCGTAGTGCAGCTCCACGCCGTCGAAGCCCGCCTCGCGCGCGCGGCGGGCGGCGCGCGCGAACGCCCCCGGGAGCACGCGCGGCAGCGAGGCCACGGACGGCTCGTGCTCGTCCCACACGCGCTCGCGCGCACCGAAGCGCAGGGCCTCGAGCTCGCGCGGCGCGAGCAGCGCGCCGAGCGCCGCGTCCGGGAGCGCGGCCAGCGCCCGGCGCAGCTCGGGCTCGGGCGCGCTCAGCCACGCGGCCTGCCCGGTCGCGGCGACGAGGCCGCTGCGATGTGCGGCCGTGACCGCCAGGAACTCGGCGAAGAAGCGCTCTCGCACGGGGCGCCGCCGGATGCGCAGGAAGTCGATGAGCTGGAGGAACAGGCGCGTGCGACCACCGCTCGCCTCCCGCACCGTGCGCACGAGCTCGCGGAGCCCCGGTACGAAGCCGTCGTCGTGGATCCGCAGGAGCGGGCCGCTCGGGACGTCGCGCACGCCGGTCGCCTCGACGACCAGCGCCCCGGGCTGTCCGGCGGCGAAGCGCGCGTACCAGGCGAGCACCTCGGGCGTCACCTCACCGCGCGCGCTCGCGCGCCAGGGCACCATCGCCGGCACCCAGGTGCGCTCCGCGAGCTCGAGCCCGCTCGGCAGCGTCAGCGCGGTGAAGAGCAGCGAGGCCTGCGCCTCCTCGGCGCGCGGCGCCCGGGCAACCGGCAGCGGGTGTCGGATGCGCTCGGGCGGTCTCCACATGCAGGTGCTCGAATAGCATGCGTGCGCCGGCTCGGGGAGCTCGGCCCCGCGCTCCGCCGCGGGCGGTCAGGGCGCGCCGGCGTCGGGATCGGTCACGAGCGTGATCGTGACCTCACTCGGCACCGGGTGCTCGCAGCCGTCGACGAGCTTCGGCAAGAGCGTCTCTTCGTGGGTGACGAACCCGGTTGCGGTCACGTGGACGAGCGTGGCGCCCGTCGTCCACGCCTCGCACACGAGCTCGGCGAGGTCGAGCGGCGGCCCGGCGTCCGCGGCGACGCGGCACACGAGGTTGGTGCCGTCCTCGAGCGTCAGCCACGTGGACGGGTCGTCGAGCTTGAACGTGGGCTCCTGTCCCGCGCTCCAGGTCACCGTCACGGCCGTGTCGGCCGGTACGGACCCGTGGCTCGCCTCGATGCGCATCGTGAACAGCGGGGCGGGGCCGCCACCCGGGCAGCCCCCGCCAGCGCCCCCGACGCCGCTCCCGCCAGCGCCCCCGTTGCCGGCGTCCTCGCAGCTGGCCGCGCCGAGCCCCGCGAGGACTGCGCCCGCCACGACCCCCAGCACCGAGGCGAGGGCGAGCGAGCGGCGGGCGAGCGATGCCATGGCGACGCCCAGTTCTAGCGTATTCGGCACGCGGCCGCCGCGAAATGCGGGGTCGGGCACGGCCTCGGCGTCCGCGGTCGCCGTCGCCGGGACTCTGCTAAGGTAGCGCGCGTGCAGAGCAGCAGAACCCCGACGCCGTCGTGCCGGAGCTGGCTCGTGGCGTGGTCGTGCCTCGGGCTTTTGGCGTGCGCCCGCGAGGCGCGCGAGCCGCAGCCGCTCGGCGCGCTCCCGAGCGCGGTGACGACCGCCGAGCCGCTGTTTCTGCCCTTCGCGATCCGCGCCGGCAAGGCCGTCGCCGCCGATCCGCGCGAGCGCCACCTCGCGGATCTCCGCCGCCTGACCTTCGACGGGCGCGCCCTGCACGCCGTGTGGTCGCCCGACGGGCGCTCGCTGCTCGTCGAGAGCGCCGGCGCTGGCGACGCGTGCAGCAGCGTCGCGGAGCTCGACCTCGAGCACGGCGAGCTCCGGCGCGTCTCGCCGGACGGTGCCCCCGCCCACGGACCAGCCTTCGACCGCGACGGCCACGCGCTCTTCGCCGTCGCGAGCGCGGGTGCGGACTGCCGCGGCGACGTCGCGCGCTCGCTCGCCTTCGAGGCACCGCGGGCGTCCACCGGCATCCGTTCCGCCGACGCCGCCGCCCCCGCCTTGGGCTCGCTCGGCGCGGACCCGAGCGAGCTCGCGCGGAGCCCCGACGGGCGTGCCTTCGCCTTCACCAGCACGCGCGACGGCAACCCCGAGCTCTACCTCTTCGCGATCGGGGACGGCGAGCCGCGCCGGCTGACGGACCGCCCGGGCTACGACGGGATGGCGGCCTTCTCGCCCGACGGGACGCGCCTCGCCTGGCAGGGCGCGGCGGCCGCGCCGGAGGCGGCGGAGCGCCCGAGCAGCGCCCGGGGTACCCCGCCGACGACGGCGGGGACTCGCACGCGCACCCTCGGCATCTTCGTCGCGGGCAGTGCCGGTCAGCATCCGGTCGCCGTCGTGGCCGCCGTGGGCCTCAACGTCGGACCGGCGTTCTTCCCCGACTCGCGGCGCCTCGTGTTCGCGTCGGACCGCGAGGCCGTCGGGGCGACCACGGGCGCAGCGCGGGACTTCGAGCTCTTCGCGGTCGATCCCGACGGTCCGGCGACCGCGACGGGGGGCCCCGCGCTCGAGCGCGTCACCTACGCCGCGGGCTTCGACGGCTGGGCGCGCTTCTCGCCGGACGGCAAGTACCTCGTGTTCACGTCGAGCCGCGACGCGGGCCGGGGGTCCGCCCCGGCGGGCCCGGGCGACACCGACGTCTACGTCGCGCGCTGGGTGGACTGAGGCGGGGCCACGCGTGCGGCGCGCTCAGCCGCGCCGTCCGGGAGGCTCGCGCGGCGGCGGCGGCTCGCTGCCCGGCGGAGGCGCGCTCCGCTCGCTCACGGGCCGTGGCGGCGGCGTGCTCCGCGACGGCGGCGTGCTCCGCGGCGGGACGTCGCTCGCGCGATCCGCGAGCCACGCGTCCGGGCCCTCCCCGCGGGCCATGGCGAGCCAGCGCCCGTCGGGGGCGCGGATGGTGAGCCGCTCCGGGGCCTCGTGGCTGCGCACGAAGCGCACGGCATCGCGGAGCAGGCGGAACTTCGCCTCCACGCGCCGATCCCCGCCGTCGTTGCACCAGACCTCGAACATGCCGTTCCTCCGTCCTTAGCGCCAGTCGGACGGCGACGCACGCGTGCGCGACGAAGCCTGCGGCCCTGACGCCGCCGCGCTTGCGCGGGATCGGCGACGAGCGCCCGCGCTTCGCAGTCGCGCCCAGGTGCCGGGCTCGGTATAGGGGCCGCATGCCTGCCCACGAGAACGAAGCCCATCGCGCCAGGGTCGAGGCCATCGCGGCCGAGGTGCGCGAGAGGGTGCGCCGCGGCGAGCCCGTCCACATCCAGAAGGGCGGCGTCCACCACTTCGTTCCGCTGCCCGGCGACCGGCGCTTCGCGGGACGCGCCGTCGACATCTCCGGGCTCGACCGGGTCCTCGACATCGACGTCGCTGCGGCGCGCTGCGTCGTCGAGCCGGGGGTCACCTTCGCGGCGCTCGTCGCGGCGACCCTGCCCCACGGTCTCGTGCCGGCGGTGGTCCCCGAGCTCGAGGGCATCACCGCGGGCGGGGCGGTGGCAGGCTGCTCGGTCGAGTCGATGTCGTTCCGCCACGGCGGCTTCCACGACACCTGCACCGAGTACGAGGTGGTCACGGGCGACGGGCGCGTGCTCGTGTGCAGCCCCGAGCAAGACCCCGAGCTCTTCCACATGATCCACGGCTCGTACGGCACGCTCGCGATCCTGACGCGCATCACGCTCCGGCTCGTCCCCGCCAAGCGCCACGTGCACCTCCGCTACCGCCGCTTCGACGACGCGCCGAGCTTCGACGCAGCCCTGCGGAGCATCGTCGCCGAGGGGCGGGAAGACTTCGTCGACGGCATCATCCACGGGGAGGGGCCGGGAGATTTCGTGCTGTGTCTCGGCCGCTTCGTCGACGTCGCGCCCTACACCTCGAGCTACCGCTGGCTCGACATCTACTACCGAAGCACGCGCAGGCGCGACGAGGACTACCTCACGACGCCCGACTACCTCTTCCGCTACGACACCGAGTGCCACTGGCTCACGCGCACGCTGCCGCCCCTCGAGTGGAAGCCCGTGCGCCTGCTGCTCGGCAAGCATGTCCTGGGGTCGGAGAACCTCATCCGCTGGTCGAAGCGCCTCGAGCCGCTCCTCGGCCTGCAGCGCCGCCCGGACGTGGTCGTCGACGTGTTCGTCCCCGCACGGAATCTCGGCACGTTCCTGCGCTGGTACGCGGCGGAGTTCCGCTTCTACCCGCTGTGGGTCGTTCCCTACCGCGTGCCGGTGCCCTACCCCTGGGTCGCCCGCGAGCACGCGGCGCGCTTCCGCGACGAGCTGCTCGTCGACTGCGCGGTGTACGGCAAGCGCAACAACGAGCCCGGGCGCGACTTCTCGCAGCTGCTCGAGGAGAAGACCTACGAGCTCGACGGGATCAAGACGCTCATCTCGCGCAACCACCACAGCCGCGAGCGCTTCTGGCAGATCTACGACGAGCCGGCGTACCGCGCCGCCAAGGCGCGTCTCGATCCGAAGGGCGTCTTCGCGGACCTCTACGACAAGTTCCACCCCGAGCGGCGCTAGCGTCCCGGGTCCGAACGCGCGCGAGGGGGTGCGGCGCCCTCGCGTCCGGACGGACGCAGCGCCGCACGGACCGAGCGCCGCACAAACGCAAAGAGCGACCCGGTTCCGAGGAACCGGATCGCCCTTCGACCGTGCACGCTAGACGATCAGACGACGGGCGCCTCCCAGTCGTCGAGCGCCGTGATGCCGCCGTCCATCCACGTCCACTCGATCTTCTGGTACGTGAAGGCGACCTCCTCGTACTCCGCGTAGCGCGTGAGCTCGGGGTTCTTGTTGTTGAGCATGCGGAAGTCGATCGACGCGATGTTCGCGTTCGTCAGCTTGACCGTGTAGTGCTGCTTCTCGGCGCCCACACCGCCCGCTGCGGCGAGCTGGGGCGTCCAGAACTGCAGCTCCCACTCCGACACGTTCTCGTTGTTGACGAGCATGTTGTAGAGGAGCGGGGACGCCTTATCGAGCTCCTTGGTGATGACGTACGGCTTGTGCATGCGCTTGCCGGTGGGCAGGCCGCTCGCGGCGTCGCGCGGGCTCACGATGGAGTGCGCAACCGCGATCACCATGATCTTGTTCTCGCGGCCCTTCTGGGTCACCGAGCCCTTGATCTCACCGCTCTTCTGGCCCTTGAGCTTCAGATACGCATTGAGTGCCATGTGTCGTTCCCGTCCTCTTCGACGACGCCCCTTGCTGGCCTGGACTCAGTCTACGCACCATGCGCGCTGGCAGAGCAGCTCGAGCCTCGTGATGAAGTGGCTGGCGAGCTGGGCGGCCCCGAACCCGACAGCGGTCCAAGCATAAGTCCGAACGCCCGCTTGTCAAGGGGGCGCTGCGAGCCCGAAAGCCGCGCCACCGAGCCTTGCCCCGAACGGCGTCTGGACGCTAGCGTCGTCCATCGTGCGAACCGCGGTCCCGGTCGCCCTCTGTGTGCTGGGGTGCCTCGCTGGCGCCCTCGCCGTGGCACGCGCCGCGCCTCCGGACGCGGACGGCGCCACCGCCGCCGCGGCGACGGCGGCGGCGAGCAGCGGTCCGACGCACATCGCCGCGCGCAGCGGGTTCGTCGCGATCCATGCGGCCCCACGGCCCGACGCCGCCCGCATCGGGATGTTCCGCGCCGGCCAGGTGGTCCCGCTGCGCGCGCCCACGCGCGCCACCGGTCCGGACGTCGGCCCTTGCGCTGAGGGGTGGTACGCGCTCGAGCCGCGCGGCTTCGTCTGCCCGTCGGAGCGCACCACCTTCGCACGCGACGACGCCCGCGTGGCCGCCGCGCGCGAGCTCCTGCCGCCGCCGGGCGCGGCCTACCCGTATCACTACGGCCTGTCGCGGGGCGCCGCGCGCTACTACCGCATCCCCACGGCCGCCGAGCAGCGCGCGACCGAGTGGGGACTCGACGCGCGCCTCGCGGGCTTGCCCGCGCCAAGCGGGCCGCCCCCCACCCCGGCGCTCGCGCGCTACTTCGCCGAGCGCGCGGCGAGCGAGGCCGCCGAGCACCTGCCCCTCACGGGCCCGCTCGCGCCGCCGGGTGCCAAGCTCGCCTGGTCGACCGAGCTCGTCGCGGAGGGACGCGTCTTCGTCGTCACCTCGGAGCTCGAGCTCGTGCCCAAGGACGAGGTCGAGGAGCTGCCGCGCGTGAGCGGCGCGGGGACGTCCAGCCCCGCGCTACCCTTCGCGCTGTCGGTCACGGAGGGCCCCCGCTTCGTCCCCGCCGCGGACGCGGCGCCGGTGCCGGGTGCCATGCGCGAGTCGGGGCGCTTCGGCCGCCGCGCGCTCCTGCCGCTCGCCGCACCCCCTGCGCTCGTCGGCCCCTACGCCGCGCTCGCGGACGGCGGCTTCGCGCGCGCGAGCGACCTCGGCATCTTCGTGGCGAGGCCGCGCCCGACCGACGTCGGTCCAGCCGAGCGCTGGCTGCACGTGAGCGTCCACGCCGGCACGCTCGTCGCGTACGAGGGCGACCGGCCCGTGTACGCGGCCCTCGCGTCGCCCGGCATGAGCGGAGCCGCGCCCGACGCCGAGTACGGCACGCCGCCCGGTCGCTACCGCATCGCCCAGAAGTGGCTCACGGGCGACATGTCGGGCCGGCTCAACGGCGGGGGCTGGCGCACGCGCGAGGTCCCGTTCGTCGCGTACTACGACGGGAGCTACGCGGTGCACGGCGCGTTCTGGCACGACGTGTTCGGGCGGCCGCGCAGCCACGGCTGCATCAACCTGACACCCGCGGATGCGAGCGCCCTCTTCGGCTGGCTCGAGCCGGCGCTTCCGTCGGAGTGGTACGCCGTGGCGAGCGACGCCAGCCATGCGGGCACGACGCTCCTCGTCACGCGCTGAGCGCGACCGCGCCGCTCAGCCGCCGGGCGCCGCAGCGCCGAGCCAGTCGAGGCACGCCAGGATGGCCTCGACCAGCGAGGCTCCGAGCTCCATCGAGCGCGCGGGCGACCAGCCGGCCCGCGGGTCGGGGTCGTTGGCGTTGTCCTTGAATGGCATCTCCAGCGTGAACGACAGGCACCCGAAGCGCTCGCCCACCCAGTTGCCGGCGGTGCGGAGATCCCCGCCACCCGGCTCGTCGCGCGGGTAGCCGTACTCGTCCTGGAAGTCGCGGCTCGTGGCGAGCAGCGTCTGCTCGAACAGGTTCTCGAGCAAGCGCTGGCGCTCGGAGTAGCCCGGGTTGCCCTCGCAGCCCGCGAGGAAGCACCAGGGGTTGCGCTCGTCGCCGTGCACGTCGACGAAGACATCGACGCCCGACGCTTCCATCGCGCTGCGCACGCACAGCACCTCCGGGCTTTCGCCGGCCGTCGGCGCGAGCCACGCGCGGTTCAGATCCGCGCCCACCGCGTTGGTGCGCTGGTTGCCGAGCACACCGCCGTCCGGGTTCATGTTCGGCACCACCCGGAAGACCGCGCGACGCCGCGCCGCAAGCGCCACCGGATCGCCCGGGTCGAGCAGGCGCGCCAGCAGGCCCTGCGCGAGCCACTGCCCCATCGTCTCGCCCGGGTGCTGGCGCGCGATGAGCCACACCCGGAGCGGCGCGCCGCGCCACGCCCTGTCGGGCTCGGGCCCGGGCGAGTCGACCACGAGAAGGTGCATCGGCCGGCCGAGCACACTGTGCCCGAGCACCTGGAGCGCCACGCCGGGCGCGGCGGAGGCGGCGTCGACCAGCGCGCGATGGCGCTGCCACGAGTACGGCGCGAAGTACGCGTAGGTGACGCTCGGCGCCGCGGGCGTGTGCAGGAAGCGCAGCACCGCGCCGTCGAAGCGCGTCGGAACGCGGAACCAGCGCTCGCCGTCGTAGGACGCGCACACCCGGTAGCCCTCGAAGGCCTCGGCATAGGTCGCCTCGCCCGCGTTCATGAGCGACACGGCGAGCGGCTGCCCGGCGACGTCGTCGAAGCGCACGCAGAACCACTGGCGTACGTGGGCGCCCGTGTCGCCGCGCAGCCCGAGCTCGACGGCGAGCGGATCCGCGCCGCGCAGGACCTCGATGGCCCCGCCGTCGAAGTCGGCCGTGATCTCCACGGCACATCGCTAGCCCGGAGCGCGCCCGCGCGGAAGGACGCCCACGCCGCCAGGCGCCGAGCGCTCGATTCGGGGCTAGAGAGGCGGCTTCGGGCGCCCGAGCGTGAGGCCGAGGATGCCGGCGAAGGCCATCACGACGGCCGCGCCGAGGAACGGCGAGGCCGGCGCGAGCTGGTAGACGAAGGTTCCCGACTCGGGTCCGACGATGCGCCCCATGGCCGAGGCGGACTGCGCCACGCCGAGCGCGCCACCCTGTACGTTCGCGGCGGCACGCCGCGAGATGAGGGCGGTGACCGAGGGCTGCATGAGCCCGCTGCCTGCCGCGAGCGGCACCATGACGGCGAGCAGTCCGGGCACGCCCGGCACGACCGGCAGGAGCGCCAGGGCCAGGGCCATGAGGAACAGGCCGGCGACGAGCAGGCGCGTCTCGCCGAAGCGGCGCGTGAGGGGACCGATGAGGCCGCCCTGCACCACCACGAGCACCACCCCGACGAAGGCGAACACGTAGCCGATCTGCTGATCGTGGAGCCCGAAGCGGTCGGCGGCCGCGAGCGACAGGGTGTTCTCCATGGCCGCGAAGGCGCCGATGGCGAAGAAGTAGCAGAGCAGCAGGCGGACCATGTGCGAGTCGCCGGCGAGCTGGCGCAGGAGTGCAAAGCGGCCCGGCGCCCCGGGGGCGCGCGTGTCGCGCCGCGCCGGCTCCGGCAGGATGAAGAAGGCGAGGACGAGGTTCAGGGCCGCGAGCCCGGCAGCGGCGAAGCCCGGCGCCCCGAGCCCGAGCGCCGTGCCCGCGAGGATGCCGCCGAGCGCCGGTCCGAGCACGAAGCCGAGCCCGAACGCCGCGCCGATCACGCCCATGCCCTTGGCCCGGTTCTCCTCGGTCGTGACGTCGGCGACGTAGGCATAGGCGATCGGCAGGTTCGCGGTGGCGACGCCGGCGAACAGCCGCGTCGCGAGCAGGAGCCAGAAGCTCTCGGCAAGGCCGTACGCGAGGAAGGCCGCCGAGGTCATGGCGATCGACACGAGCAGCACCGGTCGGCGCCCGACGCGGTCCGACAGGCGTCCCCACAGCGGCGCGAACAGGAACTGCGCCGCCGAGTAGCCCGTCGACAGGAGCCCGATGAGCTCGACGGGCGCGCCGAGCTGCTTCGCGTAGCGCGGCATCAGCGGGATCACCATGCCGAAGCCGAGCAGGTCGACGAACACGACCAGGAACAGGACGAACAGCGGGCGCTTCACCGTCGGCCACCATAGCCCATCACCTCGGGCCCGCACGCCAGATCGGCGGACGGCGCGGCGGCGCCGCGCGGCGACGCTCGGAGAATCCGGGCCGCTCGACTAGCATGGGACGCGACGGCGCTCACAGAGGAGGTCCCCGTGTCCGATCGGTTCCAGCCCATCCCGATGTCCGCGCTCGTGGACTGGATCTTCGACGAGCTGGCGCACAAGAGCCGCATCTTCGGCATCCCGCGCGAGCTGTTCTGGCGTCCCGCCGAGGCCCCCGGGCTCGCGCGCGAGGTGTACGGCGTGCGGCTCGACACCCCGTTCGGCGTCGCGGCCGGCCCCCACTCGCAGATGGCGCAGAACATCGTCGTGGCGTGGCTCTGCGGCGCGCGTTTCATCGAGCTGAAGACGGTGCAGACGCTCGACGAGCTCGAGATCTCGAAGCCGTGCATCGACATGCAGGACGAGGGCTACAACGTCGAGTGGTCGCAGGAGCTGAAGGTCGCCGAGTCCTTCGACGAGTACCTGCGCGCCTGGATCCTCGTCCACGCCCTGCATGCGGCGCTCGGCTATCCGGGGCGGCCGGGCGTGGTGTTCAACATCTCCGTCGGCTACGACCTCGCGGGCATCCAGCAGCCGAACGTGCGCTGGTTCCTCGAGCACATGCGCGAGCCGGGCGAGCTCTTCGACGCACACCTCGAGGCGGTGGCGCGGC
This sequence comes from Polyangiaceae bacterium, assembly GCA_020848455.1. Lineage (GTDB taxonomy): Bacteria > Myxococcota_A > Polyangia > Polyangiales > Polyangiaceae > JACRDA01. The sequence continues at coordinate 10,600 of JADLAB010000134.1, forward strand.
GCTTCCCTGCCGTGCGCTCGCTCGCCGTCCCGCGGCGCATGTCGGACAGCGTGACCCTGTCCACCATGCACGGCTGCCCGCCCGACGAGATCGGGCGCATCAGCACCCACCTGATGGAGCACTGGGGTCTGCACACGAGCGTGAAGCTGAATCCCACGCTGCTCGGCCCGGAGCGCGTGCGCGCGCTCCTGAACCAGGACCTCGGCTTCCGGCAGGTCACGGTGCCCGACGCCGCCTTCGGGCACGACCTCAAGTGGACCGACGCCCAGCCGCTGCTCGAGGGACTGCGGAGCACGGCCGCGCGCCGCGGCGTCACCTTCGGCGTCAAGCTCTCGAACACCCTCGAGGTGGAGAACCACCGCCCGGTCTTCCCGGCCCGCGAGAAGATGATGTACCTCTCGGGGCGCCCGCTGCACGCGCTCACCGTGAACCTCGCCGACCTGGTGGCACGGCGCTTCGGCGGCGAGCTCTTGATGTCCTTCGCGGGCGGTGCCGACGCCTTCAACGCGGCCCACCTGCTGCGCGCCGGCATGTCCACCGTGACGACCTGCAGCGATCTCTTGAAGTCGGGGGGCTACCTGCGCCTGCGGCAGTACGTGCACAACGCCGCGAGTGCGCTCGCCGTGGTCGGCGCGCGCTCGCTCGACGAGCTCGTCGTCGAGTCGGCCCGGCGCGACGCGTGGCCGGCCGACGCGCACGGCCGCGCCCTGGCCACCCCGGCCGTGCGCGCGCCCCAGCCGCTCGTGGCGAGTGCGCTCGCGAACCTCGCCCGCTACGCGGAGCTCGTGCGCACCGACCGCGACTACCAGCGCGACGGCTTTCACCGCGACAAGAGCAAGACGCGCCGCGAGCTCGGCCCGTTCGACTGCATCGACGCGCCCTGCATGGACGAGTGCAACATCCGCCAGCAGGTGCCGCGCTACTTCGAGCTCGTGCGCGAGGGCAACATGCCCGAGGCCGTCGCGGTCACGCGCGCCGACAACGCACTCGCCGCCGTGCTGGGGCGCGCCTGCGACCACCGCTGCGAGAACACATGCGTCCGCACGCACTACGACGAGCCGCTCGCCATCCGCGAGACGAAGCGCTTCATCATGGACCACGAAGGCGAGCTGCCCGCGGCGCCCCCGGCCGCGACGCAGGCGGCGCGGGTCGCCGTGGTGGGCGCCGGTCCCTGTGGCCTGTCCGCAGCGTACTTCCTCGCGCGGGCGGGCTATCCCACCACGGTGCTCGAGGCGCACCCGAAGAGCGGCGGCCAGGTCTCGGGCACCATCCCGAGCTACCGCCTGCCGCTCGTGCCCATCGAGCGGGACATGCACTTTCTCACGTCGCTCGGCGTGCACGTGGAGCACGGGCGCCGAGTGGGCGTCGACTTCTCCGTCGCCGACCTGCGACGCCAGGGCTACCGCTACGTCGTCGTCGCGGCCGGCGCCCAGCGCGGCGTGCGCCTCGGTCTGCCCGGCGACGACGCCGAAGGAGTGCTCGACGGCCTCACCTTCCTGCGCGCGGTGCGCGACGGTGCGCCACCGGCGCTGGGCGCCAACGTGGTCGTCGTGGGCGGTGGCGACGTGGCGATGGACTGCGCGCGCACCGCCCGCCGCCTGGGCCGCGGGCGCGTGGTCGTCGCCTACCGCCGCAGCCGCGAAGAGATGCCGGCGCAGCGCGAGGAAGTCGTGGACCTCCTCGCCGAAGGCTGCGAGCTCATGGAGCTCGTGGCGCCGGTCGGCCTGGCCGTGGCGGATGGGCGGCTCACCGCCGTGCGCCTCGAGCGCATGACGCTCGGTCCGGCCGATGCCTCGGGACGGCGGCGCCCGGTGCCGAGCGGCGAGACCGTCGAGCTCCGCGCCGACAACCTGCTCAGCGCGATCGGGCAGCGCACCGACCTCGGCCTCTTCGGCGACGAGCCGCCGCGCCTCGACGGCTCCGGCTACGTGGCGGTCGATCCGGCGACGCGCGAGACCTCGATCGCCGGGGTGTTCGCCGGCGGCGACGTCATCGGCGAATCGCCGCTCAGCATCGTCAAGGCGATGGGGGACGGCAAGCACATCGCCCACGAGATCCGGCGCCGCGAGGAGGGCTTCGTCGAGGGAGCGCTCGCGCCGCGCACGGTGCCCTTCGTCGATCTCTTGCGCCGGCGCGGCGAGCGCGTGCGCCGCGTGCCCACGCCCCACCGCGAGCCGGCTGGGCGCCTCGACTTCACCGAGGTGCTGCTCGGCTACTCGCCCGAGGAAGCACGCACCGAGGCCGAGCGCTGCCTCGACTGCGACGTGATGTGCAGCCTGTGCGTGAGCGTGTGCCCGAACCTCGCGTTCTTCACCTACGAGGCGCGTCCGCTGCGGGCCGGCGGCACGCGACTCGTGCGCCACGGTGCGAGCTACGAGCTCGCCGGCGGGACGCCCTTCGAGGTCGCGCAGGGCTACCAGGTCGCCGTGCTCGCCGACTTCTGCAACGAGTGCGGCAATTGCACGACCTTCTGCCCGACGGCCGGCGAGCCCTACCGCCAGAAGCCGCGCCTCTACGTGCACCGCGGCGAGTTCGACGCGCAACCGGACAATGCCTTCCAGCTGTGGCGCGCCGACGGCGCGCTCGCGATCCGCGGCCGCTTCGCCGGCGAGACGCACGAGCTCGCGCCCGACTCCCGCGCGAGCGCGACGCTGCGCTACTCGACCCCGCACCTCGACGCGCGGCTCGAGTCGAGCTCGGCCCGTCTGCTCGAGGCGCGCGCCCGGGGCGAGACCGCACCGGCCGAGCTGTCGCTCACGCCCGCGCTCGTGCTCCATGCACTGCTCGACGGCATCGGGCGCTCGCTGCCATTCCTGCCGACCGCTGCGAGCTGACACCGCGCGGTCGCGCTCGCGCCTGCGTGTTCGAGGGGAACACGAAATGGCCGCGCCACACGCGCACGAACCGCCCACGGCGGGTCGGCTCCCCTTACCCTGGCCTCTGACGGCGACTTCCGTGTCCCACGGGGATCGGGAGCGTGACTCTGGCTGGGAAGGAGAACGGTGACATGTTCGCGAGACTTCGACTTGGTTTCTTCGCGGTGACGTCCCTGGCGGCGCTCGGCTGGGCCGTGGCCGGTCCCGCTGCGTGCAGCAAGAACGTCTGCAGCGACGGCAACTGGGACCCCGACGAGGAGGACTGCGACGACGGCAACTTCGATGACAACGACGCATGCACCAATCAGTGCAAGGTCAACGTCTGCGGCGACGGCATCCTGCACGTCGGCGTCGAGGAGTGCGACGACGGCAATGCGGTACCCGACGACGGCTGCAGTGCCACCTGCACGGTGGGCGAGTGCGGCGACGGCGTGCTGCAGGACTCCGAGATGTGCGACGACGGAAACCTGTCCAACACCGACGCGTGCAGCACCGAGTGCCAGGACGCCCGCTGCGGCGACGGATACCTGCAGATCGGCACCGAGGAGTGCGACGACGGCAACGAGATCGACAACGACGGGTGTCGCAACGACTGCACCATCGCGGTCTGCGGTGACGGCCTCGTGCAGGCCGAGGAGGAGTGTGACGACGGCAACCTCGACGACCTGGACGCCTGCCTCAACAACTGCGTCGCGGCCAGGTGCGGCGACGGCGTGCTCGAGCTCGGCGTCGAGCAGTGCGACGACGGCAATCTCGTGAATGGCGACGGCTGCAACGCCACCTGCGAGGTCGAGTGCTACGAGGGCGTCTACAATCTCATCGCCAACGGCCACTGCTACATGCTGAACGGCAACAACCAGGGCGGCGGCAACCAGCGCAGCTGGTTCGAGGCTCGCCAGCGCTGCGTCGCCATCGGCGCGCACCTCGTCGAGATCTCGGACGCCGCGGAGCAGGCGACCGTGGCGCCGCTCTTCGTGGGCAACCAGGCGTGGATCGGCCTGAGCGACTGGCTGCAGGAGGGTTCGTTCTTCTGGGATCTGGGCGCCGCGGGCGCGACACCGCTCGGCGCCTACACCAACTGGGACGTCAACGCGGGCGAGCCGAACAACAACGGCGTCAACGGCAACGGCGACTGCGCGTACGCAGCGGGCAACGGCTCCGGCCTGTGGCGCGACGAGTCGTGCGACCAGCAGCTCAACTACATCTGCGAGCGCCCCTGAGCCGAGCCAGTACCCGCGGCCGGAAGCCCGCATCGGGATCCCTCGTGGGCCGAGGTGGCTCCGGCCCCGAGCGGTCCCTTGCGGCGGGCACGACGTGACCGCAACGCCCGCGGGCCGGGAGCCGGCTCGCGGGCGTCTCGCGGTCGTGGCGACCCGTTCAGCCGTCGCCGGGCAGGATCAAGAAGTGTCCGTTCGCGAGCGCTATGGGCCGCGTGCGGTCCTCCTGCCACGCCTCGACGCGCACGTTGACGACGCGCCGCCCGTGCTTCGTGATGATGCCACGCGCAAAGGTGTCGAGCGGCCGGCCGGAGCGGAGGTAGTCGACCGTGATGTTGACGGTCTTCGGCAGCACGATCGTCTCGGCGTCCCAGAGGATCTGGAAGATCGCGGTCGACTCGAGCAGGGCACCGATGGCCCCGCCGTGCAGGGCCGGGAGCGCGGGGTTGCCGATGAGGTGGTCCGCGTAGCGCATCTTGCCGACGAGCTCGCCTTCGAGGAGCGTCATCGAGAAACCGAGGAACGCGGCGTAGGGCACGGCGTCCGTCAGCGCCGCGAGGTCGCGCGTGCGCCGCGCCTCGGCGATGCGCTCGGCGATGTTCACGTGCCCGCCCCGCGCTGCCAGTGACCGAGCTTGGTCGAGAGCATGAAGGCGCCGACGGCGGAGGCGATGGGGTCGTCCTCGGAGTCGTGGAACGCGACCGAGCGCACGAAGGCGACGTTGCGCGTGACCTTGTAGCAGCACGCGTGCGCGATGACGTCGCGTCCGGGGGCCGCGGGCTTCAGGTAGTCGATGCGCAGATCGAGGGTCGCGATCGGCACCGGCTCCGGCAGGGCCATGAACACGGCCGCCCCGCAGCAGGCGTCCATGAGCGAGCTCACGGCGCCGCCGTGGAGCACGCCGGTATCGGGGTTGCCGACGAGGTGCGGCGCGTACGGCAGGCGCATCACGGCGTCGGCGTCGTCGAGCGACACGAGCTCCATGCCGAGCGCCCGGTTGTGGGGCACCATCTCGGCGAAGCCGCGGTTCAGACGGCGGAGCAGCTCGAGCCGGGCGGTCTGCGCGTCGTCCGCGGCGCTCATCGCGCGCGCTCCAGCGAGGCGCGGAACGAGGCGACGAACTGCTCCCACTTGGCGAGCTGCTGGGGGTCCTCCTCGAAGCGCTCCTGCCACACGTCGTCGAGGGCGGCGTGCGCGGCGTCGTCCGCGATGCCGTACTCGAGGCGCGCCGACGCGCGTCGCTCGGGAAAGACCGCGAGCGCTGCGCACAGCGCAGCGTAGCGCGCGACACTGTCGTAGACGGACACCGACCCGCCACCGGGCGGAGCGGCGGGCGCCGGTGCTGCCGGCGGCGCGGCGGCCGCCGGTGCGTGCGCGCCGGCGGTGGGCAGCGGATACGACGGCTGGGGAGGCCCAGCGCTCGGACCGACGCCCGAGGGGCCGGGCACGGCGTACGCGCCATAGCCGGCCGGCATCCCCGGTTGCTGCGGCGGAGCGAGCGGCGCCTCCGGTGCGGCGCCCGACCAGCCGGGCTGTGCCGGTCCGCGCCCCCCGGCGCCCGCGCCCGCCGCGCCGCTCGCATCGGGCGGCGCCCAGCCCCAGCCGGGCGGTACGCCACCCGCGGCCCAAGGTGTCGCGCGCGGTGCGGCCGCCGCCTGGCTCTGCGCCTGCGCCTGCTGCCATTGCGCCTCCGCCTGCGCCTGCGCGGCCCAGGGCGAAGCGGCCGGCGGCTGGTACTGGAGCAACGGCGGCGGCGTGGCATCCGGCGGCGCACCGGCCACGGGAGGCAGGTCGGCGAACGCCGGGGCGGCCTGCGGCTGCACGGCTACCTGCGGGGCGACGACCGGGCGCGGGGCGAGCGCCCCCCGGTCCTCGTAGAGCGACTCGCCCGGGGCCACGTCGCCGAGCGACGGCTTGTGCAGAGGCGTGGGGCGCACCCAGCCGGGCCGGTTCGCCTCGCCGTAGCCCCAGTCCGGCACGGGCTCGGCCGCCAGCGGCGGCGGCGTGGTGCCCATCGGTGGCGTGAGCGTGTCGGGTGCGGCCGGCACGACCGGCGTTGCAGGTGGCTCGGACCGCGCTCTTGCGGGGTTGCGGGGCGGCTCGGCGCGACGCGGAGGAGGAGGTGGCAGCGGTCGCGCCGGGGGCGGCGGAGGCTGCGCAGACCCTGGTGGAGGGCTCGCGCCCGCGGCGGCATGCGCGCGCGCCGCGTGCGCCTGCGCCTGCGCCGCCTGCGCTGCTTGCGCCGCCTGCGCTGCTTGCGCCGCCTGCGCTGCTTGCGCCGCCTGCGCTGCTTGCGCCGCCTGCGCCGCACGCACCCGCTCGGCCTCGGCCGCAAGACGGCGCTGGTGCTCCGCCGCGGCGAGCGCGAGCGCGTCGCGGAAGGCACGGTGCGCCGCGGTGACGATCTGCCAGCGCACGCCGTCGCCGGTCACGAGCGCCGCCGCCACCGCGTCGAGCAGCTCGCGCGCCCGGTCGACGTCACCCGCGTCCGGCGCGGCCGGGAGCCCGAGCGCGGTGCACACCTTCGCGCGCTCGCCCTCGGGCGCCGCGAGCAGGTCGGCGAAGAGCCGCGCGGCCTCGGCAGGTGTCATGCCCCGGGCTTCGCACGGATCGGCCCGCGCTTCACGCGCAACCGCACCGCGCTCCCCGCGACCTCTACCGGCCGTCGCCGCCTCTCATACGATGTCGGATGCGAGCGCCTCGCGCGTCCGGATCAGGCGCTTCTCGCCGAGCGCCGCGAGCGCCACGAGCAGCTTGCGGTGGTGCAGGAGCGACCGCAGCACCTCGTGCGGCACCGCCGCGACGACGCACGGAACCGCGCAGCGCACCGTCGCGGTGGCGGGCTCGCCGGTCAGGAGCGCGATCTCGCCGAAGAAGTCGCCCTCGTGCATGTCGGGCATGGCGCGCTCGCCCTCGGGCATGTGGTGGAGCACCTCGCAGCGCCCGCGCAGGAGCACGTAGAAGTGCTCGGGCCGCTCGCCCTGGCGCACGATCTCGCTGCCCGCCTCGCAGGTCCTCACCTCGAGCGCCTCGACGAGTCGGGCCCGGTCGTCGGCCTGGAGCCCCTCGAACATGGGCGCCGCGCGCAGCAGATTGCTGAGCAGGCGCGCGCGGCAGAAGCGGCGCACGATCGTCCCGGCGTGCGCGTGCCCGCGGACCAGGTCGTCGAACGCCTCGCGCCGCAGGACCAGGAGCTCGCCCTGGGTCGTGGCGACGACCGTGGCGAAGCGCGGCGCGCGCGTGAGCAGCGACATCTCGCCGAAGAACGCCCCCTCCCCGAGCTCCGCGATGGCGCGCACCGCGCCGCCCTCGGCGCGCTCCACCCGCACGGAGCCGGCGACGATGGCGTACATCGCGTCCCCGACCTCACCCTCGGCGGCGATGACCTCGCCGGGGACGACCACGCGCCGTTCGAGGTGCGGCAAGAGGTCGAGGAAGGCGCGCCGCCCGAGCTCCGAGAACAGCGGGATGCGCCGCAGACCGTCGAGGTCCGCCGGCGCCATGAGCGGCGGCGGAATGATCGACGCGGTGAGCGCGCGCTGCATGGGCGGCGGCAAGGACGTACGGTCGCGCGAGCTGCCGTCGAGCAGGGCGGCGAGCACGCGCTGCGCCTCGGTGTGTCCGGAGTCGATCTGCAGGATGACGCGCGCGATCGCGATCGCCTGCAGCGGGGCCCCCTCGGTGACGAGACGCCCCACGAGCGCCAGGTACTGCTCGATGGCCCCCGCGGGGTCGCCGAGCTGCACGCACAGATCGGCGACGCGCCGCCGGGTCGTGACGTCCCCGGGGTCGAGCAGCAGCACCTCCTGGTAGGCGGCGCGCGCGGCGGCGAGCTTGCTGCGGGCGCAGAGCTCCTCGGCGCGATCCTTCTTTTCCCGGATGCGGTCCGCGAGCTCGGCTGGGCGGGACTTCATGGCAGGCTCGGTGGGTCGCCGCTCGACGGGCAAGCCCCATGCAAGCCCGCGCCCGCGTCGCGCGCGCCCCGCAAATCACGGTGTTGCCGGCGCGGGTCCCGACCTCGGCCATGCGAAGGCCCCCCGCGTCGCGCAGGTCTTGCAGCCCCGTGCGCATTCTCCGCACGGGCGCCCGCCTCGCGCGCGCCCTCGGCTCACGCCGCGGGGATGTCGCCCACCCCGCTCGCGCGCAGGCGCCCGAGCTCCTCGGCCGAGAGCGGCACGGGCGTGGGCTTGCGAGCGAGGTCGGCGCAGCGCGACGTGAGCCGCGGCCGCAGCACCTTGGGCCACGCGGCCTCGCCCTCGACCGCGATCCACCAGTCCTCGTTGCGCGGCAGCGCGAGCCGGTCGTGCTGCTTGTTGCCATCCTCGTCGACGCGCGGGCCGAGCGCCGCGAGCTCGGCGTCGGACAGCGGCAGGACGTGGAGGTAGAGCTTCTCGGACCCCTTGTGCTCGCCGACGACACCGCGACTCGAGCGCCCGCCGTGGTCGACGGAGTAGAGGTAGGACTCGACGAGGTAGTAGGCCATGCGCGTGCTCCCGGCGGTCGGACCGCCCGGCTGCCGAGCCTAGTACAATCGGCCGTGGCCCCGCTTCCGGATCGTGCCCGAGCCCTCGGCGCGCCGCCCTCCGGATGTCGCCGCTCGAGCCCCGGCGCGCGGGCCACCCCGTCAACGCTTGGCGCGCAGGGCGGCGCTGCGCTTGGCGACCTTCTGGCGCACGCGCTCCGCCTCGTCGCCCTCGAGCAGCACCGGCCGGAAGTCGTTCGCGCGCGGGTCGCCCGAGATGCGCACCGGCAAGTGGGAGCTCTCGACCGAGGTGACCTTGCCATCGCGCACGACGAAGCGCTCCTGGTACACGATCGAGTCGAGGTCCCCGGGCTTGCCGTTGGCGCCGAAGACGAAGTTGCCGAGCGAGTACGCGATGTGCCGGCCCCGGTAGGTCTCGATTCCCTGCAGCACGTGCGGATGGTGGCCGAGGACGAGGTCGGCGCCCGCGTCGATCGCGGCGCGGCCGAGCCTGATCTGGTCGGGCGCCGCCTGCTCGTAGGTCTCGATGCCCCAGTGGAAGGACACGATGACGATCCCGCCCTGCTGCTTCTCGCGCTGGATGTCGCGCACCACGGCCTCGCGCGTGCCCTTGGGACCGCCGAGGTAGCCGATGTTCACCACGTCGACGCCCTTGACGCGGCGCCGATCGACGCGTCCGTTGCCGAAGTGGCCGACGCCGGCCGTCTCGAGCGCCCGCTCGGTCTCGGCGTAGCCGCTCGGCCCGTAGTCGCCGCTGTGGTTGTTCGCCAGGTTCACGAGCTCCACGCCCCCGAGGCGCAGCATGCCCGCGTACTCCGGCTTGCCGCGAACCGCGAACACCGGGTTCTGGTGGCGCGTCTCGCGGGTGAGCGTGCCCTCGAGATTCGCGATCGTGAGATCGTCCTCGGCGAAGATCGGAGCGACCGCCGAGAACGGGTACGCGAGATCCTCGCCGAGCTCGCGGATCTTCGCGCTGAAGGTGCCCGGCGCACCCGAGCCCTGCCGGATGTCCCCGAGCGCGCAGTCTCCGACGGCGCTCACGCGGATCTCGACCGCAGCGGCGCCGCCGGCCGGCAGCGATGCCGGCGTCACCTGCCCGGTCGCAGCGCGCTCGTCGGGCGCGTGGCCGAGCGCGCGCGCATCCGGGGGCGCAGGGCCGCGCTCGACCACCGGCAGAGCGCCCGGCGCGCCCTCCGCCGCGGCCCCACCTTCGCGGTCGTGACGGCTCGAGCACGCCAGCGCCGCGAGCGCCGACAGGGCGGAGAGCTGCAGCACGAGCGCGAGCGCGCCCGGGCGACGCCGTGGGGTCGGGCGCGCCATCTCAGCGCGCCTCGGTGACGATCGGCGTCGACGGTCCGTTGCCGCCGCCCGGCCGGATGGCGTTCCAGTCCGGGGGCAACACCGGGTCGGTGAAGCCGAACAGCCAGCGCCCATCGAGCGCCGAGACGTTGACGCACTCGGCGCTCTTCGGGTTCGAGAAGTCCTCGTGCCAGAAGGCGACGTGCATGGCGAGCGGCGCGTGCAGGTACTGCTGGTGCGGCACGTCGCTGAACCACAGCACCTTCGGGTCGCCCTTCTCGTTCGACATCGTGGCGACGCGCTCCTTCCACTCGACCGGGAAGTGGCCGATCTCGGTGGTGGCGTCCTTGCTCATGTTGTGGCCCTTGATCGGCAAGCCGCCCTTGCCCGGCGAGAACAGCGTCGCGTACACCGGCTGGAGCCCCACGTAGGCGGTCAGCGTGCCCGGCAGGATCTTCGCCTCGACCCACTTCTGATCCGGCTTGATCGAGCCGGGGAGCTTGGTGCGCTGGCGGGTGAAGGTCATGAACGACTCCTTCACGAAGAGGCCCGGGCGCTTGCGCAGCGGGTAGTAGCCCTCCTTGCCGTCGACCACGCGCGCGTCCTCGATCTCGAGCGCCTGCTTCGGCTTCATCTGCTCGCGCGACTCGACGAAGCGGCCGTCGGCCGCGCGCTCGAACAGCGGGCGCTCCGTCTTCGCGCGGTTCCAGGCGAGCGGTAGGGACACTCCGCCGTCCTGCCCGAGCGCGCCGTCCTCACCGATGACGACGCCGTGGAACACGCTGCGCCGCATGTACTGCACGCGGTCGGCGGGCACGATCATGAGGTCGGGCGTCACGAGCCACACGCGCCCGTGCATCTCGAAGGCGCGCGCGTAGGCCAGCATCGAGCCGTTCGGGATGGTCTTCCACGTGAGCCGGCGCGGGTCGTAGTTGCCGCCCGACACCCGGCGCACGCCGCCCTCGAAGAACCACGGCACCGCGTCGGTCGCCTCGATCTTCCGATCTTCCTCGATGAGCTCCTCGTGGCCCTCGGCCCAGGGCCCGAGGTCCTTGTAGGTCCCGGGCGGACCGAGGTGTCGCTCCGCCTTCTCCCACTCGGCCGGGGTCGGTACGCGACTGTACATCGGGGCACCGCGCGAGTGGGCGTAGGTGTAGGGCCAGACGGTGTCGGGGCGCGGGGACAGCTCCGCGAGGGCGCGGAAGTACGGGTCCGACAGATCCAGCGTCGTGCGGTCGTTGAGGCACACGTAGCCGCGCGGCTCGACGGGGTACCAGCCGCGCTTGCAGCCCTCCCCCCGCACCGGTCCGTTCCCGCGCAGCTTGACGGCCGTGCCGATGCGCAGCTTGCCGAGGGCGAGCCCCTCCCCGCTCGGCTTCGGCTTGATCCACACGTGCGGGCCGATGGCGCCGATGCGGGGCAGCCCGTCCATGTAAGGGAGGGGCTCCGGGTGGTACTTCACGAGGTCCGGATCGCCCGGCGCCCAGGTGGCCTTCGCGTCGGCGCCTTCCTTGGCCTGACTCGGGGCCGCGTCGCCGACCGCGGGTGCCGCACCGGCGACCTTGTCGAGCGCCGCCGAGCCCAGGCCCGGGGCGGCTTCGTCCGCGGAGGTCGCGGCGTGGCGCTGCGCCGCGGGGCTGCACGCCGCGGCGGCTGCGAGCAGCAGCCATGGCACAGAGCCGCGGAGCGCGCTCGCGAGGCACCGCACACGCGGCCCGCGTTGAGAAGATCGAGTGGCAGGGCTGAGAGGATCGTCGCTCGGTCTCGTCATGGCGCGCACCCTGCCGCCGCACGTATCGCAGGGCCAAGTTGTGCGACAATGTAGGTGTCGGTGTGCTGCCGAGTCGCGACGCGCGCCGCCTTATCGCCCGCCACACGCGTTGTCCAGTCTGCCGCAAAGCCCGCAACAAACTTAGCGAGCCGTGCCGCCGCTCGTAGCATCCCTGCCGCGACCCGCTCGGTGCGGTCGCCGAACTTGGAAGCTCGATGACACGACTTCGCCTCGTTGCTGCGTCCGATGTGCTCGGGGGATCCGAAGGGCGTGCGGCCGCGGCCGCCACCGAGCCCGGCGGCTCGGGTGCGCGCCTCGTTCCGGCGCCTGGGGCCCGCGCGACCGTGCGGCCGTCGCCCCCGGCGCTCGGCGAGCTCGGCGCGCTCCTCGGCGCCCTCGAGCTGCCGCCCGGCGAGACCGGGCGCGCGCTGCTCGGCGAGCTCGCCTTCGCCGTCGCGGACCTGTGTTTCGCGCGGCGCGAGCGCGCCCTCGTGCTCGCCGGCGAGCGGCGCGAGATCGGGCTCGAGCGCGTGGGCACCGAGCTCGTCGCCTGCGTGTACCGCGCCGGCGCGGAGCCGGAGATCCTGTGGCGCGAGGGACGGATGCCCGCAGAGCTCGTGCGCACACGCCTCGTCGCGGCCCTGTGCGAGCCCGAGCTCGGCGACGGCGCGAGCCGCCACCGACTCGCGCCGGCGCGCGCGGCGCTCGAGCGAGCCGCCACGGTACCGGTGGCACTGCGCCCGCCCGTCCGCCTCGAGGTCGCGAGCCCGCGTGGCCGCAAGCTCACCGTCGCGGCGAGCCTCGAGCACCGGAGCGCGGTCGAGAGCGAGGCGGGCGGCGAAGGACCGCGCACGCGCCGCACGGGCGCGGTCGCCCGCGCCGATCTGCACGCCCTCCTGTGGCGCGGCACCCTGACCCTCGCCGTGGGCGAGAGCGAGCGCCGCTGCGAGGACGGCTACCCGTTCCTGCTCGCCGAGGCGCTCGTTCTGCTCGCGAGCGCCGCGCTCGAGGCGCGCGCGGCGCGCCGCCCGCTCGTCAAGCGTGTCGCCGCCGGCGTGCACCGCGCCGGCCTCACGCTCGACCGCGAGGGTCGAGCCTCGCTGCTCGTGGCCCCCCTCTTCGGCGCTGCGGCATCGCCTGGCGACACGGCACGCGCGGCGACGGGCGGCAGCGCCATCGGCGGCTACCGCTTGCCCGCGATCGATGCGACCGAGCTCGCGCGCGCGGTGTGCAGCTTCGCGCGCGCATTGTGTCGCAAGCTCGCAGCGCGCGACCGCTCGCTCTTCGCGAACCTGCGCTTCGTCGCGCTCGGCCGCGAGGCCGCGAGCCTCGGGCGCCACCTCTCGGGCGCGAGCCCGCGCTCGCATCGCATCAACGCGGCACCCGAGAGCTACCGGGCCTTCGCGAGCGGCGCCCCCGGGCCGGCGACCCCGGCCCCGACCGTGCCGGCCGTGGGTCGACTGCGCTTCGCCGAGACCTGGCGCGCGGAGGTGCCCGCCATCGATCTCCGCTCCGTGTTCGTGTGCGGCGACCGGCTCGTCGTGGGCTCGGGCCGCGAGCTCTGCGCCATCGAGCGCACGAGCGGCGCCTTGCTCTGGCGCACCCCGAGCGCGCGCGCGGCCTCGGTGCTCACGGCGGCGGGCCTCGTGCGCATCGCGGCCGACGGGTCGGTCTCGCTCGTCAGCCTCGCCGACGGCAGCGAGCTCTTCGCTCTCGGCCTCGCGCCCTGCGCGGGCGCCTCGACGTCCGCGGCCGTCGTGAGCGCGCCCGGCCTGCCGCGACTCCTGCTCGTCAGCGAGGGTACGAGCGATCTCTGCGCGGTGGACCTCGACGGCGGCGAGGTGCGGTGGCGGCGCCGGGTGCGGCGCGGTCGCTCTCACGCGCCGCTGCGGCTGCGCCGGGCCGGCAAGCTCGTCGTGGTGAGCAGCGGCGAGCCCGAGCTCTGCGCCTTCGACGTGGTGACGGGCGACGAGGTGTGGAGCCGCGCCGAGACCGGCGGCCACGTCGTCGCGACGACCTTCGACGGTGGCGAGCTCTTCGCGGTGCGGGCCGGGCGGGCCCGCGGTCGCGCCGCGGTGGAGCTCGAGCACATCGACGCGTGGTCGGGCGCCGTGCGCTGGTCGGCCACCCTGCCCCGGGCGGTCGACCTGGCCGGTCCGCCGCTCGTCGCGCGCGATACCGTGCTCTTGCCCACCTACGACGACGGGCGGGTCGGCTTCGTGAGCGTGCGGCGCGACGACGGCGCGCTCGCGTGCGACGTGCCGGGCGGCGTGTGCGAGGCCCCCGCCGGCTGGCTCGTCGTCGACGATGCCTTCGTCGCCAACAGCGAGCAGGGCGAGCTCGCGGCGCTCGACGCCGCGGACGGCCGCATCCGGTACCGACACCTGCTCGCCCCTTGCGCACGGCTCGGTCCCGGTGACCGGCCCGAGAACCTGCGGCCGGTGCTGCGCTCGGGCGCGCTCTTCGTGCCGCAGGCGGAGCTCTACGTCATGCGCCCGCGTGACGGCGCGGTGCTCGGCACCCTCGAGCCCGACCTCGTGCCGGACGTGACCCGCGTGGACGAGCGCTGCGGGGTCTACGTGGCCGAGCTCTCCGGGCACCTCGCGGCCTTCGCAGCCCTGCCGAGCCTGCAGCTCGTGAGCCCGCTCGGCCCCTGAGCGGCGCCGTCAGCCGACCTTCACGACCCCGGACGCCACGAGCGCGTCGATCTCGGCCGCGTCGAGCCCGCCGTCCGCGAGCACCTCTCGGCTGTGCTCGCCGGGTCGCGGGGCGAGCGGGAAGGAGGCGTCGCGCGGCGTGACGGGCGTGCGGAAGACGGTGCACGCGTCGCTGCCCTCGCCCACCGTGGCGAGCAACCCGCGGGCGCGGGTGTGGGCGTCGGTCGGCAGCTCGTCGGGCCGCAGCGCCACCGTGACGCAGCAGTCGTGCGCGGCCCCGAACGCCGTCCACTCGGCGGCCGTCCGCGCGGCGAACAGGGCCGCCACGCGCGCCTTGAGCTCCGCCTGGTGCGGCCCCGGCAGGAGCGCGCCCAGATCGGCCTCGAGCCCCACCGCCTGGCAGAATGCGAGCCAGAATTTCGGCTCGAGCGCGGCGAGCGCAACGACGGCGCCGTCGGAGCTCGCGTACGTGTTGTACGGCGCGACGCCACCCGTCAGCACGTCCTCGCCACGGGGCGCCGACGGGCCCGCGAGGCCGCCAGCGACGGACAGCGCGGCGAAGCCGTGGACGCCGTCGGCCATGGCGACGTCGATGATCTGGCCGCGCCCGGTGTGGTCGCGCTCGCGCAGGGCCGCGAGGATCGCGATCGCGCACCACATGCCGCCGCTCGCGTCGGCCACCTGGAAGCCAGGCACCTGCGGCGTGCGGTCGGCGGGCCCTTGCCCGACGAGCAGGCCGGCGCGCGCCAGGTAGTTGAGATCGTGACCGGCACGGTGCGCCAGGGGTCCGTGCTGCCCGTAGCCGGTGAGCGCGCACACGACGAGCCGCGGGTGCTCGCGCGCGAGCGCGGCGTGCCCGAGACCGAGCCGGTCCAGCACGCCCGGGCGGAACTGCTCGACCAGCACGTCGTAGCGGGGCATGAGGCGCTTCAACAGCGCCACGCCCTCGGGTCGCTTCAGGTCGACGACCGCGCTCCTCTTGCCCCGGTTCAGAGCGTGGAAGCCCGCGGCCGAGCCCGCACGCTGGGGGCCGAAGTGCCGCAGGTAGTCGCCGGCGCCGGCGTCCTCGATCTTGTCGACGGCGGCCCCCAGGTCGCGCAGGATGAGCGTGGCGAACGGCCCCGGGATCAGCCGCGACAGGTCGAGGATGCGCACGTCCGCGAGCGGCCCCCGCCGCTCGGGCTCGGGGTGGGAAGGGCTCATCCTGGCCTCGCCGGCGTGCGCTGCGGGGCACCGCCACCCGCCCCGGATGGGCGAAGCGCGGTGCCCGCAGGGCCGCGTGTTCCTACTTGTTCAGCGCGAAGAGCGCCTGGAGCTTCATGCCCAGCATCTGGTTGCCGGTCACCTTGAGCTTGCCCGCGAAGAAGAGCTGCATCCCGTTGGCCTGCGGGTTCTCCATGAGCTTCTGGAAATCCTCGGTCGTGATCTCCACCGTGCACTCGGCGCCGCCCGGCTCGCCGGCCTCGACCTTGGGGGCCGTGCAGTCGACGAACCACTTGCCGCCACCTTCGCCCGTGACGTTGATCTGGAACTTGTTGCCGATGGCTTTGGCCTGATCCTGGTTCTTCGCGATGCCAGCGGTCAGGTCCTCGTTGAACAGCTTCTGGATGTCGACGGCCATGTTTGCGCTTCTCCTTGCGGTACGCGACGTGAGGCGGGGCATGTAGCCTTCGGCGCAACAGCGCGTCAAGGCGCGGGGTGTGCGCCGGGCCCGCCGGCGGCCGAAAATCGCCCCAGGCGCGCCCCGGCGACTGCTATGAAGGCGCCGCCATGACCGACCGAGCCTACGCCGAGAGCCGCTACCGCCACCCCGAGCTCGATCACGCCTACGGCGAGGGCGTCCACCTGCTCGACGACCCGGTGGCCTGGAGCCTGCTCACGCGCCTGTGCTCGCCCGAGACGACCCAGCCCGAGTTCGGCCGGCTGCTCGCCGTCCTCTATCAAGGGCTGGCGCACGCGGTCTTCGCGGCCGAGCTGCCGCGCGCCCGGGTCGACGCCCCCACGCGCATGGCGTCCACGCACCGCGAGGCCGTGTATCGGGGTGTCGCCCTCGCCCGCAGCGCCAAGGCCGTGACGGTGGCGATCGCGCGCGCTGGCACGGTGCCCTCGCAGGTCGTGTTCGAGCTTCTGAACGAGCTGCTCGACCCCGTGTGCGTGCGCCAGGATCACCTGTTCATGAGCCGCACGACGAACGCGGCCGGCGAGGTCACGGGCGTCGCCTGGCACGATGCGAAGATCGGCAAGGACATCGGCGGCCGCTACGTCTTCTTTCCCGACCCCATGGGCGCCACCGGCTCGTCGATGGCGAGCGCCCTCGACCACTACCACACGGCCCTCGAAGGCAAGCCCTCGCGCTGCGTCGCCATGCACCTCATGGTGACGCCCGAGTACATCCGCAAGGTCAAGACCAGCCACCCCGCCACGGCGATCTACGCGCTGCGGCTCGACCGCGGCCTCTCGACCGAGGCCGCCCTCGCCTCGCGCCCGGGCGAGCGCTGGGACGAGGAACGCGGGCTCACCGACACCCAGTACATCGTGCCCGGCGCCGGCGGGGTCGGCGAGCTGCTCAACAACGCCTGGGTCTGACCGGCGCAAGCGCGCGGCCGCGCTCAGGTCTTCGAGCGGCGCGGGTCGTGGCTGGGCACGAGCGCGAGGTAGTCGATGCGCGGCTCGCGCACCGAGGGCGGCGGCGGCAGCTCGGTTCGCGCCTGCACGAGCAGCGAGACCATCTCGCCGAGCTCGCTCGCCGCGCGCGCCGGCCCCTGCTGCACCAGCGTCGAGAAGGCCTCGGACAGGGCCCCGATCCCGGCGCCGGCGGCGTGGCCGCGGCGCGC
The DNA here is from genome assembly GCA_020848455.1 of Polyangiaceae bacterium. Lineage (GTDB taxonomy): Bacteria > Myxococcota_A > Polyangia > Polyangiales > Polyangiaceae > JACRDA01. Next base: position 27,737 of record JADLAB010000134.1, read on the forward strand.
GAGGTCGAGGTAGCTGCGCGCGAGCGAGCCGCCGTCGAAGTGGTGCGCCCCGGCGAGATCCTGCGCCACGCGCAGCACCGCCGGCGCGCCGAGGCAGCCGTCCTCCTGCAGCACGAAGGCAGCCTGAAGGTAGTTGTAGAACGGCACGACGCGCGAGCCGTACACCGCGAAGTCGCCCGGCAGGCTCTGGCGCTCGAGGTGGATGAGGATGCGGCCGACCACCGGCCCGGGCTCGATGTAGGCCGCCATGCGCTGGGCGTCCGCGATGTCGTCGTCGTAGGCCCGCGACTGGCGCATGACCGCGGCGAGGAGCTCCGCCCCGACGACGCCGCGGCAGAGGTCCGCGTAGAGCGAGTAGACGAAGGCGTCGGCCTCCGCGTCGTCGCCGAGCAGGAACTCGCGCACGAGCTCGCCGCGCGCGTCGCGCTGTGCCGGCAGCTCGCAGCGCCCGCGCAGCAGGGCCGGCAGCTTGTAGCCGAGCTGGCCCCGCAGCGCCCGCAGGCGCAGGCGCAGGAGATTCTGCAGGTTCGGCTTGAGCGTGAGGCTCGCGAAGCGCACGCCGTCGAGGCGCAGCTTCTCGACCACGCGCCCGCGGAGCTGCTCGGGGCTGCCCGACAGGATGTGCACGGGGATGCGGGCGCGGGCGATCTCGCGCATGAGCGCCGCGGCGCCGGGCACCGTGCGCTTCTGGTCCGGGCGCTCGACGGCCGTACGCACGAGGTCGCGGAGCGTGTCGAAGTCGGTGCGCAGGTAGGTTTTGTCGAGGTCCCAGCGGGCGACGTAGCTCATGGGCGCCGTTCCCGCCGCGCGGTCTGTACTTCCACGTGGGTGGGCTCCGTCATGGTGCTCAGCCGAGCGGCCACTCCGCCCAGCTGCGTCGCAGGCCGAGCAGGGCCTCGACCCAGTCGGCGCGCCGGCTCTGGGACGCGAGCTCGAGTGCCTCGCGCAGGTGCGTCTCGGCGGCCTCGCGCCGGCCGCTGCCGTGCGCGGCGCTGGCGAGCGAGGCGAGGATGCGCGGGCGCTCCTTGGCGCTCGGCCCCGCGAGGCTCAGCGCCTCGTTCAGGACCCCGATGGCGTCGAGGTACTTGCCCTGCAGCGCCAGCGTGTCGCCGAGCTTGCAGGAGAAGATGAGGACCGCGGCGAGCGGGTCGTCGAGCTCACCGCGGGCCATCTCGCGCCGCGCGAGGTCGAGCCCCATGCGGAGCGCGTGCACCGCGCCCGAGATGTCGGCGCGGCCGCGGGCCTGGTCGGCGACCTGCTCGAGCAGCATGAGGGCCTCGAAGGACTGGCGCGCGTGGTAGGCGTGCACGGCGTGCGCCTCGAGCGGGATGCGCAGGGCACTGTCGCCGAAATCCTGGCGCGCGCGCGCGTGCAGCTGGCGGCGCACCTCGGCCGGCGTGGACGCCAGCGTGAGCTCGCGGATGAGCGGGTGCGCCGGCGACGCCCCGTCGTCGTTCTGGGTCACGAAACCGCCGTGCTGCAGCGCCGCGAGGAAGCGCTCGAGGCCGCTCGTCTCGGGCAGGAGTGCCGCGAGGTGGGCCGCCGGTGCGTCGTCACCGAGCACCGCGAGCGCCTGCAGCACGCGGCGCGCGTCGGCGGGCAGGCGCTCGATGCGCAGCGCCAGGAGATCGCCGAGGCTCGCGGGGGCGTCCGCCCCGCCGTCGTGGGCAAAGCGGACGAGCTGCTCGACGTACATCGGCGCCAGCAGGCTCGTGGGTCGATGCGACAGCGCCGCCTTGATCATCGGCGCCTCGCGCTCGAACAGGCTCGCCGCCTGGCTCGCGCGCAGCCCCTTCAGGGTGCGCTGGGAGTCGCCCTCCCAGCCGGGCTCGAACCCCGGCTGGTGCGCCGCCACGACGAGCACGCTCATGAGGGGGGGATCGGCCACGATGTCCGCCAGGGCGTTGCCGCTCGCGCCATCGATGGCGTCGAGGTCGTCGAACACGAGCACGACGCAGCCGTCGTCGACGGCGGGCCGGGCCTGACCGAGCGCCCAGCGCAGCGCCTCGGCAGCGAGGAAGCGCTGGCTCGAGGGCGCCGCGCCCGTCGCGGGGGTGTCGAGCCAGAAGCGCCCGCTCGTGACCTTGCGCGCCTCGTCGCGCTCGCCGTGGAAGACGGCCGCCAGCCCGGCGCGCGCCTCGGCGCTCGCCCCCGTCCAGAGCGCCGGGTCGCCCCCGTCGGGCGGCAGAGCCGCGAGCGCGCAGACCGCCCGGCGCAGCGCGTAGTAGCCGACCTCGGCATGCCACGGGTCCGGCCCCACCGACACGATGACGTCACCCGCCACCTCGAGCCCGCGCAGGAACTCGCCGAGCAGGCGCGTCTTGCCCATGCCGGCGGGGCCGACGACCCGGCAAGCCGACAGCCCGGCGCGCACCTGCGAGCGACAGGCGTGCAACCAGCCCAGATCGTCCTCGCGACCGCGCAGCGCGAGTGGGAACAGCCCCGCCGGACCGCCGCCCATCTCGACCCCGAGCGCCGGCGTGAGGCGCGACAGCGAGGGGCGCCCCGCCAGCGGGCCACCGCAGTCGCCGCAGAACTTCTGCGCCGGCGGCGACGCCGCACCGCACGCCGGACAGCGGCGCTGACCCCGCGCCCGGCGCTCGCCGCCCATCGCCTCGCGCAGCGCGGCGCTGAACTCGCTCGCGGTCTGGAAGCGATCGCCCGGCGCTTTCGCGAGCGCCTTCAGCACCACGCGGGACAGCGCCTCCGGGATGTTGCGGTCCGGGACCACGGAGCGCGGGTCGGGCGCCGCGGCCGACAGGTGCATCAGGACCACCTGGTTGGGCGATGGCGCATCGAAGGGCAGCCGCCCCGTCAGGAGCTCGAACAGGATGACGCCACAGGCATAGAGGTCCGTGCGCCCGTCCACGGCGTCGCCGCGCGCCTGCTCGGGTGCCATGTACTCCGGCGTACCGCACACCATGCCGGGGTTCGTGATGCGCTTGCGGTGCGCTTCCTCGCGCACCTTGGCGAGGCCGAAGTCGAGCACCTTGACGAAGTCGCCCCCGGAGCGCAGCGCCTCGAGCACGATGTTCTCGGGCTTCAGGTCCCGGTGCACGATCCCGTGGTGCTGCGCCTCCTCGAGCGCCGCGAGGATCTGCCGCATGACGTCCACCACGCGCTCGACCGACAGCGGGCCGTCCTCGTGCACGACCGTCGCGAGATCGCGGCCGCGGAGGTACTCCATCACCATGTAGAAGCGGCCGTCGATGCTGCCGAAGTCGATGATGCCCACCGAGTTCGGGTGGTTCAGCTGGCTCGCGGCGCGCGCCTCGGTGACGAAGCGCGCCTCGACCGTCGGATCGCCGAGCAGGTGCGGGTGGACGATCTTCACGGCGACCGTGCGGCCGAGCACCTTCTGCTCGGCGCGGTACACGCGGCCCATGCCGCCCACGTCGATGAGCTCGAGCACGACGTGGCCCCCCGGCAAGGTGCGGCCGACGAGGGGATCGTCGGCGCTCTTCGGTCCGACCCCGACCGCGAAGCCGCAGCCCGGGCAGAACTTGTGCTGCGGCTCGTGCGCGGCCTGACACTGGGGGCAGTGGAGCACCTCCGGCACGACTCCGACGGTAGCATAGGCGCCGCGACCGCAGGCGAGCGGCGCGCGCTCGCAGGCAGCGCCGGCGGCCTCGTGGAGACGAGGCTTGTCCCGCGGGGACGGTCCACGTAGATTGTCGCCCAGCTAGGGCCCAAGCTCTTCGAGGCACCCCTGTGGACAGCGACCTGGCCGAGTCCGTCTCGGCGCTCCAAGCCATCTTCGAGAAGCGCAAGATCCCCGCCGTCTTCGGTCACAACGACGAGGCGACCGTCAAGCGCCTGAAGGGCCCGCTCAAGCTGACGCCCCGCTACCAGGCGTTCTTGGTCGCGGCCGATCCGCTCGACGTCGAGACGGTGACGCCCTCGGAGCGCATCCACTTCGTGCCCGCCAAGGGCCTCGTGGCCGAGCAGCCGGCGCCCGAGGGCGACGGGGAGCGCGCGGCTCCCCCCGGCTGGAAGAAGTCCTGGGTGGTCATCGCCCACAGTGCGCTCCTCGGCGACCCGTACTTCCTCGACACCTCGCGCCCGGACGCCGAGGGCGACTGCCCGGTCATGACGGCGATGAGCGGCACCGACGCGCTGCGGCCGATCCTCTGCGCCTCGAGCTTCGCGAGCTTCGTCCGCATCCTCGCGACCGCGATGGAGGTCGCCGCCGACTTCGCGGCCGGCAACTTCGACGAGGAAGACGACGCCATCTTCCGCGAGGCGATGTCACCCAAGGTCAAGGTCATCGACGCAGCGGCGATGCGCGCCGGCCACTGGACCTGAGCCCGCGGGCGCGGCACCGAGCCTCGTGCGAGCCCGGCGGGCCGCGCTCGCGCGGCAGTTGCACCTTGCGCCGCCGGCACGAGCCGAGTACGAGGGCGCGTCCGTCTCTGCGCGCGCGCACGGCGCGGGCAGGTCTGTCGGAAGGGTGCCCGGGAGCTAACACCCGAGGGGTCAGTCTTCTTACGGAAGCAGCGAACGGACGGGGACGCGGCAGCCTAACTCATTGAAACCGAAGCCTTTGCAGATTGGATTCTTTCTTGCATCGGCGTGGGCCGCTCGAGCTCGGGCGGTAGCCGCAGTGGCTGGCTGCTTGTGACGTGGGCAGCGTTGAAGGAGGTCTTGCGATGACACGGAATTGGGTGAGCGCACTGCTCGTGCCGCTGGCATTTGCCGGTGCGGTCGGCTGCGCCGAAGAACGCGATCCCATCAATCGCGTTCAGCCGAACGCACTCGCCAAGTCGTTCTACGTCGGCGAAGACCTCGTCGGCCCGATGGACGACCCCGAGTTCTGGTACCAGGGCTCGCTCATCGACGTGGGCTACGGCGCCGCGCAGGACGGCCTCTTCACCTCCACGTGGGCGCAGGCGACCACGCGACTCAAGTGGCAGATCACCGAGGACCTGCTCATCGGCCGCGCCAGCTACGAGCTCATCCCGGGCAGCGACGGCAAGGGCGACGGTGCGCACAGCACCGACGGCCAGGTCGCGGTGGCGTTCGCCATCCAGTCGCACTTCGACATCCGGCGCGACTACAACCCGTCGACGGGCGAGGAGCTCAACGTCATCGACGAGAACGCGACCGACCGCCCCTGGTACGAGCGGCAGTACTTCCGCGTCGACTGGTCGCAGAACCTGAACACCGACGCGTACGACTTCGACACCCTCGCGCTCATGGGCATCTACGGCGGCGTCGCCTACGAGCCGATGGCGTACTACGTCAACGACCCGAACGACCCCGACGCCCCCTACTTCGACGTCGGCACCGGGTACTTCGACCTCACGACCAAGGCCTACGCCACGCCGAAGCTCATCGACCTCAGCGCCTTCGGCTGGGGCATCGACAAGTTCCCGGCGTGCTACCTCGACGCCGACTTCATGAACGGCTCGGCGCCGAACGGTAACTGCAACCCGGTCGAGATCACGGTCCGTCACTCCTTCCGCCGCGTCGTCGACAGCGACTACGAGCCGATGGACTGGGACGGCTACCGCTTCGCCTCCTACGGCGCGTTCTACAAGGACCGCTACGGCTACTCCCGCAACTACGGGATGAGCGACGATCTCTGGCACCGCTTCATCCAGCGCTACAACATCTGGGAGCGCAGCCACTACTACCAGGACCCCGCGAACATGGCGGGCCCGGTGGCGTGCTTCACCCCCGAGACGACGCCCTACGGCGCCGACCCGCACCGCGACACGAACGGCAACGGCACCGACGACGAGTGCCAGGCCGTCGCCGACATCACCGGCTTCGGCGGGTCGCGCTGCGACACCTTCAAGCAGAAGTGCACCCTTCCCTACCGCTTGCGCGTTCCGAAGCCGCTCGCCTGGTATTACTCGGCCGGCAGCGACGCGAACTACTTCGAGGGTACCGAGTGGGCCACGCACGACTGGGACGTCGCGCTCCGCAAGGCGGTCGCCATCGCCCAGTACGCCGAGTGCGTGTCGACCACGCCGGACGCAGCGGCCTGCGCCGCTCAGTACCCCGCGCCCATGGGCCAGCAGGACGACAACATGGACCTCGTCCAGGTCGCCCGTGAGGTGGACGACTGCCGTCACGGCCTGAACCCGAACGTCGCCGCGAACGAGGACGCCTGCAAGGCGCTCGCCGACGGCGCGGGCGCCGCGCGCGGGGCTCGGCCGCAGGTCATCGAGCTCGCCAAGCGGCCCGAGATGATCGTCCTCTGCCACAGCCCGGTCGAGGCCAACGACCCGCCGGCTTGCGGCGGCCCGCGCCTGCCCGCCGACCTGACGGCCGAGGCCTGCACGGTCGCGCAGGAAAACCACGACATGGCGACGATGGCCACGTGCCGCTCGGCCCTGTTCGTGCGCATGGGCGACCTCCGCTACCACCTCGTCAACGTCATCACGCGGCCGCAGGATCCCTCGGCCTGGGGCATCATGGTCGACGCGACCGACCCGACCGACGGCGAGAAGATCTCGGCGTCGATCAACGTGTGGTCGTACGTGAACGATCTCTGGAGCCAGGGCGTCATCGATCGCGTCCGCCTCATGAGCGGCGAGCTCGACGTCGAGGACGTGACCGAGGCCGAGTACGTGCACGACTACGCGCAGGCCGTCGAGGCGGCCGAGCGTTCGGGCGTCGCCGGGCACCTCACCCTGGAGCAGAAGGACGCGCGCATCGCGGCGTTCAGCAAGGTGACCCCCGAGACGCTCACCCAGCTGCGCCAGAACCCGCAGATGCTCGCCACGGGCCCCGAGGCGACGAAGCTCTTCGCCGACCTCACCCAGGTCAAGATGACGCCCGAGATGCCGAGCGTCATGGCGCCGAAGTACCACGCGCGGCAGACCGCGGTCGCGGGCACGGCGACCGAGGCCGAGCTCATCACGCCCGAGATGCAGCAGTACGCCGGCATCGACAACGGCATGCCGATGGGCGACGGCACCGTCGCCTACGCGTCGCCGCTGCGCGGCATGAACCCGTCCTTCCAGCGCCAGCTCACGCAGCTCAAGGAGAACGCCATCGCGGCGCGCGGCGCGTGCGTGCTGAACGAGGCCCCCGCCCCGATGTCGATGACCGGGCTCAGCGCGGCGCTGAAGGCGAAGTTCACCGACGCGAACAGCGTGTACTACGGCAAGCGCTGCAACGACTCGCAGGCGGTCCCGGCCGACCAGGCGCAGGCGTGCCGTGACGAGCAGGCGACCCGCGCCGAGCGCATGCGCAAGTACCTGGCGCAGCGCGCCCAGTACGCGGTCATCGTGCACGAGATGGGCCACTCGATCGGCCTGCGTCACAACTTCATCAGCTCGTCGGACGCGTTCAACTACCAGCCCCAGTACTGGCAGCTGCGCACGGACAACGGCACCAACAACACCCTCTGCACGAGCTACGACTCCGAGGGCTCGTGCGTCGGCCCGCGCTACTTCGATCCGGTCACGGACAACGAGCGCGACAACCTCATCTGGATGTGGATGCAGTCGTCCGTCATGGACTACGCGGGCGAGACCACGCAGGACATGATCGGCCTCGGCGCCTACGACTTCGCCGCTGCGGCGATGTTCTACGGCGAGGCCGTCGCGGTGAGCAACGATCCGTCGGCCAAGGTCGGGTCGAACCGCGCCGCGGGCCTGCTCTGGAAGATGGACAACTTCGGCGGCATCACCGGCATCCGTCCGCTCGTGAAGGACAACGGCGATCCCTGGGGCTACCGCTTCCTCAACTACTCGGCGCTCCAGAAGGAGTTCAAGCTCATCGACCCGGCGAGCTGCGCGCAGGTCGACCCGAACATCTTCCGGCCCGCCTCCTGGGACGACGCCACGCTCGGCGCCTACCACCCGGTCATCGACGGCCTCGTCGTCTCGACCGACGGCGGCACCAGCTACAGCCGCTGCCGCCAGGTGCCGGTCGACTACCAGCAGTGGCAGCGCCTGCACGTGCCGACGACCAGCGAGCAGGGCATCGTCGGCCAGAGCCTCTACTACGCGGGCGGTGCCTCCGTCGACGCGACGCAGCGCATCCGCTGGCCGTACGGCTTCGCGACGGACAGCTGGGCCGACCTCGGCAACGCCAGCGTGTACCGCCACGACAACGGCGCGGACGTGTACGAGATCTTCAACTTCCTCGCGACCCAGCAGGAAGTGAACCACATCTTCGACTCGTACCGCCGCGGCAAGCAGAGCTTCAGCGTGCGCCGGGCCTCGAGCCGCATCCGCGGTCGCTACAACGAGAAGATCCGCGACGGCGCCAAGGGCCTCACGCTCTTCTCCAACGTGTACAAGGACTTCGCGGCGCAGATCGGCTTCGTCTTCGACGGCGGCTACTGGCCGTTCATCGCCGACAAGTTCTACGACGAGAACGTCCTCGCCTCGACGTACGCGTTCGACTTCTTCACGCGTCTGCAGGCACGCCCCGAGGCCGGCCGGCACTCGATGGCGCTCGGCGTGTTCTCCGAGCAGTGCGCCCCGGGTCAGGCGACCTGTGACAGCCTGCTCACCTACGACGAGGGCGCCAGCGCCCAGACGCTGCGCGTGATCGTCCCGAACGGTGCCGGTGGATCGCCCTTCGGCGACATCTCGATCGGCGGCAAGCCGCTCGAGAACCAGCTCTCCAGCAACCACGGCGAGTACGACCGCGACTACACGCTGAATGCCGGCTCGTATTACGACAAGGCCTTCAACGCCATGATGCTGACGGAGTCGGTCGACAACTTCATCAGCTCCTCGCGCGACGACTTCTACGACCCGCGCTACCGCGCGACGTCGATCGCCGACCTGTTCCCCGACGGGTATCGCCGCTGGCTGGGCAACAACCTCACGGGCGACGAGATCACCAAGGCGCCGGTCGTGGCTGCCAACACCGACGGCGGCATGCCGATCACCGACGCGCAGAAGTACCCGACCTACCCGATCGGCTGGCCGCAGTACTGGGGCGCGACCATCGACCACTGCTTCCCGGCGGCCGGCACCAACATGTGCGGCTACCTCGACGCCAACAACGTGCCCTTCGGCGCCCAGCAGCCGCCGGGCGTGACCCCGCTCGACCCGCAGGTCGGCTGGGCACAGCAGGTGTTCCTCATCAACTGGACCCTCATGTACCTGCCCGAGAACCAGAAGCAGAACTGGATCAACCAGATCTCGCTGTGGATGGTCGGCCACGACTCGGATCCGGGCTTCCAGAACCGCATCGAGTTCCACGATCCCTTCGGCAAGGTGTTCGTCGCGAAGACCTTCGGCAAGGAGACCTACTTCGCGGGCTCCCAGTACGAGCGCACGGTCCAGAAGGGCGTCGCGGCGCGCGTCCTCGAGTACGCCAACCGGCTGCTCGAGGCCGCGTACGAGGTCTCCGACGGTCCGGACCTCGACAACGATGGAACCCCCGACTGGTTCGTGGCCGACATCGACCAGGCGACCGGCGAGCCCCACGTGAAGTGGAGCGCGAACATGCAGTTCATCGATGCCAACGGCAACACGACCGCCGGTATCCCGGGCTGCAACTCGGGTGACAACACGAGCTGCACCTGCGCGGCGAACGCCGCGTGCGTGGCGCTCCAGAAGTACCTGACCGTCCCGTACTACCTCCGCCAGGCCATCGCGGACTACTCGATGGGCGACCCGGACCTCAAGGGCATCTACGACGCTCCCTGAGGCAGTCTGACCGGTGCGGTCGGGCGCGAGCCCGACCGCGCGGTCCGTGGGCAGCGGCCCGCCTTCCCGCAAGGGGCGGCGGGCCGCGGTCTTTTGTGCGCCGCTCGCGACGCGCCGCCTGCCTCCGGGTACCCAGCGTGACGCTCAGGGCAGAGACGAGATGCGCAGGTAGCCCGCGTCGATCAGGTTCAGCACGCGCCGGCTGGCGTCGACGTCCGTCTCGGGCGACTGGTCGAGCACGCCGCGCAGCGAGCCCGAGTTGTGCGCCAGCTGCACCACCTCGAGATCGGCCGGCTCGAGCCGGGCCAGCTTCGGCCCGAGTGGGCGCGCGAGCGCGAGTCGCGCGGCAGGGCCGGGCAACTTGGCGCGCAGCACGCTGAGCTCGTCGAGCAGGTGCGTGCCCTCGAGCAGGACCTCTGCGACGCGCACCGCAAGGGGTGTGGGCGGGGCGCGGTAGGCGTCGATCATGTAGGCGCCGTCCGGGAAGGCCAGCACGCGGTGGATCGCCTTGCGCGGCGGCGCGCCGGGCAGGTTGGGCAGATGCGCCGCCTCGATGAAGCCACCACGAAACACGAGCTCGCCCACCTCGCCCGCGTGGATGAGGACGAGCTGGCAGGCGCTCTCGGGCGCGACGAAGCGCTCGAAGAGCTCGGGCACGGACACGTCGTCGATGCGACCCGTGATGCGGCCGCCGGCCGTGGTCGAGGCGTCGTCCTCGATCTCGCTCGCGAGCCGCCGCTCGGACGGTGCGCTCGGCACCCCGCGCGACCACACCACCTTGAGGATGCTCGTGCCGATGAGCACGCGGTCGCCCTCCGAGAGCACGCGCTCGCCCACGCGCTCGCCGTTGACGAGCGTGCCGTTGGTCGAGCCCAGGTCCTCGACCGCCAGCCCCGCCTCGGTCACGCGGAAGCGCGCGTGGTGGCGCGACACCATGCCCTCGAGCAGCACGATGTCGCACTCGTTTGCGCGCCCCACGAGCACGGCTGCGGTGTCCTGCAGCACGTATTCACTGCCCTGACAGCGGCCCGACAAGAACCGCAGGGCAAGCCTCGCGCCGCCTTGGGGTGGCGTACGGACCATCGGTTCGTCCAAGGTGCGACGTGCCTCCGCGCGGGTCAAGCCTCGTGAGCGCCCGGCGGCACGAGCCCGGCCGCCCCGGCAGGTGCCGGGGCCTCGCTCGCTGCGGGCTGCGGGGCCGAGGGGCGCTCCGCAGCGCCCGACCCCGCTCCGCGCGCGGCGAGCCCGACCGTGCCCGGAGTCGGCGTTCCGAGCGCCTCCATCACCGCCGGCAGGATGACCGTGAAGGTGGTGCCCGCTCCCTCGCGCGTCCGCACCTCGATGCGCCCGCCCGCCACCTGCACGATGCGCTGGCTGATCGCCAGGCCGAGCCCGGTGCCCTCGCTCTTCGTGGTGAAGAACGGCAAGAAGATGCTCTGCAGCGCCTTGCGCGAGATGCCGGGCCCGGTGTCGCTCACCGCGATCTCGATGAACGTCCCCGAGGGCGACTCGCGCAGCCGCGTGCCGATACCGATGCGCCCCTTGCCGCGCATCGCCTGCGCCGCGTTGCGCACGAGGTTCATCAAGACCTGCTGCAGCTGCTCGGCCGCGATGGCCGTGCGCGGCAGGCTGTCGCCCAGCGTGACCGCCACCTCGACGTCGTCACCGTGCCACTCGGCGCTCATGACCTGCACGGTGCGTCGCACCACCGGGTTCACGTCGATGGGCGCCACGGCATCGGTGTTCTGGCGTGCGAGATCGAGCACCGAGCCCACGACACGGTTCAACCGGTCGACCTCCTCGATGATGATGCTCACGAACTCCTGGGAGCTCGGGTCCACGCCCGCCCCGCCCCCCGGCTCGGCGAGGAGCTGCGCCGCGCCCTTGATGGCACCGAGCGGATTGCGGATCTCGTGGGCGAGCCCCGCCGCCATCTGGCCGAGTACCGCGAGCCGGTCGCGCTCCTGCATCTTGGCGTAGACGCGCGAGTTGACGACCACGACGCCGATCTGGGCCGCGAGCATCTCGAGCACCCCGACGTCCTCGGGCGTGAACGCGTCGCGAATGCGCTCGTCGCTCACCACGCAGAGGCCGAGGAGATCGGAGCCCTCGGCGCGGATGGCGAGCAGGACGCCGCCGCTCATCGGTCCGAGCACGGCCTCGGCCGCCAGCAGCGCCTCCGACGGGGACGGAGCGCCGCCTCCGGGTAGCTCGCCGCGAGCCTGGCGCCGCAGCTCGTCGAGCAGCACCGTCCCGCGCTCGAGCCGCTCGAGCAGGGCGCGCGCCGGTGCGTACTCGACGTACTCGGGCGCCTTGCGACCGAAGCCGGCGAGCTTCTCGAAGCCCGCGCCGGCCTCGTCGCGCAGGTAGAGCGCCGCGCTCGTGATGCTGCGCGAGCGCTCGAGCACGGCCATCACCGCCGTCGCCATCTCCTCGACCTTGAGGGTGTGGGCGAGCTTGCGGCGCGCCTCGGCCACGGCCGCGTGCAGGCTGCCGCGCTCGCGGAAGAAGAGGCGCTGCACGTACTGCTCCACCTTGTCGCTCAGCGGGTTGAACAGCACCTGGACCACGATCGCCACGAGCACGGCGTTCAGGTACATGGTCTGAAAGGGGCCGATCACGTTGAGCAGGAGGTAGAAGAGCCCGGCGATGACGAACGCCACCACCGTGGCGACGGCGAGGCGCCCCACCATCTCGTAGAGGTCGAGCAGACGCTCGTGGCGCAGCGCCTGGGCGAGCGCGAACAGGAACACCACGCTCACCACGAGGCCGACGGGCGGGGGGTCGTAGCCCTCGATCCACGGGAAATCGCCGACGCTGAACATGGCGGCGATGGCACCGATGACGACGAGGAAGCGCACGCGCCGCTGGGTCGCGCGCGAGCCCGAGAGCACGCCGCGCCGGTAGAGCTCGTGCAGGCCCGCGGCCACGAGCCCGAAGACGTACACGAAGATCGCCACCCGCACGGGGTCCTCGGTGACGTAGGGGCTCAACGCCAGGACCAGCATCGGCACCGCCAGGACGAGGGCCACCCGCCCGAGCCGCGAACGGCGCCCCTCGATGGGCACCAGCGCCTCGAACAGGCTCACCGCGAAGACCGGCAAGAGCACGGCGAGCACCATGCGCAGCCGTTCCCAGACGGATGCCTGGAAGAAGCCGAACAACGACTGGGACAGGTACCAGAGGGCCATGTCGGCCGCGAAGCCGACGAACAGCACGTGCTGCTTGCGGAACTTGCCGCCGAGCACCGTGCTGAGCGCGATCGCGAGCGCCAGGGCGCCGCAGACGAGCGTCGTCTGGGCGCGGAGGTTCACGGCCCGGCTCCTCGGCGCGCGGGC
>JADLAB010000135.1 GCA_020848455.1 Polyangiaceae bacterium
AGCCGGCCGAGCCGCAGCCGGCCGAGCCCGGCGAGACGGTCGACCGCGACAAGCTGCGCCAGAAGGTGCGCTGGGGCGTCATCGCGCTCGTGACGCGCACGGTCGTCATCCAGTTCGTCATCTTCGGCGGGCTCATCGCGCTCTCGCGCATGCTCGATCCGCGCGCCTTCGGCCTGTTCGCCGTGGTGCAGTTCGCGCTCACCTTCTTCTCGTTCTTCGGCGACGCGGGCCTCGGCGGCGCGCTCATCCGCAAGAAGGAGGAGCCGACCGAGCGCGAGCTCGGCAGCGTGTTCGTGTTCCACGTCGGCGTCTCGCTCGCCGTCTTCGCCGTGGTCGAGCTCTCGGCCGACGGCCTGCACTACGTGCTCAAGAACATCTCGGGCGAGGTCGTATGGCTCTTGCGCGTGCTCGCCATCGACCTCGTCCTGACGAGCCTGCGCGTCGTGCCGAGCGTGCTCATGGAGCGGCGCCTCGAGTTCGGTCGCCTGGCCGTCCTCGACACGGTGCTCACCATCTCCTACTACGGCTGCGCCATCGCGCTCGCGGCGCTCGGGATGGGCGCCCAGGCCCTCGTGTTCGCGGCCGTCTGCCAGGGCGCGCTCGGCCTCGTCGGCGCCTACGTGATGCGGCCCTGGCGCCCGCGCCTCCACTTCGACTGGCCGCTCATCAAGCCGATGGTGAAGTTCGGCCTGGCGCAGCAGCTGCGCAACGTCGTCGCCCTCGGCAACGGCGCGGTCATCCCCGTGTACGGCGCCGCCATGCTCGGCGACGAGGCCGTCGGCCTCATCACCTGGGCGCAGGGCACGGCCTACTTCCCGCTGAAGCTCGTCGAGATCATGAGCCGGGTCACCTTCCCGCTCTACAGCCGCCTGCAGTCGGATCGCGCTCTGCTCGGCGAGACACTCGGCCGCTCGGTCCAGATCTGCGCCACGGTCGCGTTCGTGTGGGTCGCGCTCTGCCTCGGCCTCGGCCCGGCGCTGACGGAGCACGTCTACGGCGCCAAGTGGTTGCCAGGGGTGCCGATGCTCTACGTGTTCGCGGGCGCGATCACCATCGGCTTCATGGCGCCGCTCATCGCCTCGGCGCTCGACGCCATCGGGCAGCCGGGCGTGGTCGCGCGGCTCGCCATCGGCTGGACGGGCCTCAACTGGGCCGTCGTGCTCGTGACGACGCCGCTCTGGGGCGTGCTCGGCTTCACCGGCGGCTACGCGGTCCACGTCGTCGTCGGCAACGCGCTCATCATCTGGGTCGTCGCGCGCCTCATCCCGGGCGTGCGCGTCGGGCGCCGCGTCTGGGCCGCCGGCGCGGGCGCGCTCGCGGTCGGCATCGTCGGGGTCACCGTGCTCGGCCCCTGGGCCGTGGGCCCCGTGCGCTTCGCGCTCGCCCTCGGCGGCTCGATCGTGCTCTACGCCGCCGTCCTGTTCGCGCTCGACTTCCGCGGCCTGCGCGACGCGCTCAGCATCGTGCCGCGCGACGAGCCCGCCCCCGCGCCCGCCCCCGCGCGCGCCCCCGACGCGTGAGCGTCAGACGACGCTCGGCGCGAGCGCGCGCCGGAGGGCGTCGCGCCAGTCGGGCAGCCGGACGCCGAAGCGCGCCCAGCAGGCGCTCGAGTCGAGCGGCGTCCGGAGCGGACGCGCCGCCGGAGCGGGGAGCGCGCTCGTCTCGATGGGGACGAGCGTCTTGACGCGCTGCGCGTCCTTGTGCGGATCGAGCTCGAGCGCGGCCCGCGCGAGCTCGATGCGGCTCGCGGGCTCGCCGCCGCCCGCGAGGTGATAGATGCCGGCCGCGTCGGCGAGCGCCTGGGGCGCGCGCGCGCCGAGACCGCGCAAGAGAAGCGCGATGGCGACCGCGAGGTCGCGGCAGAAGGTCGGGCTGCCGACCTGATCCGCCACGATCTTGAGCTCCTCGCGCTCGCGCGCGGCCTTCAGGATGGCCGACACGAAGCTCTTGCGCCGCAGGGAGTAGACCCACGCCGTGCGGAGCACGATCGCGGGCGCGCCCGTCTCGACGAGGGCGAGCTCGCCCTCGCGCTTCGAGCGGCCGTAGGCGTTGATGGGCCGGCACGGATCGGTCTCGACATAGGGCCGGTGGGCCTCGCCGTCGAAGACGAAGTCGGTCGAGACGTGCACGAGACCGATGCCGCGCTCCTGGCACGCGAGCCCGAGCGAGCGGACGGCGTCGCGGTTCACGCGCTCGGCGAGGGCCGGATCGCGCTCGGCGCCGTCGACATCGGTGTAGGCGCTGGCGTTCACGACGACGTCGGGACGCTCCGCGCCGAGCGTGGCCGCGACGACGGAGGCGTCGGTGATGTCGAAGGCGCGCTCGGGTGGCGCCGCGAGCGTGGCGAAGCTCGCGAGCGGCCCGGCGAGCTCGTGGCCGAGCTGCCCCTCGGAGCCGCAGAGCAGGATCTTCACGGCGCACCTGCCGGCAAGAGCTCGCGGAGCAGCGGCGCCTTCTGGTCGCGCGCCGACAGGAGCGGCTCGGCGATGGGCCAGGCTACGCCGACCTCGGGGTCGTTCCAGGCGATGCCCGCCTCGGTCTTCGGGTCGTAGTAGGCGCTGCAGAGGTAGTGCACGTCCGCGTCCTCGAGCGCCGCGTAGCCGTGCGCGAAGCCGACCGGCACGTAGAGCAGGGCGCAGTTGTCGGCGCTGAGCTCGCGGGCGACCCAGCGGCGGAAGGTCGGCGACTCCGGGCGGATGTCGACCGCGACGTCCCACACGCGGCCGCGCGTGGCGCGCACGAGCTTCGCCTGACCGGGCGAGCTCTGGAAGTGCAGGCCGCGCAGCGTGCCCGCGACGGAGCGGGCCTGGTTGTGCTGCACGAAGCGCACGTCGACGCCCGCGGCGCGGAACGCGTCCTCACGGAAGCACTCGTAGAACAGGCCGCGGTCGTCGCGGAACACCTTGGGCTCGACGTACAGGACCTCGGGGATCTCGGTCGGAACGATGCGCACGAGCGAGCCCTAGCACGGAACATCCCGAGCGTGGCCACCCTGCACACGCGCGCCCCGACCCGGATCCGTCGCGAGGGACGAGGGTGGTCGGAGTCGCCGCTCTTCCGCGGTCACGCGGGTGAACGACCTTGCCGCCGGATTCGGGCCCGGACCGGCGGCTGGCCGCGCTGTGGCGCCGATGCTACACGCGGCCCCGGAACCCATGCAGAGCCCGCTCGCCGTCTCGATCGCCGTCAGCGCCGCCCTTGTCTTCGGTGCCTGCACCGAGGAGCCGACCCCGCTACCGGGTGCGTCCGGGAGCACCTCGGCCCCGACGAGCGCGCCCGCGGCACAGGGCACCGGCAGCGCGGCCGCCCCCGGCTCCGGCACCCCGCCGGCCGATCTCGCGGCCCTGCTCGCCCTCGACTGCGACAAGGCGTGCGCCGGCCTCATCGAGTGCGGCAAGAAGGGCGGACTCGACGCCCACAACGAAGATCAGGCGATGAAGGCCTGCAAGATCGGCTGCAACGGCATCAAGAACCGCTTCGACCCGGCGATCCACGGGCAGACCGCGGAACGGCTCGCACAGTTCGCGGCCGGCGAGTGCCCACCACCGGTGAAGTCGGCGCCGAAGTGACGGGCCCCGCACGCGGCGGCAGAGGCCCGCGACCGTGACCGCGACCGCGACCGAGCGCCTGGCGCTGTGCTGGCTCGGCACGGCCGCGTTCCGCCTGCGCCACGGGGGCGAGGAGCTCGTGCTCGACCCGTTCCTGTCGCGCGGACCTGGCGCCGAGCCCGTGATCCGCACCCGCCCCGAGGACCTGTCGCGGGCGTCGCTCGTGGTCGTCTCGCACGGCCACTTCGACCACGTGATGGACGCGCCCGCCGTCGCCCGCGCCTCCGGGGCGCGCGTCGTCGCCCCACGCGGCGCCTGCGCGGCGCTCGTCCGGCGCGGGGTGCCACCGGACCGGCTGCTCGCCGCCGAGGACCACCCCGAGCTCCCCTTCGGCGGCGGACGGCTCCGGCTCGTGCCCACGCGCCACATCCGCTTCGACGCCCGCATGGTGGCGCGCACGACGGCACGCGTGCTGCGCGCGGGCCTGGCGGGCACCTTGCTCGGCCTCGCGTGGCGCCACCCGATCGGCGGCAACTTCGAGATCCTGCTCGAGCTCGGCCGCGAGCGCGTGCTCTTCTCGGGCAGCGGCGGCGGCGACTTCGACGCGCTCGCGCGCCTGCGACCGACGACCTTCCTCCTGCCCTTCGCGGGGCGCTCGGACGTCGTCGAGTACTACCTCGTGGCGCTCCGCAAGCTCCGCCCGCGCACGGTCGTGCTGCACCACTTCGACGACTTCTACCCGGGCTTCGCCGAGCGCTACCCGGTCGAGGCCCTGCAGGCGCGGATGGCGGCCGAGCTACCCGAGGTGCGCGTCGTCGTGCCGCGGCCGGAGCGCTGGTTCGAGCTCGAGGCGCGCGCGATCTAAGGGACCGAAAGGAAGTCGGAGCGGGAGACGGGACTTGAACCCGCGACGTCAACCTTGGCAAGGTTGCACTCTACCACTGAGTTACTCCCGCAGCGGTTCCGGTTTGGTAGTCACCGTGCGCTCGCATGTCAAGCATTCGGTTCCGGTCGGCGCACCGCGAGCGCATGCCGGCGAGCGCGCCCGCGAGGCGGGCCTGCTTGCCGAGCTCGAGGCCCTGTACGCGCGGCTCGACGCCGTCTTCGCGGGCTCGAGCTGCCCGGCGAGCACCGAGTGCTGCCGCCCGGGCCTGTTCGGCCGCGAGCCCTACGTGACGAGCCTCGAGCTCGCCCTCGTCCGGCGCGCGATCGCCCGGCGTGGCGGCGCGCTCGCGGCGGCCCGGCGCGCCTTGCCCCTCGTCGCCGTGGGTGTCGCCGTCGCCGCCCCCGACCAGGGGCGCATCTGCGCGCTCCTCGACCGCGACGGCCGCTGCAGCGTGTACGCCGCGCGCCCCTTCGGCTGCCGGAGCTTCTTCTGCGACCGGGCGAGCCACGAAAGGCGCGTCCCGCACCGCGAGCTCCAGGCCCTGGTACGCGAGCTCGCGGCGCTCGCCCAGCGCTTCGACCCGTCGGGCGCCGTCGGCCGGCCGCTGTCGCGCGCGCTCGACGGCCCGCGCCGGGGCTGACCCGCGCGCGCCTCGGTCGCGGCCGAGGTCGACCTCCTACACGACGAGCTCGACCTCGGTGCGCTCCGGGCTCGTGGACTCGGCGCGCTCCGCCGACCGGAGCAGGCGCCAGATGTGGCGGCCGAGCACGTCGATGTCCGTCGACACGAACTGCTCGCCGCCGAAGCGCCGGATGGTCTCGGTCTGGCGCCGCAGAATGCGCGCGTCCTGCTGGAAGACGCGCAGCGCGAGCGGCTTCAAGAAGGGCCGCACGAGCCAGCCCGGGATGCGCAGCCGGAAGGCGACGACCGCGTGGATGCGCGTCACGAAGTCCGAGACCGGGGTCATCGCGGTGTCGACGAAGAAGTGGTTCTCGGTGCCGATGCGGTACTCGACCTGGGCGATCGACGGCAGGAGGAAGCGATCGAAGTGCGTCACCATCCCGCCCGAGGGCGACAGGATGCGCGCCACGAGCCCGGTCGGCCGCGGCTCGCCCACGTACTCGGCGACCACGCGGTCGGCGCTGCGGTCGACGAGGGCGCGCAGCGTGATGCCGCGGCTCTCGTTGCGGAACAGGCCGCGGTGCAGGAACGCGGTGTGCGGCACGTCGAGCGCGTTCTCGAGCGTCGAGAACAGCGTCGCCTCGGCCACCACGGTCTGCCGCGCGACGGTGTAGCCGGGCTTGCCCACGTAGGCGAAGCGATGGGGCTCGCTCTTCGGCTCCTCGCCGAGCGTCGGGTACACCCACACGAAGCCGTCCTGCTCGACGGTGGGAAAGGCCGGCGCGCGCCGCCCCTTGCCCTCGGAGGGCCCGCACAGGCTCGGCACGTGGCGGCACACGCCGCCGCCGTCGAAGCGCCAGCCGTGGTAGCGGCACTCGAGCCGCCCGCCGACGACGCTCCCGAGCGACAGGGGCACGTTGCGGTGCGGGCAGCGGTCGAGCAAGGCGCCCGCCCGGCCCGCGCCGTCGCGGAACAGCACCATCGGGATGCCGAGCACGGTGCAGGCGCGCGGCTTGTTCCGGAGCTCCTTGCTCGTCGCGGCCACGTACCATGCGCTCGCGACGCGCGCGACCGAGGCGCGGCCCTTGCCGAAGAGCGGCAGGAGCTTGTCGCCGAGGGCGGTGCCGCGCGCCGCGTCCTCGGCCTCGAAGCCGAGCGGCTGCCCGCCGTCGGCGCGCGGCGGCTCGTCCGAGGCAAGGGTCTCCCCGCGCACGACGCGTTCGTCCGCGCCGCCGCTCTCGCCGAGCGACAGATCCATGACCGTGCCTTTAGCGCATCCGGGCATCCGGGGGCACTCGCACGGCGCCGCGGGCGCCCTGCGGCTGTCGACTCGAGTGCACGGCGGCGCCCACTCAAGTCGACGGCCGCGCGGCCCACGCGTCGCGCCGACGGGCACTTGCCGAGCGGCACACGCCTTGCGTTGGGGAGGCTCGAACGCTCGAACGGAGGCTCCCCATGCATCGCACCACGCTCGGCTCGGCTCGCGCACGGCTCGCAAGTATCGCCCTCGGCCTCGCGCTCGCGGCCACGGCTTGCGCGGCCCGCACGACCACGCGCGCCGACACTGCGGACGCGGGCGGCGCGGGCGGCGCGGGTGGGGGCGCAGGCGGAGCGGACGGCCTCGGCGGCAGCTTCGGTTTCGGCGGCGGCGCGTTCGTGCCGACTGCGGTGCGGGACCTGCCGGGGCTCGCGAGCATCACCTTCTACGAGCGTACCGGCGGCGAGGCACCGACCGCCTACGACTTCGCCGTCGACGGCGCCGAGCTCGGCACGCGCCTGCCCGATCCACTCGGGCCCGACGCCCTGGACATCCCGGGCGCGCCTACGGAGTACTACGACGTCTACTACTCCGACCAGGAGGGCAACTTCGCGCTCGACGGCAGCTACCTCACCATCTCGGGCGCCTTCGGACAGGGCCTGCCGTGGGGTGGCGGTCTCAACCTCGCCGAGATCGGCCTTCACTACTCGGACGAGAGCGTCGAGTACGGCAACTACGTCGCGAGCTTCGTGACCGTGGGCGACAACGCCGACCCCGTTTCGGTCACGGCCTGCATCGACGGCGATCTCGACACGAACACCACGATGGGCAACACCCTCGGGGGCGGCGAGCGCCTGCGCCTCACGCTCGGCTTCGCCTCGACCTCGGGGCCGCCGAACTGAGCCCGCGGGGCCCGTCCTTCACGGCTCGACCACGCGCCCTGCGAACAGCACGAGGCCCGTCTGCGTGTCGCGCACGAAGAACAGGAACGGGTGGTCCGCGACGAACGTGGGCGCATCGGCGCGCGGCACGCGCATGCCCATGGTCATGGCCGTCGCGGTCGCCGCGGCCGCCTCGGTCCCCGCCTCGTCCATGGCGACGAAGGCCTTGTGCACGACGTCGTCGAGGTGGAAGGCGGCGCCGTCCCCGACGCCCGAGAAGTCGGCGCCGGCACCGAAGGCGAGCGGCATGCCGAGCGCGGCGAGGTGCGTGCCGAGCGACAGGCTCGCACTCGGCTCGAGCCGGAAGCGCGGCAGCGTGACGTCGACCTCCGTCGGCCCGAGGGCGGCGACCCAGCTCGCGACGGCGGCGGCGTCGAGCCGGGCCTCGAGCGCCGGCAGGCCGGCGGCGTCCTTCGGCAGGACGAACAGGGTCGCGAAGCGGCCGCCTCGGTAGTCGAGCTCGCAGAGCTCGGCGTCCGGGGTCGTGGCGTAGCGGGCCTCGCCCTGCCTGCGCATGAGCGGCACGTCGTGCGGGCCCCTGCCGGGGCTCGCGAACGACCCGGGGCGCGTGTGGTCGCGGTCGAAGGGGTGCGCCCAGCTCGCCTTCAGGTAGAGCGCGTTGACGAGCACGAGCGAGGTCGCGCTGCTCACCGAGCCCTGGGGCATGAGGTCCGTGATGCGGCCCGCCGTCTGCTCGGCGACCCAGCCGTTGATGCGCGCGCGCTCCGCCTCGGGCGCGCCGAGGAAGTCGCTCGGCGCGAGCTCGCCGCCGTAGCGGCGGGCGGTCAGCTCGAGGAACCCGGGATCGAAGCGGAGGCTGCGCTCCCCGAACAGGCGGTCGACGACCCGGAGCGTGGGTGCCTCCGGCTCGCGGCCGAGCGCCTGGTAGCCCGCGAGCACCGACGCCCAGGCCGCGTGCAGGGCCGCGCCGTCGGCGGGCAGGTGCAGGGCGTCGCGCATCTCTTCTGCGGTCTCGCCACGCGCCCCCGCGTACGTCATGGCGAGCGCGAGAGCGATGCTCGCGGGCGAGAAGGCGAGGTTCCCCTCGGAGCTCCGCAGCCGCTCGTAGAGATCGAGGCCGAAGGCATTGGCGGCGCGCACCGCGGCGTCGCTCGGGCCCGACGCCTCGATCGTCGGGCCGGGGGCCACCGGCGCGAGCGGGCTCGGGGCCGGGGCCGGGCCGGCGGGCTCGTTCGGCAGGGGCTGCTCGGCGGTGGTGCAGCCGACGACGAGGAGGGACGCGAGGGCGAGGGTGGCGAGGCTACGCATGGGGGTTCTCCGTGGGGCGCCGGCGCGGCGCGGCGCCGTCTCGAGGTTCGGCCCGATGGACGGCCCGCGCGGCGGCGCGCTGCAGGCCGCGACCACCTCGTGACCGAACGATGGGCGTCGGCGCGCGCCGTGGCCGAACGGCTACGCAGCTGCGAGCGGCGCCGCGAGCGCGCGCGCGCTATCCTCCGGCGCATGGGAGAGCTGGGGAGCGGCCCGGGGGCCGCCGCCGTGGGCGTGGTGCGCCCGGCGCACGAGCGCGTGCGTCGCGCGGTCGCATCGCCCTGCCCGGCACCGCTCGCCCCGGCGCGCGAGCCCCTGCTCTTCGCCGAGCTCCCGGCCCTGCGCACCCTGCCCTTCGAGCCGTTCGCGCACCTGCCGACGCCGGTCGAGCCGGCCCGCGCGTGCGCCGCGTACCTCGGGCGCGACGACGTGTGGATGAAGCGCGACGACCTCGTCTCGCCGCTCTACGGGGGCAACAAGGTGCGGCGCTACGAGCTCTTGCTCGCGGCGGCGCTCGCCACCGGCAAGCGCCGCGTGCTCACGGTCGGGGGCACGGGCTCGACCCAGGTCACCGCCACGGCCCTCTTCGGGCGCGCGCTCGGCCTCGGCGTGCGCGCGGTCGCCTTCGAGCAACCGCTCACGCGCTTCGTGCGCCGGGCCCTCTGCGCGAACGCCGCGGCCGGGGCGGAGCTCGTGCCCGGCGGGGGCTACCTGGGCGCCTTCGCGCGCACCGTGCGCGAGCTCCTGCGCGCGCGGGACACCGCGTTCGTCGCCCCCGGCGCCTCGAGCCCGCTCGCGAACCTCGGCTACGTGGACGCCCTGTTCGAGCTCGACCTGCAGGTGCGCGCCGGCCTGCTGCCGCGGCCGGACGTCATCGTGCTCCCGACGGGGAGCGCGGGCACGCTCGCCGGCCTGCTCGCGGGCGCCTGGTACCTCGACTGGCCGCTCGAGATCGTGGGGGTCGCGGTCGCGGCGCGCGCGGCCTGCAACCGCGCGACGGTCGGCCTCGTCGCCTGGCGCACGCGGCGCCTCCTCGCCCGGCACGCGCCCGGGCTCGGACGCCGGCGCCACGGGCCGCGCTTCCGGCTGTTCCACGGCGCGCTCGGCCCGGGCTACGGTCACCCGACGCCGGACGCGGTCGCCGCGCTGCCCGAGATCGAGCGTCTCACGGGCGCACCCGGCGAGGTGACGTACAGCGCCAAGGCGCTCGTGGGCGCGCGCTCGCTCTGCCGCGACCCGCGCTATCGCGGCAAGAACGTCCTCTTGTGGAACACGCTCTCCTCGATCCTCCCCCCGGCGCCCGAGAGCGCCCGCGCCCTCTTGCACCCGGGCTTCGCGCGCTGCTTCGACGGCGAGCTCGCCGTCTAGGAGTAGGCTGCCGGCTTCGTGCTCCAGGCTTCGGGCTACCGGCCGCTACGCGCGCTCGACGCCCATGACGCCGTCGACGCGCTCGAGCTGCCGGATGACGCCGCGGAGCTGCGCGAGGTCGGAGCACTGGAACGTGAAG
>JADLAB010000136.1 GCA_020848455.1 Polyangiaceae bacterium
AGCGGCGCCGGCTCGTCAGCCCGCCGCCTGCCGGTGCCAGCCCGCCGCGACCTCGCGCTCGCGGCGCGCGAGCTGCGCGGGCACCTGCGCGCAGCACACGCCACCCGGCCGGTCCATCTCGGCGATGCAGAGGTTGCAGGGCTCGCAGCCCGAGCGCTCGGCCTCGCCGCGCGCGTACTTGCCGGGCAAGCCCGGGTCGTGGAGCAGCGCGCGGCCGAGCGCCACGAGCTCGAAGCCAAGGGCGAGCGCGCGCTCGAGGTCGGCGCGCGAGGTCACGCCGCCGAGGAGCGCGAGCGGCAGGCGCACGGCCGCGCGGACGCGGCGCGCGAGCGGCAGGAAGAAGAGCGGCTCGAAGGGGTAGGCTTTCACGAACAGGGGGCCGAAGAGCGCGAGCGCGAGCTTCTGGGCGGCCTTCGGCTCGACCGAGATCATGGCGCGGAGCGGGCGCTCGCCGCGCAGGAGGAAGAAGGCCGAGCGACTCACCATGCCGCCCGAGAGCACGAGCGCCGAGGCCCCGCCGCGCTCGAGCGCCCGGGCGATCTCGACAGCCTCTTCGACGTGGAGCCCACCCGGCACGCCGTCGTCGAGGTTCATCTTGCAGAGCACGGGGAAGCCCGGGCCGAGCGCGGCGCGCACGGCCGCGAGGACGCGGAGCGGGAAGCGGAGCCGGTTGTCGAGGCTGCCGCCGTAGGCGTCCGTGCGCCGGTTGGTGACGGGCGAGAGCAGCTGCGAGAGCAGGTAGCCGTGCCCGAGATGGAGCTCGACGGCGTCGAAGCCGGCGCTCCGGGCGCGCACGGCGGCCGCGACGAAGTCGGCCTCGATGGCGCGCAGATCGGGCTCGCGCAGGGCGTACACGAAGGGAATGCCGGACAGGAGGCCGTACGGGTTCGCGGCGAAGGAGGGGCCGAGGGGCGCACGCCGCAGGCGGAGCTCGCGGCTCTTGCTGAAGCCGCCGGCGTGCCCGAGCTGCAGGGCCGCGGCACCCCCCTCGGCGTGGACGGCGTCCGTCACCGCGGCGTAGGCCGGGATGGCGCGGTCGCTCATCATGAGCTGCTCGGAGAAGGTGCGCCCGTCGGGCGAGACCGCGCAGTAAGCGACGGTCGTGAGCGCCGTGCCGCCCGCCGCGAGCTCGCGGTGGTGGCGCACGAGCGCCGGCGTCGGCAGGCCCTCGTGCACCATGCCCTCGTAGGTGGCGCTCTTGACGATGCGATTGCGGAGCGTGAGCGAGCCGAGCGTGAAGGGCGTGAAGGGCGCGCTCGGCGCGAGCGTGGGCAGGCGCGGGCGCGAGGCATCCGTCGGGCTCATGCCGCGTAGATCTCCCGCGCGTGCTCCGCCGGCGGGCGGCCGTTGTAGGGGCCCGAGAGCCGCAAGAGCAGCTGCCGCGACAGCGGGCTCGCGGCCCAGAGCAGCGGCCGGAGCGGCGCGAGCCGGCGCGTGAGCTCGCGCGCCACGTCCTCGAAGGAGTGGCGCTGGTAGTGGAGCAAGGCCTCGCTCTCGGCCGTGTCGAGCCAGCACGTGTAGTACGGCATGTCGCCGAAGGCGCTCTCGGGCACGCTCTTGATGGCGAGCGCCCGGAGCATGAGCAGGATGAGATCGCGCTGGCGGATCTGGCAGCGCTTGCCGCCGCCCACGCACAGCACCTTGCCGCGCGCCCCCTCGCAGCCGAGCGCCTCGACCTCGGCACGCGCCGCGTCCGCCGCGTGGAGGATCTCCATCGGTTGACCGGGATCGACCTCGAACATGAGGCGCAGGATGGCCGGATCGGTCGCCGAGGCGCTCGCCTCGATCGCGGCCGCGAGGCGCAGGATGGTCCAGGGCAGGTCGCTCGCCCGGAGCAGCGCCTCGCAGGCGAGCTTGTGCGAGGTGTAGCCGTCGGTCGCGACGACCGGGCTCGCGGCCGAGGCGATCCCGCGCCGCCCCGCCTCGGGCCCGAACACGGTGTACGAGGACGGGTACACGAGCGGCACGGGCGCGCGGCGGAGCGCCGCGAGCAGGTGCTCGAAGCCCCCCACGTTGACGGCGCGCGCGAGCGCCGGGTTGCGCTCGGTCGTGGGCGGCAGCACGCCGGCGTTGTGGATGACGCCCGAGGCGTCGCGGAGCGCGCGCTCGACGTCGGCAGGCCGCGTGACATCGCCCCACGCGACCTCGAGCGCGCCCGGGTGCCTGCGCCGCAGGCGCGCCGCGACGAGCCGGTTGCGAGCGGTCGGCAGATCGAAGGCGCGCGCGGGCAGGCCGCGCGCCGCGAGCTCCGCGAGGACGGCGCGCCCGAGGCCGCCGAAGGCGCCGGTGACGACGACGGGGTTCATGGTACGAGCACCATTTCGACGCTAGCGGTCCGCCGGTCGGCGGCAGTATGAAGGGATGGCGTGTCGTGTCGCATCACGAGGAGGGCTCATGCGTAGCGTCTACTTGACCTTGTCGTCCACCGTTCTCGCCACCGCGCTCGGTGCCTGCACCATCTACCAGACGGCGCCGCAGGGGCCGCCGCCTCCGCCTCCGCCCCCGGGCGCCGCGCCGGCCGCGGCCGCGCCGTCCTACCCGGGCTACGAGCTGCTCGGCACGCGCGTCGTCGCGATGACGATCGACCACGACACCTTGGCCGTGAACCCGACCAACGCCTACAAGGCGCTGCGCCTGCACGTCGTGGGCAACGCGCTCGAGATGTTCGACGTGCGCGTCGTGTTCGGCAACGACGAGGAGTTCTCGCCCGACACCCGCCTCGTGTTCCAGGAGGGCGGCTGGTCGCGCGATCTCGATCTGCCCGGTGGGGCGCGCCACATCCGCGCCATCAAGTACAGCTACAAGAGCATCGGGCCGGGCGGCAACGCCACCGTGCACGCCTACGGCCGCCAGTGAGCGGTAGGCGCCGCGCCGGGCGTGAAGCGCGGTGCGCGGGTCCGGCCGTCGGCGTCACGGCCGTGCGACCGCCAGGGTCAGGCCGAGGCGCATGCTACGCTCGCGTGGCTTGCTCCCGACCGCCCCCCAGCGACTCCGCACGGCCCGGCTCGCGCTCACGCTGACGGCGCTCGCGGGCTGCGCGGTGCGCCCGGTACCGCCGCCCGAGGTCGCCGAGCGGCTGGCGCGCGCGTCCGACGCGGAGGAGACGCTCGACATCGCCGTGGTGCCGGGCGATCCGCGGCCCTGCGCCTCGCTCCACCACCGCGACGAGAGCTGCAGCGCGCTCGAGGCGAGCTGCCCCGCGTACCCCGCCCTGCGCGCCGCCGGCATCGTGACCTTCACCTGCGAGCCGTGCACCGCGCCGGACGACTGCGGCGACTGGGCGACCCGCGTCGACGTGGCCGTGACCGAGCGCGGGCGCGCCCTCGCGGCGGAGTGGAAGCCCGCGACGTTCTTCGGGCGTCCGAGCTACCTCGCGCCCGTCGCACGGCGCGCGTTCGTGGAGCTCGACGGCATCGAGCGTCTCGAGAGCGGCGACTACACGGTCGCGTACACCTACCGCTGGCAGGAGACGGCGACGGCGCAGGCGTTGCGCGCGACCGCGCCCCTTCTGGCCGCGGCGCCGGAGGGGCCGCAGACGAGCTCCTTCGGCCTGCGCTTCGACCGCGCG
Source organism: Polyangiaceae bacterium (assembly GCA_020848455.1). GTDB lineage: Bacteria > Myxococcota_A > Polyangia > Polyangiales > Polyangiaceae > JACRDA01. The sequence goes on from JADLAB010000136.1 coordinate 3,569, forward strand.
ACCCGTGCCTGGCAGGCGCTGCCGCGCGGCCGCGGCCACGGCTCGCACGCCGGGGGCTTCTACTGGCGCTAGCGGGCGCAGGCGCGCGGCCGCCACGTCCGGCGAGCGGGGTGCGCCGCGGCTGCGCACGGCGCGCACCCGTTGCGCGCGGCGCGACGACAAGAGGCAGTGGTTTCGGGTAGTTGTGGACCCGACCGGCCGGAACGTTCCTTGCCGGTCGGCGGGCATGGACACTCGCACCGCCGTCGATCGCTTCCTCGCCGGTCACCGCATCGCCGTCGTCGGGGTGTCGCGGCGCAAGGAGGACTTCAGCCGCGTCCTGTTCCAGGAGCTCGCGCGGCGCGGCTACGACGTCGTGCCGGTGCACCCGAGCGCCAGCAAGATCGACGGGCGCCACGTCTACGCGAGCGTCGGGGACGTCCCGGGCGCGCTCGACGGGGCCCTCGTGATGACCTCGGCGAAGCAGGCCGAAGCGGTCGTGCGCGACTGCGGCGCGGCGGGGGTGCCGCGCGTCTGGCTCTTCCGCGCGGGGGGCGAGGGCGCCGTGAGCCCGGAGGCGCTCCGCTACTGCCGCGAGCACGACATCGAGGTCGTGCCGGGCGAGTGTCCCTTCATGTTCTTCGGCGGATCCGTGCACGCCCTGCACCGCGCCGCGCGCCGGGTCGCGGGGACGTTCCCGCTGTGCGCGGCCGAGCGCGCCCGCGCCGCCCGCGCGACGAAGCGCCTGCTCGTGGCCCTGCTCGCGCTCGAGCTCTTCGTCGCCATCGGGGCGCTCGTCGGCGGCGGCAGCATGCTGGCCGAGCCGCACGGCACGCCCATGGGCTTCCCGCCGCCGAGCGAGCTCGCCGGGCTCGGCTTCGAGAGCTACTTCGTCCCGGGCCTCGTGCTCTTCGTCGCGAACGGCATCCTGCCCCTCGCCGTGATCGGCGGCTCGCTGCTCGCCCGGCCAGAGCGCGGCGCGGGCCGCGGTGGCGGCGTGGCCCACGGCCACGCGCTCGTGGGCGCCGTCCTCGTCGGCTGGATGGCAGTGCAGGTGCTGATGCTCGGGTGGATCCACTTCCTGCAGCCGCTGCTCTTCGCGATCGGAGTCGCGCTCCTCGTGCTCGGATCGGTGTACCGCGCGCGCACGCGCACGCGGCCGAGCCGCGAGCTCGCACCCGGGCCGGCCGAGGCCGCGACCGCGAGCTGAAGCGCGCACGCAGGGCAGAGGGCACACGGGGGCACACGGGGCTCGGGTCTGCCCGCCGCGGTCGTGGGGTGCTACGAATCGGCCATGGCGCTCGATTTCCCCCACGTGTTCGGCGACAACTCGAAGAGCATCGGCAAGACGCCGCTCGTGCGCGTCGGGCGCGTGCTCGACGGCGGCCAGGCGACGGTGCTCGCCAAGATCGAGGGCCGCAACCCCGCCTACTCGGTCAAGTGCCGGATCGGCGCGGCGATGGTCTGGGACGCCGAGGCGCGCGGCCTGCTCGGCCCGGGCAAGGCCGTGGTCGAGGCCACGAGCGGCAACACCGGCATCGCGCTCGCGTTCGCGTGCGCCTCGCGCGGCATCGAGTGCATCCTGACGATGCCCGAGACCATGAGCCTCGAGCGCCGCAAGGTGCTCGTGGCCTTCGGCGCCAAGCTCGTGCTCACGCCCGGCGCGCAGGGCATGAAGGGCGCGATCGCCAGGGCCGAGGCGCTCGCGGCGGCCGAGCCCGGGCGCTACGTGCTCATGCGGCAGTTCGACAACCCCGCCAACCCCCGGATCCACGAGACCACGACCGGCCCGGAGATCTGGGACGACACGGGCGGCGCCGTCGACGTCTTCGTCGCCGGCGTGGGCACCGGCGGCACGCTGACCGGCGTGAGCCGCTACTTCGAGCGCGTGCGAGGCAAGGCCCTGCATTCGGTGGCGGTCGAGCCCACGACCTCGCCCGTCATCGCGCAGACCCTCGCCGGCCAGGCTCTCACCCCGCAGCCGCACAAGATCCAGGGCCTCGGCGCCGGCTTCGTGCCGAAGAACCTCGAGCTCGCGCTGGTCGACGAGGTCGCCGCGGTGTCGAGCGAGGACGCGATCGCCATGGCGCGCCGGCTGGTGCGCGAGGAGGGCATCCTCGCGGGCGTGTCGTGTGGCGCCGCCATGACCGCCGCGGCACGGCTCGCGCGCGAGCCGCGCTGGGCGGGCAAGACCATCGTCACCGTGCTTCCCGACTCGGGGGAGCGCTACCTGTCGGGCCCGCTCTTCGAGGGCATGTTCGACGAGATCGTGGCCGCGAAGGGCGTGTGAGGCCGACATGAGCGACGCCACCGACCCGCCGAACGAGCTGCGCCGAATCGCCGCAGGGCTCATCGACAGCTACCGCCGCGACGATCGCGCCCAGCACATCGGCCGGCACTTCGTGCCCTCGCGCGACGCCATCATCGAGCTCCTGCACATGCTGCTCGAGCTGCTCTACCCCGGCTTCCGGGGCCGGCAGGATCTCGATGAGGAGAACCTCGAGTTCCACACCGGCAACCTCGTCTCCGCCGTGCGCGACGCCCTCGAGCAGCAGATCGAGCGCTGCCTGTGCCACCAGGACGAGGCGGCGATCGTGAGCGAGCGCGGCGCGGGTCCGGGCACGGGCGCGCGCGCCCCGCGGCGCCTCGATCTACCGCGCTGCCGCGAGGACGGCCGCGCCGTCGCGTCGCGCTTCCTCGCCGGGCTGCCGGCCATCCGCGGCAAGCTGATGCTCGACGTGCAGGCCGCCTTCGACGGCGATCCGGCGGCCGGCAGCGTCGACGAGATCATCCTCGCCTACCCGGGCCTGCTCGCCGTGAGCGTGCAGCGCCTCGCGCACGAGCTGCACACGCTCGGGGTGCCGCTCATGCCGCGCATCATGAGCGAGTGGGCGCACACCCAGACCGGCTGCGACATCCACCCGGGAGCCGAGATCGGCGACAGCTTCTTCATCGACCACGCCACCGGTGTCGTCGTCGGCGAGACCGCGACCATCGGCGCGCGCGTGAAGCTCTACCAGGGCGTCACCCTGGGCGCGCTGTCCCTGCCGCACGCCGCCCGCGGCGCCCGCGGCGCCAAGCGCCACCCCACGGTCGAGGACGACGTCACGATCTACGCCAACGCCACGGTGCTCGGCGGCGACACGGTCATCGGCCAGGGCAGCGTCATCGGCGGCGGCGTGTTCATCACGCGCAGCGTGCCGCCCGGGCAGCGCGTCGCGCTCGAGGCGCCGCGGCTGCGCGTCGCGAGCCGCCGTCAGCCGGACGGCGCGCCGCCGCCGCCCCATGACTTCTTCGATTTCGAGATCTGAAGAGCCCGCCGCGACCAGCCGGGGGTAGCCAGGCGCCCCCGACGGCGTATACCTCTGGCCATGAGCCCCGTTCGTGTCCTGCCCTGGCTCGCCCTCGCGGCGCTCGGCTGCGCGGCGCAGGCCGGTGCCCTGCCGCGCGAGGCCTCCGTGCCGAGCGCGCCGCCTGCCCCCGGCGCGACCGGCGCCCTCGCCACACCCGTCGTCGAGGTCGAGCTGCCTCCGGTCGAGGCCGAGCCACTGGATTCGGCCCTCGACGACGACGCGACCGACGAGGCGGAGGCCACGGACGACGGCGTCGTCGGGCGCCTCGAGCCCTGCCCGACCGGCGAGAGCTGCGGGGCCTTCGCGAGCCTGCTCGGCGGGGAGGGCGAGGCGCTCAGCGCCGCGCTCACCGACGCCTTCGGCGCGGGTGGCGTCGCGGCCATCGGCAACGGGCCCGGCGTCGGTGGGCTCGGCCTCGGAGGCGGCGGCACCGGGACCGGCACCATCGGGCTCGGCACGCTCGGCACCGTCGGGCATGGAAGCGGGACGGGCTCGGGCTACGGCAGAGGCGCAGGGAGCATCGGCGGCTCCACCCGACCGAGCTCACAGGTGCGCCCCGGCGCAGCGACCGCCGTCGGCACGATGGATCCGGCCATCGTGCGGCGCATCGTGCGGCAGCACGCGGCGAAGATGCGCTACTGCTACGAGCGCGCGCTCCTGACGAACCCGAGCCTCGAGGCGCGGCTCGTCGCGGCGTTCACCATCGGAGCGGACGGCGCGGTGAAGGCGGCCTCCGCCGACGGCAACGGCCCCGCCGAGCTCAAGGCCTGCATCCGGGGCGTGCTCACGGGCATGACCTTCCCGCAGCCGACCGGCGGGGGCATCGTGACCGTGCGCTACCCGTTCACGTTCACGAGCGCGACCCCGCCGCCGCCCACGGCCACGCCCTGAGCGCGCACCTAGGCGCCGAGCCCGAGGCGCCAGGCCCCGGGCACGTGGGCGTCGATCACGGCGCCGGGCAGATCGACCCAGGCCGGCGCCCGGTCGAGCACCCACGAGTCGCTCGACGCGACCGGTAGCCCGAGCGCGACGAGCTCGCGGTCGGGGTTGTCCGAGAGCGAGACCGTGTGGAGGCAGCGCTGCGACGCGAGCTCGCGGGTGAGCAGGGCCGCGAGGCGCCCGCTGTTCGACACCGGGCGGTCGAGGTACCAGCACGCCGCCCCGAGACCCCAGGCGTCGCACACGGCGCCCACGAGGGAAACGGCGCGCGCCGTCTCGTCGACGCGGCGCCACGTGCCGTGCAGGCTGGCGAGATCGCGGCAGGCCCCGTCGCGGCAGTCGAGCACGAGCGCGCCCGACAGGGCGCTCTCGACGGTGATGAGCACGTTGTAGCCGTCGATCGCGAGCCGCGGGACGGCGGGCGGCACCGGCAGGCGGCGGCGGGAGCGCGCGGCGCGGTCGGCGTCGCTGCACGCGCTGCGCCGTACGGCCTGGCGCTGGCGCGCGCCGAGCGCGTGCCGGTCGCCGACGAGCTTCAACGCCGAGCCCGGCGCGTAGCCACGACCGAGCAGCCAGGACAGCTCCGACACCGCCGCTCGAAGGGCGCTCTCGGCCTCGGGCCCGAACCAGTCCGCATCGTGGGCCTGCGGGCCGCGGTGGCGACGCGTGTCGGGCATCGCGGCGAGCCTGCCACAGCTCGCGCGGCGCGCGGAGCGACGTAACCCCCGCCCCGGGGCGGCGTATGCTGGAGCCGGGAACGCTGCGTGCGCCGGACGGCTCCGGCGACACGCGCCGGCCACGGCTGCGTCGTGCAGGTGGTGCCGGCGATCGAGGTGGACGCCCATGAAGCTGCGCCCGAAGGAGCCCCCGAGCTCCGAGCTCACGTCCGAGAAGCTGTACCTGCGCCGGCGCGAGTGGCTGAAGCAGGCCGGCCTGCTCGTCGGCGCGAGCGCCGTCTGGGGCGGCTCGCTCGTCGCCCTCATGAGCCGCGGCGCGGCCACCCCGCCGGACGTCGAGCTGCCCGTCGGCCCCGATCCGCTCGCGGGGCGCGCGCGCGCGGAGCCCCCGGCCGACTTCGACACCGACGAGCCCCGGACCCCGTTCGAGAAGGTCACGACCCACAACAACTACTACGAGCTCGGGCTGCGCAAGACCGACCCGGCGCGCAACGCCGGCAGCCTGCGGGTGCGTCCCTGGACGCTCGAGGTCGGCGGTGAGCTCGCGCATCCGCGGCGCCTCGACCTCGACGAAGTGCTCGGCTGGTTCGCGCTCGAGGAGCGCGTCTACCGCATGCGCTGCGTCGAGGCCTGGTCGATGGTGATCCCGTGGCTCGGCTTCCCGCTCGGCGCGCTCGTGAAGCGCCTCGAGCCGACCTCGCGCGCCCGCTACGTCGAGCTGACGACGCTGATGGACCCCGAACAGCTCCCCGGTCAGCGCGACGACGTGCTGCCCTGGCCGTACGTCGAGGCCCTGCGCATCGACGAGGCCATGCACCCGCTCACGCTCCTCGCGGTCGGTCTCTACGGCCGCGCACTGCCGGGTCAGAACGGCGCGCCGCTGCGGCTCGTCGTGCCGTGGAAGTACGGCTTCAAGGGCGTGAAATCGATCGTGCGCCTGCGACTCGTCGAGGAGCGGCCCCGCACGACCTGGAACGAGGCCGCCCCGGACGAGTACGGCTTTTTCGCGAACGTGAACCCTGCGGTCGACCACCCGCGCTGGAGCCAGGCGAGCGAGCGGCGCATCGGCGAGTCGGGGCGCCGACCGACCCTGCCCTTCAACGGCTACGCCGAGCACGTGGCGAGCCTGTACGCGGACCTCGATCTGCGCCGGCACTTCTGAGGAGGCAGCGTGGCGAGTCCTCGGTCCTGGCTCGAGCCCGCGGTGGTCGCCGGCTCGCTCGCGCCCTTCGTGCTGCTCGGTGCGCGCGCCCTCGGCGGCACGCTCGGCGCCGATCCTGTCGCCGAGCTCCTGAACCAGCTCGGCCTGTTGACGCTCGTGTTCCTCGTGGCCTCGCTCGCCTGCACGCCGCTCAAGATCCTGCTCGGCTGGAAGTGGCCCATCGCCGTCCGGCGCACGCTCGGCCTGTTCGCGTTCTTCACGGCCTGCGCGCACTTCCTCGTCTACCTCGTGCTCGACCGCGAGCTCGCGCTCGGCGCCGTCGTGGCAGACGTCACCGAGCGGCCCTTCGTCACCGTGGGCTTCGCGGCGCTCGTCGTGCTCGTGCCGCTCGCCGTGACCTCGACGAAGCGCGCCCTGCAGCGCCTCGGGCCCAGGCGCTGGCGGTGGCTGCACCGACTGGCCTACGTCGCGGGCGTGCTCGGCGTCGTGCACTATTTCATCCGGGTGAAGAAGGACACGACCGAGCCGCTCGTGTACGGCGCCGTGCTCGCGCTCCTGTTCGCGGTGCGCATCGGCGACGCGGTGCACAAGCAGCTGCGGCGGAGCGCGGCGCGGCGCCGGACTTTGTCGTGAATCCCGCCGCGGCCGCATTACCATGAGCGCATGAGCCGCACGCGCCTCCGCGCCTCGCTCGCCCTGGTCGCCGCGCTCGGCGCAGCGGGGGCCTGCGCCGACGGCGGCGCCGGCGCGGGTGGCGGCGGCGGCGCCACCGGCACGACGACGCAGACGGGCGAGTGCAGCCACGCGAGCGACTGCCCCGGAAGCGACTCGACCTGCGCCTACCGGGTGTGCGGGTTCGGCCTCTGCGACATGATCTACGCGCCGGTGCTCACGACCTGCAGCGAGTCCGGGGGCCTCGTGTGCGACGGCTCCGGACGGTGCGTCGAGTGCGCGCCCGGGGCCGCGTGCACGACGGGCATCTGTCAGGACGGCCTGTGCGTGGCGGCGCACTGCGGCGACGGCGCCGTGAACGGCAGCGAGACCGACGTCGACTGCGGCGGCGACTGCGGCCCGTGTGCCGACGGGCGGCACTGCGTCGCCGGCGACGACTGCCAGAGCGGCGTGTGCGTCAACACGGTGTGCGCCGCACCGAGCTGCGGCGACGGCCACGTCAACGGCGCCGAGGCGTGCGACGACGGCAACCTCGCGCCCTTCGACGGCTGCTACGCCTGCCGCGCCGACGCCCCGCACCTGCTGCTGAGCGAGGTCGTGGTGGCGCCGACCGGCGACGAGCTCGTCGAGATCTACAACCCGACCGCCGCCACCGTGAGCCTCGAGCGCGTCTACCTCGCCGACTACGCGGGCTACCACGCCATCGCGGTCGGGGGTGGCGCCCCGGTGGCGAGCGACTTCCGCATCCGTTTCCCGGCCGGCACCAGCCTCGGCGCCCACGCCTTCGCGGTCGTCTCGCTGCACGGGGCGGCCGGCTTCGCGGCGAGCTACGGCCAGGCGCCGGACTACGACTGCGACCCCGCGGACCCCGGGGCACCCGACATGCTCGGCGAGCACGGCGCGAGCTCGGGGCTCACCAACACGGACGAGATGCTCGTGCTCTTCGGCTGGGACGGGCAGTCCGCCCTCGTGGCGGACCTCGACTACGTGCTCTACGGCAGCGCCGTCCACGCGGCCGACAAGAGCGGGATCACCGTGGGCGGCCAGAGCTACGCGGCCGACACGCCCGCGGCCGCGCAGAGCGTCGCGCCCGCGCCCGCGTCGGGCTCGAGCCTGCAGCGCTGCGACCCGAGCGAGGGCGCGGAGAAGGCCTTCGGCGGCAACGGCCTCCTGGGCCACGACGAGACGAGCGAGCCCTGCGCCGCGACGTGGAAGACACTCGCTCTGCGCACGCCGGGCGCGGCGCCGCCCGCGGGCGCCTGTCCCTAGAAGAGAGCTCGCCTCGAGCGTGACGTGGCTGCAGGCTTCTGGCTCCAGGCTTCTGGCTCCAGGCTTCTGGCTCCAGGCTTCTGGCTCCAGGCTTCTGGCTCCAGGCTTCTGGCTCCAGATGCCGATCTTGCTCCTTACTCTCTGAACCCAACCCACGAGCCCGGTGTCCGGGGCGCGCGGCGCGGCGCCGCATGGGAGGGCCCCGATGTCGAGCGCGAGGACGCGGGCGCTCGAGCTCGCACGCGCATCCGGCCCCATGCCCGCGCCGCAGTGCGAGTTGGGGTTGGGGCCCATGCGGCGCCGCGCCGCGCGCCCCGGACGCCGGGCGACCCATACGCCGGGCGACCCATACGACGCGGGTCGGGAGTTGACGACGCCGGGCCCGGGCAGCAGGCTCCGCGCCATGCATGCATGCTTGCTCCGCCTCGGCTGCGCACTCGGGCTGGCCCTGTCTGCTTGCGGGGGCAAGGCCGTGATCGACGCCGCCGGAGGCGCGGGCGGGTCCGCCCCACCGCCGAGCTGCGCGGAGCTCGAGCAGGATCTGCTCGCAAAGAACGACGCCGCGACGAGCTGCAACCCGCTGCTCGGCGTCGTGCAGTGCAGCGGCACCGCGACCATCCACGATCCCTGCGCGTGCTCGCAGGTGGCCAACGAGGTCGAGGCCGCGGCGGTCGCCGCCGCGACGCAGGCCTACCAGGCCTGGACGGCCGCAGGCTGCGGGCCCTACGACTGCGGC
>JADLAB010000137.1 GCA_020848455.1 Polyangiaceae bacterium
CCCTTGCGGTCGCCCTTCGGAGCCGCCTTCTGCCCGTCGATCCAGTGCGCAATCGTGTCCATCGCAGTCCTCTCGGCCACGGGCGCCGTCGCGGCGCGCCGTCGAGCCAAGATACACGCGCGCACGGGCCGGCGCCACGCGGGCTGGCGCGCCGTTCCGCCGCCCGCGAGGGCGTGCTCCACGGGCGGCAAGCGCCTTGATAGGCTCGCGGCGTGAAGACGCCGCTCCTCGCCTCCCCGCTCCTCGCCTCCCTGCTCCTCGGCGCGTGCGCGCGGCCGAGCACCCCGCCGCCGGTGCCCGAGCCCGCCCTCACGCGGGCGGAGGCCGAGCCCGCTCCGGGTCCCTCGGCGGTCGAGCCCGCCGCCGACGTGTGTCCGAAGGGCGGCTGGCCCACGGCCGTCGTCGTCGACGGCAAGTACGATTCGGGCTTCGAGCCCACGATTGCGTGGAGCCGGAGCGCGGGGGCCCCGGTCCTGTTCGACGTCGCGCAAGCGCAGGGCGTGAAGCCGCCGACGCACTGGCTTCGCATCGTCGCGGGGACGAACTGGACCGAGCCGCGCACGCTCGAGGGCAAGGGGTCGGGTGTGATGGCGGCCGCCGTCGACGCGACGGGTCTCGTCCACGTCGCGTTCACCCGCTTCGACGCGGGCGGCGGGCCCTTCCTCGGCACCCTCGGTCGGGGCTCGCCGTGGCGGGTGGAGGGGCCGCTCGAGCCCGGGCTCGGCTTCATCGAGGACCGCATGTCGCTCCTGCTCGGCCCGGCCGGCGAGGTGACGATCGCCTACGCCGACCACCCGACGCGCACGGTGAAGGTGGCCACGCGCTCGGGCGGCAAGTGGCGGCTCGACACCGTGGCGAGCGGCCAGTCGCTCATGCGCGACCACACGCTCGTCCGCGACCGTGCCGGCGGCCTGCACGTGGTCACCCAGGACTGGGCCTCCGGCGACCTGCGCGTCTACGACCGCGCCGCCGACGGGACGTGGTCGTTCGCCTTCATCGCCAAGGACGCCCACGGCGGCTCGCTCGCCATCGACGCGAACGACCGGCTGCACGTCTCCTTCATCGACTGGCGCGCGGACGAGCTCCGCCACGCCGTCGGCCCGGCCGGCGGGCCGTTCGCGACGTCGTCCGTGGCGAGCGGCAAGCTCGGCAACGACTCGTCGATCGCCGTGGCCGCCGACGGCGCGGTGCGCATCGCGTACGATCGGCGCGAGTGCGGCGATCTGCACCTGGCGACGCGCGCGCCCGGCACGGCCGCGTGGACGACCGAGCTCGTGGACGCCGCCGGCCACGTCGGCACCGACCCGTCGCTCGTCCTCGACGACCGCGGCTGCGTCCACCTCGCGTACGCCGACGAGACGGCCTGGGACCTGAAGTACGCCACGAAGTGCCCCTGACGCGGGCGCGAGGCGCGCCCGGGCGAGCTCGAGCGGGAGCGCTTGCGGAATTGCGCCTGGACAATTGGCCTCTTGATGTACGCTGCCGGTTCGCGCGGGTTGGAGCGCGAGGGGAGTCGAGCGCGGCACGATGAGCGGCTGGGCGTTGGCGCTGACGAAGGACGACGGCATCGAGCTCGGCGTCGTGCCGTGGCGCATGCGGGGCACGACGTACGTGACGGCCGTCGTCAAGGCGACCTTCGAGCTGCGGCACGAGGCCGCCGCCCTTCGGCGCGCACCCCGGCCGCTCGTCCTGCACGACGCACCCCACGATCCGGCGGACGCGCGCTCGAGCTTGCGCGCCGGCTGCGAGCTCGCGCCCTACCTGGCGCGTGCCGACGTCACGCTGGTCGGTCACGCACACGCCCCGGCTCGGCGCCCGTCGCCCATCGGGGTCGTGCGCCTCGCGCTGCTCTGCGACGAGACGCCGCTGTTCGACGCCTCGATCCGGATCTACGGCGACCGGCCCCCGGGCGCGGCCGCGCCCAGGCCTTTCACGCGCATGCCGCTCGTCTACGAGCGCGCCTTCGGGGGCCCCGACCACCCGGTCAACCCGGTGGGGCGCGGCTCCCGGGGCGAAGCGCGGCCGAACCTCGTCGACCCCTCGGACCCGCAGCGCCCGGCCTGCCTCGGGCCGCTCGCCTCGAGCTGGCCCTGTCGCGCGCAGCTGCTCGCCGCGGCGCCGCCGATGCGGCGCAGCGGGCCCGTGCTCGAGCTGCCCGAGCCGACGCCGTGGGAGTACTTCCAGGCCGCGCCGCCGCGGCAGCGCACCGACTACTTGCGAGGCGACGAGTGGGTCGTGCTCGAGGGCGTCCACCCTGAGCTCGCCCGCGTGGCGAGCCGGCTGCCGGGCGTGCGCGGCGCGGCGAGACTCACCGGCCCGGGGCTCGAGCGCCCGGTGGAGCTCGGGCTCGTCGCCGACGGTCTCGCCATCGATGCCGACGCCATGACGGTCGATCTCCTGTGGCGCGGCTACGCGGCGCTCCCGGCCGGGGTGGAGCTCGGTCGGCTCACCCTCCACGGCGGGCTCGTGCCCTGCGAGGCGCGCGCCGGCGACCGCGCGCAGGGCGTCGCGGCCTCGGCCGGCACGGGGCCCGCGAGCTCGCGCGCGACCTTCGACGCGACGGCCCCGGGCTCGCAGCCGCCGGTCGGTCCGGCGACGCCGTTCCGCCCCGGCGCCGCGCCCGCGATCCGCCTGGTCGATCGCGCCGCCCCGCCCATCGCGCGGTCCTCGTTCGGCGAGACGGTGGGCATGACGAGCGGGCAGCATCGGCAGGCCGCCGTGGATGTCGCGACCCCCTACGCGGCCCACCTGCGGCAGCCCGAGCCCGAGACCCCTGCCTGGCAGCAAGAAGAGGCGCCCGGTGAAGCCGGGGCGGGGCTCGAAGCCGCACCGCCGCTCTCGGTCGCCCCTGGCCCGGTCGCGCCGCCGCCCCTGGTGGCTCCTGCGGTCTCGGTGCCCGCGCCCGCGGCTGCGCCGGCAGAGCGCCCGGCCGCGGCGACGGAGGCGGCGCCCGCGCAACCCGTCGCGCGCGCGGCGGAGCCCGTGCGTCCGCGCACGGCGGACGAGATGGCGCGCCACGCCGCGGCGAGCGGTCTCAGGCCCGACCTCGCGGCCGCGCTCCTCGCGGCCTTGAGGCCTCCCCCGCCGGCCCCGGAGACGGACGGCGACTCCGCATCGAGGTGAGACATGGGTCAGCCGGTACACGCACGCCGCGGCCAGCGAACGAACGTAGAGTTCGCCGGGGTCACCATCTACCTGCAGCTCTTCCCCGGCATCCACGGGCCGGACGCCGAGCGAGGCATCGCGGGCGTGCCGTACACCGTCACCGTCGCCGGGCAGAGCCGCGACGGAACGTCGGGTGCGGACGGCGCCGTCCCCATCCCCCTGCCCGCCGACGTGAGCGAGTGCACGCTGCGCGTGTGGGGCGCGGACTACCACGTCCGCGTCGAGCGGGCGGGGGATCTGGCTCCCCCCGAGGGCCTCACCGAGGAGCTCAAGTTCGGCGACACCGATCACGTGTTCCGGGCCTTCGCGCTCGGTCTGGCGCGTCTCGGCTACCACGCGCTCGGTGACGCCGACGCGGGCTACCCCGAGAAGCTCACGCGCGAGCTCGACCGCGCCGTGCGCGACTTCCAGGTGAACGAGGCGGTGCAGCCCTATCCCGACGGCAACTTCACCGAGCCCCTGATGCAGGTGCTCGATCGGAGGCTCGCCTGAGCCATGGACATCATCGTCCCTCGGGGCAAGTCCGCGCGAATCGTGCCCGTGCGCTTCGTTCGGGCCGCGGGCGCCGACGAGATCGACGGCGAACGGCCGGAGGTCGACAACCGCGGCCACCGCGCGCCGCACTTCGGCGCCCTCGTGGGTGTGGCCGAGGGGCGCAGCATCCGCGTGGGCGTCGCGCGGGTGGGCGTGCCGACGGACGTGGCGCTGCACGCGGTCGTCGCCGAGGGCAGCGCCGACATCGTCGAGCTCGTGGGCGGGAGCAGCCTCGGCAACGAGGCGCAGGCCACGATCACGCTCCGCGGCAAGACCCAGAGCCCGCAGCCGCGGCATGCGCCGGCCGACTCCCGGGTCGGCGTGCTCGAGGTGCGGGCCCAGTCGGCCACCGGGCCCGTGCTCGGCAGGCTGCGCGTCGAGGTGTTCGCCCTGCGGCGCATCGACATGACGCTGCACCGCGTCACGCACCATCCGGCGCGCGTGCACGGCGTGCCCGCGTACGACCCGGCCCAGGCCTACACCTGCCAGCTCGACATGCAGGCCATCGCCGCCGTCGCCGCCGCCGTCTTCATCCCGTACGGCATCGAGATCGCGGCGCGCCCCTGGCAATCGTGGGAGGCGCGCATCACCGAGGATCTGCGCCAGTCGGTGCGCGAGATCTACGGCGAGGAGGCCGCTGCGAGCCTCGGCGCGACGCGCGACTACCCCGAGTGGGTCCTCGGCTCCCAGCGCGGTCAGATCCGCGGCAGCACCGAGATCGCCCGGGCGCTCGGCACGAACCACGTCTCGCACACGATCAACGTCTACTTCGCGGGCGAGATCCTCGCCTCCGCGCAGGACGGCGGCGCGTTCCAGAACTGGGGCGGGCAAGGCGTCGACGCCCACACGGCACGGCGCATCCGGAGCCGCGTCGGCGTGCTCATGGCCGAGGACTGGGGCCCCCAGGGGGGCCGGCCGCCCGTGTCGGAGCTCGGTCGCGCCCTCGCCCACGAGATCGGACACTTTCTCACCCTGAAGCACGTCGGCAACCGCCAGGTGACGGATCCCGATGGCGCCGACTCGAGCTGGCACTCGCTGCTCAACCTCATGCACCCGATCAGCCCCACGATCGACGCGGCACACTGGTCGTGGCCCGACCAGCACGAGTACCGGACGCGCCCGCGCGCCAACGACCGCGGCTACGGCGATCGGGTCTGCGGACAGCACCTGACGCAGAAGGCCGTTCCGAACGTGCCCAACGACGACCAGGTACACATCGTGCGTCGCTACCTCCGCAGCCCCCACGGACCCTTCTGATGGCCGAGCTCACGCCCTGGATCGAGGCCGGATCCCCGCAGGCTGCGGTCGTCGCCGAGCGCATGGGCCCGGAGGGGCGAGCGCCGGCGCGCGCCGCGCTCGGCTCGCCGCGTGCGGAGGTGCGGCGCGTCGCGATCCACTGCCTCGCCGCCATCGGCGAGGGCCAGGATCTGCCCGCCGTGGCCGCCCTCGTGGCCGATGGCGACCGCGCCGTCGCCGTCGCCGCCACCGCCGCCGTGCGGGAGCTCCACCGGGGCAGCCTCGGCCAGGGCCGCGCCGTCCTCGCCACCTTCGACGCGACGGCCGACCCCGAGCTCCGCGCCGAGCTCGCGCTCGCGCTCGGCGAGGGCGTCGACGTGCCCGTCGACGTGCTGCGGGCACGGCACGCCGCCGAGAAGAGCCCGCTCGTGAAGGGCGCCCTGTCGGCCGCGTGCGCGAAGCGCGGCGCCGCCCCCCACCTCCGGGCGCTGTCGGTCGAGATCGGGCGCGCGAAGGCGGCCGCGAAGGTCGAGGTCATCGAGCGGGCCGTCTACGTGCGCCGCTCCGAGCTGCTGCCGGCGCTCCTCGCCCTGTTCGGCGACGCGACGCACCTCATGCCCGGCTGGCCCGAGGGGCGCTCGGTGCGCGTGTGCGATCAGGCCGCGTGGGCGGTCGCCGAGATCGTGGGCGGGCACTTCGCGGCCGAGGACCGGGCCTTCGCGGGCCTCACGGCGGGGGAGCTCGACGAGGTGCGCGCCCGTGCCGAGGAGGCGCTGAAGGCCTAGCCATGAAACCCTACGTGGTCAAACAAGGTGATTGCTTCGAGCTCCTGGCAGCGCGCCACGGCGTGAGCGTCGACGAGCTCCACGGCCACGCGAAGAACGAGGCGCTGAAGAGCGCCCGCCCCGACCCCTCGGTCCTCGGCCCGGGCGACGTCGTGTGGGTGCCTGCCACGCCGCCGCCGCGCCCGTCGATCTCGAGCGGCGGGACCCACCGCTACAAGGCCCCGGGAGCCCTCACGCGCATCGAGATCGCCCTCTCGGACGGGGCGGGCGAGGGCCTGGCCGACAAGCCCTACCGCCTGCTCGTGGGGCGCGCCGTCCACGAGGGTCAGACCACCTCCGAGGGCGTGCTCGAGGCGAAGGTGCCCGTCACGGCGAAGCTGGGCGAGCTCGTCGTGTGGCCCGGCGGCACGGCCGACGAGGGGGACGAGCTGCGGTACACCCTGCACTTCGGCGGCCTCGATCCGCTGTCGCGGCCCGCGGGCGTCGTCGGGCGCCTCGAGAACCTGGGCTACGAGCCGCGCAAGGACCTCGGCAGCGCGCTGCGCGCCTTCCAGGCGGCGCGCGGCCTCGCCCAGACGGGCGCGGCCGACGAGGCGACGCTGCAGGCGCTCTGCGAGGCGGTGGGCGCATGAGCGCCGCGGGCGTCTTCGAGCTGTCGACCGACGCGCACGCCCCCGGCGAGCTCGCCGTCGTGTCGTTTCGCGGCGTCGAGGAGATGTCGCGCCCCTTCGCCTTCGACATCCTGCTGCGCACCGACCACAAGGCGCAGGAGCTCGAGCGCGATCTGCTCGGGCAGCGCGTCACCTTCACGCTGCACGGGCAGAGCGCGCGCTCGATCTTCGGGGTCGCGAGCCAGGTGGAGGTGATGGGGCTCCACGCGGCGAGCGGCGAGCGTGCCCTCAGGCTGCGGCTCGTGCCGCGGCTCGCGCTCTTGCGGCGCCGCCGGCGGAGCCGCGTCTTCGAGGGCGAGACCGCGCCGGCCATCGTGCGCCGGCTCCTCACGGAGGCGAACGTGCCCCACGTGGCGCAGCTCTCGGACAGCTACCGGCCGCGCCCGCTCTGCCTGCAGTACCAGGAGACGGACCTCGCGTTCCTCACGCGCCTGCTCGCCGAGGAGGGCATCTACTTCTACTTCCGGCACGACGAGCAGGCGCGCGACGAGGTCGTGTGCCTGTGCGACGAGCCCGCGCTCTTGCCCTTCGTGGCCGGCGAGCCGGCCCTGAAGCAGCGCGAGCACGGCGCATCCCAGGGCAGCGAGGACGACGTCCTCGCGTTCCGCGCGCGGGCGCGCGTGCGGCCGGGGCGAGTCGAGCTCCGCGACTACGACTTCGAGCGGCCGCAGCGGCGCGACCCGGTCGTGGCCGACGCGCGGCACGAGCGCATCGCCTTCGACGAGCGCGTGCTGTCGATCTACGAGCACCAGGGCGAGTACGAGGGCTTCGAGGTGGCGGAGATCGCCGCGCGGCGCCGCATCGAGCAGCTCCGCCGGCGGGCACGCGTCGCCTTCGGCGAGAGCCGCAGCCGGCGCGTCCTGCCCGGACACGCCTTCGAGCTCGTGAGCGAGACGCTGCCCGAGCTCGACGGGCCCTACGCCCTCTTGCGGGTGGCGCACGAGGGGCACAGCCCCGAGGGCGAGCGCTCGGGCACGGAGCGCGAGGTGTACCGCAACAGCTTCGAGGCTCTGCCGGCGCCGCTGCCGCCGCGGCCACACCGTCGCGGTCGTCGCGTGCAGCAGACGATGGAGACGGCCACGGTCGTCGGCCCGGCGGGCAAGGACGTCCACACCGACGAGCACGGCCGCATCCGGGTGCGCTTCCACTGGGATCGCGGCGACGGCGTCGGCGAGTCGAGCTGCTGGATCCGCACGATGCAGAACTGGTCGGGCGCGGGCTGGGGCTTCCAGTTCATCCCGCGCATCGGCATGGAGGTCGTGGTGCTCTTCGTGGGCGGCGACGTCGATCGGCCGCTCGTGGTCGGCTGCGTCCCGAACGCCGGCACGCCCGTGCCCTTCCCGCTGCCGGGCCAGCGCACGAAGAGCGGCATCCGCAGCCAGTCCTCGCCCGGGGGCGGCGGCTACAACGAGATCTCCTTCGAGGACCGGGTGGGCTTCGAGCAGGTCCACGTGCGCGCCGAGAAGGACTTCGACCTGCTCGTGCAGCACGACCAGCTCGAGCGCGTGGGGCGCAACGCGACGCACAAGGTCGACCAGAACAGCTTCCTCGTGGTGGGCGCCGACCGGCTCGAGGCCGTGGGGCACGACCTCACGCGCGTCGTGTCGGGCGACGAGCGGAGCGTGGTCGAGAAGGACCGCCACGACACCGTCAAGGGCGAGGAGCGCCGGGTGGTCGAGGGCAGCGCCGCGCGGCTCGTGCAGCGCGACCTGTCGGTGGTCGTCGGCGGCACCGAGAGCCACGCCACCAAGGGGGACCTCGCCTTCGAGGGCGGCGCGGCGGTCAGCGCGGTCGTCGCGGGCTCGCTCCTCGGCGTCGTCGGCTCGGCGGAGGCGCCGGGGACCATCGCGCTGCACGTCGAGGGCGGTGCGGAGTACAGCGGCACGGACGAGGTGACCGTGCGCTCGGACACCGCCGTGAACCTCGTGTGCGGCGACAGCCTGGTGCGGATCACGCCGAGCGGTGTGCAGATCGTGGCCGCCTCCATCGTGCTCCGCGCCGACGGGGCGAGCCAGCACCTCGGCGAGGACAAGGCGCTCCTGCTCGCCGACTCGCTCGTGGGCCTCAAGTCGGACGACAAGGTGTCGCTCTTCTCGAGCGGCGCCCACGTGGTGCTCGCCTCGGACGCCAAGATCGACGGCAGCGCCGTGAAGCTGAAATCGCCCGCCTCGCCGGGCGACGATCCCACGTCGAGCTCCGAGGAGCCGACCACCATCGAGCTCGTCGACGACGAGGGCGATCCGGTCCCGAACGCGCGCTTCCGCATCCACCTCGCGAGCGGCAAGGAGCTCTCGGGGGTGCTCGACGCGGAGGGCAAGGCCACGGTGCGCTTCGAGGGCGACGGCGAGATCGAGTTCCTCGACCTCGGCAAGGTCGAGGACGCCTGACGAGCGCCTCGGCCGCAGGGACCGTGCCGGTTCGGCCGCCGCCGGGGTAGACTGCCGAGGCTCGCGATGATCCCCGAAGAGCTAGCCGCCGCCCTCACCACGCTCAGCGCGTCGCTCGACGCCCAACCCGAGCTCGGGGAGGCCCTGCGGGCCCGCTGGCGTGCGCGCGAGCACGCGGAGGGCACGCTCTCGAAGGAGCTCGCGGCGGCAGCCGACACCCTCGTCACCTACGTCCCGTCGATGACCTGGTCGGACGAGGAGCGCGCCGCGCTCGGCACCCTGTTCGCCGGCCCGGCCGGCCAGGTCCTGCTCGCGTGGTGCTCGGCGAGCACCTGGCGGCTCGACACCCACATCGCGCCGCTGCTTGGCCACGCCGCGGCGAACGCCACCCTGCGCCCGCGCGTCGCGGGCGTGGCGTGCGATCGCGTGATCGAGGGCCCGCTCGTCGACGCGCTCGCGTGCGCGCCGCTCCTAGGCCAGGGCGCGGAGCTCGGCGGGGCCACGAGCGCGGAGGTGCTCGCGCGGCTCGAGATCCTGTTCTGGGAGGCCGGGGCGAGCGCCCTCGAGCTGCCCGATCTCGGCCCCTGGATCTGGGGCTCGGCGGAGACCTTCGAGGAGCTCGTGAGCGCGCCCGCCCACGGCTCGCTCCGCGGCCGTGTCATCGCGGCCCGCTGCCTCGAGGTGAGCGTGCGCGGCATGCCGCCGAAGACCGGCCCCGTGCTCGTCGGCAAGACCCTGCAGGTCCTGCAGCCGCTCATCCTGCACCCCGAGCCGCTCGTGTGGGTGCACGCCGCGCGGGCGCTCGGCCGGCTCACGGGCACGCTCGATCAGCTCGAGGGCATGCTCCTCGACTGGGTGCTCGGCGATTCGCCGGTCCTGCGGCAGCGCGCCATCACCGCGTTCGCCTCGCTGCCGGCCGAGCGGCTCAACTTCCTCGCGAGCCAGCTCGTCGCGATCATCGCCTCGCCGAAGGAGGACGCCTGGGTGCTCGCGGCGGTCGCCGCGGCCACGCCCTACCTCTTCGTCGAGCGCCGCGACCTCTGGGATCGACTCGCCAAGCGCATCCTCGCCGGCGACGGCGGGGCCGTCTCGGCGCGAGCGCTGGCGCGCGGGCTGGCGACCCTGTGGCGGCGCGGCACGCACGACCGCGAGGTCGACGGGCCGCTGCGCGCGCTCCGCGAGATGGCCCGGCGCGCGCCGGCCGCCAACTTCGACGATCTCCGTCGCTGGATCGAGGTGACCGCCGTCACCGACGTCATCGACGGCGCCGAGCGCGATCCGCTCGATCTCGAGCTCGGGCTCGACAACCTCATGCGCCTCGCCGCGCAGTACGACGACGAGGAGGCCGACGCCCGGGCCGCGCGCTTCGCAGGCTCGCTCGCGGCGACCTTCCTCGAGGCGCGTCGCATCGCGCTCGGCACCGGCCGACCGCGCCAGCGCGCGGCCGCCATCAACGCGCTCGAGGGCTCGGCGCGCGCCTTCGCGCTCCGGCTCTGGGGCCCCTTGCTCGTCACGCGCCCGTCGGGCGATCCCATCGACCAGCCGGAGCTCGAGGAGACGTGGAAGATCGTCGCCCAGACGCCGGCCGAGATCCTCGACCTCGTCAAGGAGCGCCGCCAGGCCGAGGGCGCCGATCTGCACGCCGATCTGCCCCTCGAGGTGCTCGCCATCCGGCTCGGCGGCTACGCGCTCGACGCCTGCGGCGAGGACGCGGACCTCGGGCCCGGGCGCGGTCCGACGGCCCACGACACCTGCCACTGGCTGAGCAAGCTCCAGGGGCTCGCCGACGGCTCGCGCGAGCTGCCGGGGGCGCTGAAGAGCGCGCTCTCGACGCTCTTCTGGCGCCTGGTCGACACGACGCGCGGCACGACGCTCGGCGAGGTGGACGACGTGCGCTGGCTCGGCCCCTTCGCGGCCTGGTGGGCGCTCGTCATCGACCGGCCCGCGATGCTGCAGCAGCTCGCGACGGCCCTGCCGATGATGGCGGCGGGCGCGCTCGACCGCTGCTGCAGCGAGGCCGAGGCGCTCCGCACCGCGGTCGCCTCGGGCGCTGCCGACGGCCAGTGGGGTCCGGCGGCCGCCACCGCGCTCGCCGCCCTGCACGCCGAGGACACGGAGCTCGCCCACGCCCTCGCCTGTCTCGCGCAGGCCCTGAAGGACTTCGCCGCGGCGGCCGGCCCGCGGCCGAACCTCGAGCCGATGTGCTTCGAGCTCGTGCTCGCCGGCGACCGCATGCAGTCCGCGCTCGCCGACCCGGTCAAGGGCCTGCACCCCGCGAACGCCGACGACATCCCCGAGAGCTCGCTCGCGCGCCGCGCCACCGAGAACGCTCCGCGCGTGGCCGCGCTCGTGGCGCGCGCCATCCGCGCGCGCGACCTGTCGATGCTCGACGTGTGGCTCGCCTCCCTCGGCCCGGTCGCCTCGGCGCTGCTCGAGGCGTCCGTGCGCGCGGCCATCCGCCGCACGCCGCCGCCGCCCCCCCAGCCGAAGAAGAAGGAGCAGAAGCTCATCGAGGGCTACGAGCTCGTCAAGCCGCTCGGCGAGGGCGGCATCGGCTCGGTGTGGCTCGTGCGCAAGCCGGGCGCCGACCGGTTCTTCGTGCTCAAGATCCCGAAGGCCGACGTGCTCGCGAGCGCGACCGAGATCGAGCGCGAGGGCATCCTCGCCTCCTTCGTCGAGGAGGCCGCCGCCCTCGCCGGCCTCTACCACCCGAACGTCGCCAACATCATCGACCGCGGCGTGTCCTCGGGCGTGCCCTTCCTCGTGCTCGAGTACCTCATCGGCGCCGATCTCAAGCAGTACTCGACCGCGCGGCGCATGACGCTGTTCGAGCTGCGCCAGGTCGTGCTCGAGTCGTGCGCCGGGCTCGCGGCCCTGCACCGCGTCGGGCTCGTGCACCGCGACATCAAGCCCGCGAACCTGTGGCTGCGCCTGCCGCTCGCGGGCGGCGAGAGGTTCGACCCGCAGAAGCACCGCGACCCGGCCACGACGCCACCGCTCGCGACGGTGGTCATCGACTTCGGCATGGTGCGCGCGACGCGCGTGCCGCCCGAGGCGGGCGGGCGCTTCGTCGCCGGCACGGCGGGCTACATCGCGCCCGAGCAGGTGCTCGATCCGGTGGAGCTCGACGTGCGCGCCGACGTGTACGCGCTGGCGGCCACCATCTACAACGTGACGACCGGGCGCGCCTTCTTCGACGAGATCGACAACCAGCGCGACCGCATCATCGCCCACATGCGCCGCGACCCCTTCGAAGATCCGGAGCGCCTGCGCGTCTACCCCGCCGCCGTCGCGAAGCTCCTGCGCGCCGCGACGGCCCAGAAGCCGACCGATCG
>JADLAB010000138.1 GCA_020848455.1 Polyangiaceae bacterium
GCGCCGTCAGCGCGCCACCTCCCAGCCGTGCTCGCGCCACCGGAGCAGCGTGCGGGAGATGGGGTTCGGCTGGTTGGCGTAGGCGAGCGCGACCGCGCCGCGCAGGATGTCGATGTCGCGCGCCGTCGCGTTCGGGGCGAACAGAACGACGTCGCGCGTGGGGACCCCGGCGACGAGCGTGCCGCCGTGGCGCGCCGCGAGCGCCGCCCAGCGCGCGTCGAGCAAGAGGCGCGGGGCGTCGTAGCTGTCGCGCGTCGAGAGGCCATAGATGTTCTGCCCGGGCGCCACCCGGAAGGGCTCGAAGGGGGCCGCCGCGTGCTCGAGGTTCGCGACCGCGCGCGCGTGGACCGCCTCGGCGTCGAGACCGAGGCGCTCGAGGTGACGCGCCTGCAGGTGCACCATGTGGTCGGCGCTGTCGAAGGCGTAGCCCACCTGCAGATCCGCGACGAACGGCCGCAGGACGGGGCGGAACGGGGGCGCGGCCGTCGCGAGCGTCGCCTGGCTCGCGCTCGTGGCCTCGCCGAAGAGGACCGGCCGCAGGTGCTCGACCGCGAGCGACTCCGGGGGCGGCGCGCGCAGGGTCGCGTCGACGAGCTTGTCGAGCGTCGCGTCGCAGGCCTCGGGAGACGCCGTGCAGTACCGCCAGGCGTTGTGGAGCGTCATCCGCGCTGGCTCTCCACCCACGGACCAGCTGAGATCGAGCGGACCGTCGACGCGAACCTCGAGGGCAGGCTGACGGCGGAGCACGACCGCCCGCACGCGCTCCGCGAAGTCGGTGCCGGTCGGCCAGGCTTCCACGGTCGATGCGGGGCGCAGCGCGCCGGCCGCCCCGGTGCCCGATGCGGTGGCGGACCGGCGCGCTCGGGTGTCGGCGCCGTCCGGCTCGGCCGTGCGGCTGCACGCGACGAAGGACGTGACGACGACGATCGCCCAGCAGCGCCTCATGGCGCCATTCTAGCCGCGGCAGGATGCGCGACGCCCTACCAGTCTTCGATCGCGAGCGCGTAGACGCCCACGCGCACGGAGGGTGCGCCCCCGCGCGCGCGCTCGCAGCTCTCGAAGTAGAACCAGACGTTCTCGAGGTCGGGGACCGCCACCGCGCACTCGTCGTGCCCCCAGGTCGGCGGCACGTCGTGGGGTTTCGGCGCGCCATGCAGCCGCGCGAGGTCGCCGAGCGTCGCCCCGACGCCTGCCCCGCGCGCGGTCTCGGGGCCCGGGCCCTCGACGTAGACGGCCGCGACGAGCAGCCTGCCCTGACGGGCGAGGCCGAGCGCGCCGGCGGCCGTGCCCATGCGCGGGCGCACCGCGACCGCGAGCGGTGGCGCGTCGAGACGAAAGCCTTCCACGGGCTGCGCGTCGGCGATGGTGCGCGCGAAGAAGCGCTTGGCGGGCTCGGGCCCGAGGTCCGCGAGCGCGAGCGGTGCGCCGAGCCGCAGCTCGCCCACGCCGCCGTCGTCGATGACCCAGCACCCGGGCGGCGTGCAAGCGGCGCGCGCCGGGGGTGGCGCGGGCGGGAGCTCGTCGGCGCTCGGGGTCGCGGACGCGGCCGCGGTCTCGGCCGGGAGCACGGCCGTAACCACCCGGGGAGGCGGGGTCGCGGGCTCGGCGGCCGGTCCGCGACAAGCCGTGCACCCGAGGCCGAGGAGCAGGAGCGCCCGCGCGCGGTCTCGGGCGTGGGGCTTCTTGCTTCGGGGCTCGGCCGCTGCGCTCATACCCCGAGACTAGGCGACGCGGGGCGACGCGGGCGAGATCGGAGCCTTGTCCGTCCCGGGAGGATGCGCCGGCCCGGCCGGCCGGGCCGCACACGGTCGACGCAGCCGAGCGCTCGGGCTATGGACGCGCCGTGCCGCCCCGCCGAGCGAAGGCCCGACCGCTCTCGACGCTGCACCTCGGGGCGCTCGCCGGCGCGGTGCTCGCGGGCTGCGGCTCGCGAGGCGACACGGCGGTGCCCTCCGGCACGGGCGTGCCGACCGTCGCGCTGGCGCCTCCGTCGGCGGCGGCGAGCGACGAGGCGCCCGCGCTGCCGCCGCCCGCGGTCGGCCGCGGGTTCGAGATCGTGCGCGTCGACGACGAGGACGGCGCGCCGCTGCGCGAGGTCGAGCGGCTGCTCGCCACGGGCATGGGCGAGGCCATTCGCATCGAGCGCGAGCGCATCGGCATGGGCGCCCGCAGCGTCGAGACCCGCTATGCGATGACGCGGCCCCGCGCCGGGGAGCCCATCGAGGCGGTGCGAGCACGCATGCTGACGGTCCTCGGGATCGTGCCGCTGCCCGCGGGCAAGCGCTGGCTCGTGGCGGAGGTCCGCCTGCCGCGTGGCGCCGGCGACCCGCCCGAGGTCTTCGTCCGCAGCTACCTCGCCTCCGGGCCGGCGGTCGTCCGCGCTGGCGACGTGGTCGGCGCCGAGATCCGCGAGGAAGACTGGGGCACGTCGCTCCAGATCGAGCTCTCGCCGAGCGCCGCCGAGCGCTTCCGCGAGGCGACCGCCGCGAGCCTCGAGCGGCGCCTGGCGATCGTGTTCGACGACCGGGTGATGTCGGCGCCCGTCGTGAAGAGCGAGATCAGCGGCGGGAAGGTGCAGATCACCATGGGGGGCGGCCCCTCGGACGCGCAGCGCGCCGAGGCCGAGCGACTCCGCCGCGCGCTGCTCGCGGGCCGCTGAGGCAGCGGCCACCGGGTGGCTGTCAGACCGCAATGACCCCGATCCCGCGCGAGACGTGTCACCGGTGGTAGAGGTGCCCCGCCACGCGCAGGAGGGCGGCGGGCGGGCCGGAGGGGGCGAGGAACATCATGACGGCGTGGCGCGGCTCGTCGCGCACGAAGAGACTCGCGCTGCCGTTGCCCGCGTCCTCATCCAGCCGGGCCGCCACCCCGAGGTCTGCGATGGGTGTCCCGGTCGTGTCGGCCGTGTCCCAGGATGCGAGGCTGCGGCGCTGGATCACCAGCAGGTAGCCGCCACGGTCGGGATCGGGGTAGCCGCACGCCGGGCCATTCGCCTCGCCCATGGGCGCCGTGCGCAGCGCTGCGCCCGACACGAAGCTCGCCGCGACCGCCTCCGGGCTGACCAGCATGCAGACTTCGGGGGCGTCGGCGAGATGGGCCTGCCCTCGATCCATGGCGGCTCGGCGGTCCGGGTCGAGCGTCGTCCCCGCGGCGTCTGCCGCTGGGTCCAGACCGTTGCGCTGCGCGCGACATGCCAAGGCGGACGCCACCGTCACGAGCACGAGCGCGCGCGCAACGTGGGGGAGCATCCCTTCATGTACGCTCGACCGGCGGCTCGCGCAACGTCGCGAAGGGACGCGGGCGGCCCGCCACGTCATTCGGCGCGGCCACGTGGCAACCTATCGCGTCGCCGCCGCGCTCGGATGGCCGCGAGCGCGACCCCGCCCATCGTCAAGAGCATCCAGCCAGCCGCGTGAGCTCTCGGGCCGACGCGGCAGCCGCACCCGGTGCCGGGCTCGGCGGACGCGAGCTCCGGCCCGTCCTGGGGGCTGCTCACGTCCGAGCCTCCCGCGCCGCCGGCGCCGCCCGATCCGGAGGCAATCCAGCATTCGGGCTGGTAGCTCAGCTCGGCCATCGCATACTCGTGCGAGGGCATGCCGAGCTCCTCGGCGAGGTCGAAGCGCACGCAGCGCCCGAAGTCCATGTCGTGAAAGAGATAGAGCACGCCCGCCTTCAGGTCACCGATGGTGGTGTAGCGGGTGTACACGGAGGGACCCGGCGCCACCCCCTGGTGCACGGCGTCGGCCATCTGCCGGAAGGTATCGACGTCGAGCGGCAGGCTGCTCTGCATCAGCGATGCGAGGGTGTCGTAGCGCCAGCACGGATAGCCGCCGAGAGACGGATCGGATTGATAGAAGTTGGTGGCGATCTGGAAGTCGTGCTGCGGCCAGATCACCTGATCTCCCTCGAGGATGGCCGAGCTGCCCTGTGCGTCGGCGAAGAGCAGCTGCGCGGTCTCCATGATCGCCGTCGTGTCGTACGACGCGAACGCGTCGAGTGCCTCCTGCACGGTCGCGCTGTCTTGCATGACCTCTTCGAGCGTCTCCAGCGTGAACGGCTCGGTCCCGCCGCAGGAGCTGCAAGAAAGCGCCGGAGTGGCAAGCCCGTCCCAGAAGAGACCCTGGTCGTTCATGCCGCCCTGGGAGAAGTGGTTGCTGGCGTAGCCGTAGGCCACGTAGCCGTGCTTCTGCGCCTGGGCCGGCACGAACCAGATGATGGCCGGGTCGCCGCCGTAGTAGTCCTCGTTGTTGCCGGCGAGGACGACTTCGCCGTCGTGAGCACAGAACACCGAGCACGCCCACGCGGTCCCCTCGAAGGTCGCTGTCACGGTCAGCGCGGCCACGATGGCCGCGCGACATCGCCTCGACATGACGGACCTCGCAACGCTCAGGGGTCGAGGAACACGGTCTTGGACGCGCCGAAGGCGTCCGGCGACTCGAGATCGTCGTTGGGCCACCCGGCGACGACGTAGGCCCGTGGTGCCAGGCCCAGCAGCGCCGCCGAGTCGACCGTGGACGGAAGCTCGGGCACGGCGAGGCTCGTCGCGTCCGCGCCAGCGCTCACGACCCAGGCCAGGGTAGCGCCCTTCATCATCATCAGCATCACCTCGGGAACGCCGGTATCGAACAGCTGCCAGCTGAGCGACTCGTGGAGCGGATGGTGCGTCCCGGCGGATGGGGTCACCCACTCGGGGGTGTCAGGCAGGGAACCGACGAAGCCACCCTGGGGCCAGCCCATCGACCGGCGGAACGAGATGAGCTCGTTGCCGTCGTAGACGCGCGCGAAGAACGTCGGGGTTTCGGCCCAGGTCGGCTCCACCCACAGGAGCGAGTCGTCGAACTGGTTGCCGCCAGCCGAGATGTCGATGTGCGTGGACCAGCCGGTGCAGGCGGTCGAGCCCCACGGACACACGAGGCCGACGCCAAACCCCGCGCGCACCCGGCTCTCGGCACGACTCGGTGTGGTCCAGGAGACGTCGGCCGTCTGCAGCGCGAGCGTGCTCGTGGACAGATCGAGCACCGCGCCGCTCACGTCGCTGCTGGTGGCAGCGAAGTCGTGGTGCGACACCTGGTACACCGGCATGTCGTAGCCCTGGCCCGAAGCGAGCGGCTGCTGCGTCATCTCCAAGGCTTGAAGCGTGAAGGGCACGCCGCTCGGCACCATCACGCTGAAGGTCCCGCTCGATGCCCCGCTCCACTCCGAGCCGGTCATGCTGCCCACGACGTTCACGACGGCGTTGTGGGCGGCGTCCTGAAAGCCGGTGATCGTGCCGCTGACGGTCACCGTGTCCACAGCGCCGGGCAGGGTCGGGAGCGCAAGAAACACGCCCCCATCGATGAGCCGCAAGGAGGCGACCCTGGCAGCATCGAGCCCGACGACGCTGTACATTGCATGGCCGTCGCCGTAGGCCGTGACCGAGCCAAGCCCCAGCGACCAATCGACGCCGTCGAACGTGACCTTGCCGTCGGCACCCGTCGTCAGCTCGGTGCGCTCGCCGCCGGGGGCGTCGAAGGCCACGGTCGCCCCTGCGATCGGCGGATGATTCGCGTCGCCCCAGATCGACTCGCCCACGTAGAAGGTCACGCTCACGCCGTTGGCCGCGCCGCCTCCGCCGCCCTGCGCCGTGCTCCCCCCGGTTCCCGGAGAGGACGCATCCTCGGTGTCGCTGCAGCTGGCGCCGAAGGCGAGGCCAGCGCCGATGAGTGCCATCAGTCCGATTGACAGTGGGCGTGACAAGGACATTGGTAACCTCTTCCGTTGTAGAGAGCCTCGGTCGTCACGGCGGCTCTCGAGCGCAGGGCAGCGCCTCCGCCGACGCCAAGCACTACGGACTCCTGCTGAGAGTCATCGCCGTGGCGGCAGCGGCAACGCCGCTCTCATCGGGTCCCGACTCCGCGAACGCGCGGTCGGCATCAAGGTGCGCAGAACGATTCCTTGGCCGCGATGAGCGCCACGCCACAGGAATCGTTGTCGCTGGCCGCACGCTCGCAGCGATAGAACTCGTTGCCGGAGTCGTCCTCGAGCCAGAACTCGTCCTTGCTCGAGCCCGTGCCGCTGATGTAGCAGCTGGTGAAGCTCCTGCTGGCGCTGCCACCGTAAGCGCCGCAGCTCTGATCGTCGCAGTCTCCGGCGTGGCAGCCCCCCCCGAGCAAGGCCGTTGCCACTGCAATAGTCGCGACCAAGGCGCTGTTCCTCACGATTTCCTCTTTCCTCATGGCGGCTACCTCGAGCACCAGGTTCGTCGGACGGGCCGCGTCAGGGCGCGTCCCAACCCCAGAAGGCGGGGTGGAGGCGGGGTTCCGCTGCCCGAGGCCGTGGCCGTGGCCGTGCCGCCGCCGCTGCGGGCCACGAGGGTCGGCGCGAAGAGAAGGTGAAGTCGCGTCGTCGTGGCGAGCGGCA
>JADLAB010000139.1 GCA_020848455.1 Polyangiaceae bacterium
CCCCTTGCACAGCCCCGCGCGCCGGCGTACGCGTAGCGTCACCAGCATGCACCTCCCGGGCCCCCTGCAGAAGCTCATCCCCTCGGCCGAGGCACACGGCAACTTCCTGCGCTCGAGCTGGGACCGGCTCGCACGCCTGCCCGGCGGCAAGCTCGTCTTCAGCCGCCTGGTCGGGCAGGCGGCCCCCTACACGGGCACCATCGGCGCCGTCGTGACCGAGCTGCGACCGGGGTACGCGCGCGTCCGGCTCGCCGACCGGCGCAGCGTCCGCAACCACCTGCGCTGCGTGCACGCCATCGCGCTCGCGAACCTCGCCGAGCTCACCGGCAACGCCGCGCTCGCCTACTCGCTCCCCGACGACGCGCGCTTCATCGTGGCCGGCATGTCGATCGAGTACGTGAAGAAGGCGCGCGGCGTCATCACGGCCGAGTGCGACTGTCCGGTCCCGACCTCGAGCGAGCGCCGCGAGTACGCCGTGCCGGTCAGCATGAAGAACGCCGCGGGCGAGGAAGTGGCACGGGCGACGCTGCGCAGCCTCGTGGGTCCGAAGCGGGCAGTGTAGACTCGCGCCCCATGAGCAAGATCGATCTGAGGGTGCGCGATCTCACGACGGGGAACACCAAGCAGCAGACCTTCGAGTCGACCGACGCGGCGCTCGCCTTCTTGAAGGAGCGGCCCAAGATGAGCGAGGTGCTCGGGGTCGCGTCGCACAACGTGACCAAGGAAGAGAGCGCGGCCCTGCGCGCCGCGATGCGCCCGCTCGACGACGACGAGAAGAAGCGCGTCCTCGAGCTCGAGGCCGCCGAGCGCGCCGCCGAGGAGGCGCGCGCCGAGGAGCGCAGGAAGAGCGCCGAGAAGGAGGCCGCGGCGCATCGGGAGGCGATGCGGACGGCGGATCCGAACCGGCCGATGGAGGTGCGGTACCACTTCGCGCAGGGCATCGGCGGCGTCGACTCGAGCGACGAGCGCGAGCTCACCGAGGAGGCGAAGGCAGCCGTCCTCGCGTGGGTCGCCGAGCGCAACGAGTGGGTGGCGAGCCGCAACCAGACCGTGGGCGAGGCGAAGGTCACCGTGTACCCGGGCCCCTTGCCGGCCGGCGTGACCGAGCGCGTGAAGTCGGGCGGGACCTTCATCCCGGTGACGGCGCCGAAGAAGGTCGAGCCCGGCGCCTGAAGGCGACGCCGGCCGGAGTCGCGCTCGCTCGCGAGCCGCGGCCTACACGTGCGCGACGACGTAGCGCACGAACTGCACGGCGAAGTAGACCGCGCAGACCAGCAGGAACCAGCCGATCCCGCGCACGATCTTGTCGATGGTCGCGCGCGTGAAGCGGTCGCGGTAGCGGCGGATGAGGCCGAGCAGCGTCGCGAACCAGCCCACGATGCCGAGCACGCTGCCGAGGGCGAAGGGCACGGCCTGCGCGCCCGAGACCTCGATCCACTCGGTCGAGTAGAGCATCGTCACGACGGCGGTCCAGGTCGCGATGAAGGTCGGGTTGAGGGCGGTGATGGACAGCCCGACGGCGAAGCTCGCGGCGGCGGAGTCCGTCTGCCGCTTCTTGCCATCGTCCGGCTTGCTGCGGTAGCGCGCGAACATGATCCCGAGCGCCACGAGGATCGCCGCCGCGACGGCGCGCGAGAGGGGCTCGATGAAGGAGTACTGCGTCAGGTAGCGAGAGAAGCCCCAGAAGGCGAGGAAGGCGTAGGCCCCCTCCGCGACCGCGGCCCCGAGCGAGATGAACACGCCGCTCCGGAAGCGACCTACGAGCCCGCGCTCGAACACGAGCGCGGCGATCGGGCCCGCCACCGGGATGGACCCGATGAACCCGAAGGCGAGCCCGATGAGCGCCGCGAGGAGCACGAGGTCCGCACCTTAGGAAGGCGGGCGCACGCATTCAAGCGCGCCTTGCGAGCGGCTTCGAGCGGCTTCGAGCGGCCTCGAGGGCGGCAGCTGCTAGGCTGCGGCCATGCAGGGACACCGCAGCCGCACGAGCGACTGGGTCGCGGCGCTCCGCGCGCTCTACACGGGCGCGCCGGCCGGGCTCGAGATCGCCCCCGATCCCGTCGCGGAGGGGCTCCTGCCGCCGCTGCTCGCCCTCGAGGTGCGCGCGCTGCGCCGCTCGCCCCTCGTGATGCGCCTCGGGCACCGCGCCCTCGGCGCGCTCACGCGCGGCCTCACCTACGGCATCCCGCTCCGCACCGCCGCCATCGACGCCGCCATCCGCGGCGGGCTCGCCGACGGCATCCGCCAGCTCGTCGTGCTCGGCGCGGGGCTCGACGCGCGCGCCTTCCGCATGGGCGAGCTCCGCGAGACCCACGTCTACGAGCTCGATCACCCGCTCACGCAGGCCTACAAGCGCGAGCGCATCCTGGGCCGGCGCCCGCTCGCGCGCGGGCACCGCCTGTGCGCCATCGACTTCGAGCGCGACCGCATCGGCGACGTCCTCGGCGCGGCCGGCTTTCGCGCCGACGAGCCCTCGTTCTGGCTCTGGGAGGGCGTGACCATGTACCTCACCCCGGCCGCCATCGACGCCTCGCTCGACGCCATCGCGGGGGCGAGCGCCGCGCGAAGCCGGCTCGCGATGACCTACTCCGCCGCCGCCGCCGTCCCGCGCTGGGCCTGGCACACGGCCCGCTTCATCGCCGCCGGCATCGGCGAGCCGCTCTGCGGCCCCATGTCCTCGGCCGACGTGCACGCCCGGCTCGGGGCGCGCGGCTTTGCCGTGCACTCCGACGACTGCGCGCGCGAGTGGGTGCGGCGCTACTGGCCGGCGAGCGAGCACCACCGCGCCGAGGAGTACGAGCGGCTCGTCGTCGCCGAGCGCCACGCACCGGCACC
>JADLAB010000140.1 GCA_020848455.1 Polyangiaceae bacterium
CTGCGGCAGCGCGAACGGCGCCTGCCAGGGGACGACCATGACGTGCGGCGGCAACACCTGCACGGGCACCTGTGCGGGCGGCAACGCGCTGCCCACGCTCGAGTGCGACCCCGGAAGTGCCTGCGCCTGCACGCCCTGCTGAGCACCGCGGCCTGCGCGGCGGCGAGCGAGAGAGAGGTCAGGCGCGCGCGCCCGGGCGCGCGCCGGCGAAGCGGCCGCGCGAGGACAGGTACTCGATGAGATCGAGCTTCGTCAGCAGGGCCTGCACGTGCCGCTCGTCGTCGACGACGAGGGCCACCTCGCCGCGCTCGAAGATCTGCGGCAGGACGGCGGCGCTCTCGTGGGTCGCCGTCGTCGACACCTTGCGCACCATGACCTCGGCGAGCGGGGTCGCGCGGTCGCGCCCGTGGACGAGCAGGCCGAGCACGTCCGTCTCGGTGATGATGCCCGACAGCCGCCCCTGCGAGGTGCACGGCAGCTGCGAGATGCCGTGCGTCTTGAAGGTCTCGACCGCCTGACCGAGCGTCTTGTCGTCCTCGATGCAGATGACCTTCTTCGGCGGCAGCGCGCGCACGACGTCGCCGATGGAGCCCATCTCCCAGTCGATGTCGAGGAAGCCGTGCTGGCGCATCCAGGCGTCGTCGACGAACTTCGTCAGGTAGTTCCGCACCGAGTCCGGCAGGATCACGACCACGCGCGAGCCCGCGGGCATGTCCTTCGCGATCTGGAGGGCCGCCCACACGGCGGCGCCGCTCGAGCCACCGACGAGCAGGCCCTCCTGCCGGATGAGCTGGCGCGCGATGCGGAAGGAGTCGCGATCGTTCGTCTTGACCCAGCGGTCGACGAGCTTGCGGTCGAGCACGTCGGGGATGAAGTCGTAGCCGATGCCCTCGACCTTGTAGCTCCTGATCTCGCCGGGCCCCGCGAGGATCGAGCCCTCCGGATCGACGCCGATGATCTTGCAGCTCGGCAGCTCGCGCTTGATGACGCGCGCGACGCCCGAGAGCGTGCCGCCCGTGCCCGCGGTCATCACGACGGCGTCGAGCTTGCCGCCGCACTGGTCGAGGATCTCGCGCCCGGTGCCGAGCTCGTGGGCGAGCGGGTTGTCCGGGTTCGAGTACTGGTCGAGGATGTGCGAGTTCGGCAGCACCTCCTTCAGGCGCTTGGCGACGCCGATGTGGCTGTCGGGCGCGTCCCACGCCGCCTCGGTCGGCGTGCGGATGATCTCGGCGCCGAGCGCCTCGAGCACCACCTGCTTCTCGCGGCTCATCTTCTCGGGCATCGTGATGATCATGCGGTAGCCGCGCACGGCCGCCGCGATCGCGAGCCCGATGCCGGTGTTGCCGCTGGTCGGCTCGATGAGCGTGTCGCCGGGCTTGATGCGCCCGCTCTTCTCGGCCTCGAGCAGCATGCGCACGCCGATGCGGTCCTTGACGGAGCCACCCGGGTTCATGAACTCGAGCTTGCCGCAGAGCTCGCAGGGCAAGTCGCGCCCGATGCGCGTGAGCCGCACGAGCGGCGTGTGTCCGACCGCGTCCAACACCGAGTCGAGGATGGCCATGGCGCGGCATCCTAGTCGGATTTGCCGCGGGTTCTAGCCCCTCAATTCGGCTGGCCGAGCGCGCAGAACCCGCCGATACACACGACGTCCGGGGAACCGCAGCAGTCGGCGCCCGTCGTGCACGCCTCGCCCACGTGCGAGCAGCCGCCCGGGGGCGGGATGCACACGTAGTCGCCGTTGCCGTCCGGCTGACAGAAGCCGGTGCAGCACTCGAAGCCCTCGTTGCACGAGTTGCCCTGCTGCTTGCAGGGGTCGAGCGCCCAGTAGCCGCTCATGTTGACCGTCGAGAGGTCCTGGCCCGGGAGCCAGAAGGCCGGGTGGCTCGGATCCTGGCCGGGCTGGGGATTCACGTCGACGGCCGCGACCCAGAGCTGCTTGCGGTTCTCGTAGGTCGGGTCGGCGGAGGACTGCATCTTGTTGCCGTAGTCGCGCGGCGTCATGAACACGACCCACAGGTAGCCGCCGACGGCGATGGGGTTGACGGTCGGCTGGTAGGCGATGTGCTGGTTGCGCGGCTCGAGCGTCGCGCCGCTCGCCTCGGCGAGCAGCGTCGAGCCAGCCACGCCCGCGACGTCGGTGATGAAGAGATCGTTGTGCCCGGTGAGGTTCGCGCCGTACTTGGCGCGGCTGTAGTCGCCGCCCTGGTAGAGCACCCAGGCCGAGTCGGGCGAGAAGCTCGGGAAGGCGAGCGCGTTCGCGCCGCCGAGAGCGATGGTGCGCCGGTTCGCGAAGGCGAGGCTCCCCTGGTCGAAGTCGATGACGTCGAGGTCGGAGCGGTAGAACTCGACCGGGTAGTAGCCGCTCACGTTGCTCGAGAAGGCGAGCAGCTTGCCGTCGGGCGAGAAGGCCGGATCGCAGGTCGAGTCGCCGAAGGCGTCGAGCGCGCTCGGCACGGTCGCGCCCGTGAGCGCGTTCTTGAGGCGCATGCGCATCGCCACGTCGTTCTCGACCACGTAGTCGCCGTCGGGCGTGATGCCGAGGTAGATGGCGCTCGAGTCGTAGGGCGTCATCTGCACGACGCCGGGCGGGCTCAGCGTGAGGTCGATCGTGCCCCACGGGCTCGCGGTCGAGCCGAGCTTCTCGAACACGCCCGCGATGGTGGAGCCGTCCTTGCTCACGGTGTGGCAGGCGACGCAGCGCTTGTTGTTGCCCCCGCTCTCCCAGGGCGGCGTCGCGCCGTTGTAGTTCGCCGGCGCCGGGCTCCCGAGCTGGTCGGCCGGCCCCGAGTCGAACACCACGACCGGGCTCGACGCGCCGGGGTTGATCTTCATGAGCTGCCCGGTGTTGACCGCCCAGTAGTAGATCGTGCCGCGCAGGCTGCCCTGCGCGATCTTCCACGATTGAGCCATCGGGGCGTGCGCCTGCCCGCCCGACAGCCTCCGGATGTCGACCGTGACGAGCTCGCCGGCGTTGCTGTCGGTGAGCTGGGCAAAGAGCGCGGGGTCCATCGAGAAGTCGCTCGGCGGGTCGGCGCTCGTGTAGACGACGGCGTCGAAGTACTGCTCGTGCAGGTGCACGCGGTAAGCGTCGCCGGCCGAGCCGCCGTTCCACATGAGCTCGGGCGCGAGGATGCCGCGCGCGAAGACCGTGTGGTCGTAGGGGTAGAGCAGCGTGCCCGAGGGGTTGCCGTCGGGGCTGTCGAACAGCGCCTGGTCGGAGGCCGCGAGGCCCGCGGGGTTCTGCGTGAGGTGCAGCACCACGGTCACGTCCGCCGTGGCGGACAGCGCGCCCACGGTCGCGGTCGCGGTGCCCTTGCCGCCGAGCGTGCCGTGCGCGCTGAGCTCACCCTGGTTCGACAGGCCCGCGAGGTCGGGACGGTCGAAGAGCCAGTCCGCGGGCACCTCCGCGGTCGTCGTGTCGGCGTAGGTCGCCATGACCGTGAACCACACGGGCGCGCTCACGCCGTTCTGCACGTCGATGGTGACCGACGGCGGAGCGATGGCGATCGAGACGACGGCCCCGTGGTCGATGAAGCCGCCGCCCGTGCCGCTCGTGGTGGTGGTCGTCGTGGTCGTCGTGGTGTCGCCGCCCGAGCCACCCGTCCCCGCGCTGTCGCTGCTGGATCCGCAGGCGAAGCCGATCACCGCCCCCACGACCACGAGCGAGCCCAACGAGAGCGAAGCACGACGCATGGCAAGTCCCTCCGGGTGCTTGCCGAAGGTATCACGCCCGCGGCGCGCGGCGGGCGCTCGCCGCGCGTCGCGCCGCGCTACTCGAGGAACCCCTGCCGCGTCGCGACGAGCAGCGGGTTCGGCTCGGCCGCCGCGGCGAGGTACCCCTGCCCGATGGTCCAGATGATGGCGCCGCCGAGACCGCGGCTCTTCACGTACGCGCCCTTGGCGAGGATGGACTGCTCGTCCTCGTAGCTGAGGAAGGTGCAGCCGTACGGGCCGTGGCCGTTGGCGAAGCCGAGGTAGGGCGCGTCGGCCGCGGCGTCGTAGTGCGCGTTCCCCGGCACGTAGTAGTCGTTCACGATGTTCGTGAACGACATGTCGTTGTCGCTCGCGACGACGGACGAGCCCCCCGCGGCCTGGCCCGGCGCGGTCACGCCGCCCGCCCAGCACGAGCCGTAGAAGCCGATTCCGACGCCGATCTTCTCGGCCGGGACGCCGCCCGCGATGTACGCCTCGGCGGAGCTCGACACCGAGGTCGGGGTCGTGCCCGACTCGCCCGCGAGCGCGCTCGAGTGCCAGCTGTCCCACCCCGGCCAGGCGTCCGCCATCCCGTAGGTCATCATGTTGATCTGGTCGAAGAGCGGCGCGACGGTGGCCCAGAACGCGTCCACCTGCGGGAAGTTCGCGTTCACGTAGCCGACCGGCACGGTGAGGATCAGGGTCGGGTCGGCAGCCCGCAGGGCTTCGGCGAGCGCCGTGAAGTCGGGCGCGTCGGCGGGGCCGAGCGGCTCCCAGTCGAGGTCGAGCCCGTCGAAGCCGAGATCGTTCCTGGCTGCCAGGAGGTTCTGCACGAAGGCCGCGCGGTGCGCGCTCGAGGCGGCGCTCGAGAAGCCCGCGTAGGTCCCGGCGCCGCCGATCATGAGGATGGCCTTCTTGCCGGCGAGGTGCGCCGCGGTCGTGAGCTCGGTCGCGAAGGCCGGGCCCTGCGCGCCGCCGAGGTAGAAGCTCGTGTCGAGCGTGCCGTCCGCGTTCGGCAGCGCGGCCCCGACGACCAGGTGCGTCAGGCCCGAGAAGTCGATGGCGTCGGTCGGGTAGAGCCAGGCCTGGTAACCGACGTGGTAGCCGGACACCCACTTGCCGGTGGGCGCGCTCCCGCCCCCGCCCTGCGCTTCGCCGCCCTGGCCGGCGCCGCCGCCGCCCACCGCGAAGCCCCCGGTGCCGGTCCCGCCCTGACCGGTCGTCGTGGTCGTCGTGGTCGTGGCGCCCGTGCCGCCCGTCTCCTCGCCGTTCGAGCTGCACGCGCCCGCGAGCGCCACCGCACCGCCGAGCACCAGAAAGCCGAAAAGGTATCGCTTCATGTCCGAGCTCCCCGTTCTGCAGACACCGCTGTCTCAGCCGCTCGCCGGCTTCACGATCGCACCGCGGCTGCGGCGCCCGTCGAGCAGGACGCGCAGCGGTTCGTCGAGCACCACGTGCTTCACCTCGGCCGTCTCGGCCTCGACCTTCTGCGCGGCGAGCCACGCGTCGTCGAGCAGCTGCTCGCCGTCGGCGAGCCGTGTGGCGTCGGCGATGGTGAGGTAGCCGATGCGGAACGAGGTCACGTTGTGGAAGAAGTGCGCGCCCTGCGAGGGCTCGACCACGCGGTCCTCGAAGGCGGTCTCGACGATGACCCGCGCGCCCGCGATCTGCGACCACTTGACCGGCACGCCGAGGCGTGGATCGCTCGAGCCCCAGCGGCCCGGGCCGACGAGCAGGTAGGGGCGCTTCTGCGCGACGAGGCGCGCGTTGAGCTCGCCCACCTGCGTCGCGACGTCCGGGGTCTCGTTGGCCTGGAGGTTCGAGCGCTTGACGTACACGACGTCGCGCAGGCCCTCGATGATGCCGTGGCCGAGCGAGCGGTGGGTCTTGCAGAGGATGCGCTCGGCGGCGAAGCCCTCGACCTCGACCATGCTGTCGACGATGGGCGTCGCCTGCGGCCGCACCTGCAGCACGTAGAGCGTCGGCTCGCGCGGCCGGAGGCCGGTCGGCGCGATGCGCCCCCAGTCGCCGGCGTCGAGCGCGAACTCGATCTCGACCGCGCAGCCCATGCCCTCGCGCACCAGCGTGAGCAGCTGCGCGAGCGCCGGAGCGAGCGGCAGCGCGTTCCACTTGAGCAGGTTGTGAAAGGTGACGACGCGCGGGCCGCGCAGCCGGAGATCCTCGCGCACGGCGTCGTCGTCCGGGCAGTAGACGCTGCCCACGAGCCCGAGCGTGCCGTCCTCTTCGGCTTCGGACAGCTCGTAGAGCCGCGTGGCACCCTCGCGCGACCGGAAGTCGACCTCGGTCTGCGACAGATCGAGGGCCGCGAACTGGCGCTGCGTGTGGCGCAGGTAGTCCTGCGCCGAGCCGAACTGCGGCAGCACCGACGGGTCACGGGGCGAGAACTGGATGCCCATGCCCCCTTGCACGATGGTCTGACCGAGCCCGAGCGCCACCATCGCGAGCCCGTCCTCGGCGCGCTGGTGGCCCACCGGGTAGTAGTTGTACGAGACCGCGACGCCGCCCACGTGCGGGTAGAAGCGGTCGCCGTGCGCGCGGCCCACGAGCTGCTGGATGAGCACGGCCATCTTCTCCTCCTCGATGTGATAGGGCGTGCGCGCGATGTAGGCGCGCGCCTCCTCCGAGCAGGTCGAGGCGAAGACCGCCTTGGCGGCGCGACACAGCTGCGAGAAGCGCTCCTCGGGGTCGGGGTGGTTGTTCGGCAGCATGTAGGTCGCGTAGATGCCGGCGAAGGGCTGGAGCTGCGAGTCCTCGAGCATGCTCGAGGAGCGCACGGCGAGCGGCCCCTCGAGCGGTGCGACGGCGCGACGCAGCTTCTGGCGCAGATCGCCCGAGAAGCGCGCGGTCATGCAGCGGTCGTACACCGTGGCGTGGGACAGGTTGTCGCGCCCGCCGGCGAAGATGTGGTTCGTCTCGAAGTACTGATCGAACTCCTCGGTGGCGACGACCACGCTGTGCGGGATCTTGATGTGCAGCCCCTCGAAGCGATGGGCGAGCTTGTGGCGCGCGATGAGCGAGCTCACGAAGGCGAGCCCGCGCGCCTTGCCGCCGATCGAGCCCTTGCCGACGCGCACGAACTGCATGATCGGCCCGGCGCGGTGCGAGCTGAAATCGGTGATGGCGCCCTCCTGCTGCCGGTGGCGCGCCTCGACGAGCGAGTCGACGAGGAAGGTGCGGATCGCCTCGGGTCCGCCGAAGTCGGCGGCCTTCCACTGGCGCAGCTTCTTGGCGATCGAGAACATGCAGCGCGCCGTGAGCCAGTGCGAGAAGTGGTTGCGGCTGGCGTGGTACTCGATCGACGCGGCCGGCACGGTGCGCAGCTGCTGCTCGAGCTCGTAGGCGTGGCGCGCGCGGGCGACCTCGGTGCGGTCCGGCAGCCGGAAGACGAAGTCGCCGAAGCCGAGCGCCTCGGTCACGAAGTGGCGCAGATCGCGCAACAGGTTCGGCGACTTCTTGTCGGCGTGCGAGGTGCCCAGCTCCTGGGCCTTTTCGGCGCTGCCCGGCTCGGCGGACTGCAGGAGCACCGCCAGATCGGGCTCGCGCGCGCGCACCGCCTTGACGAGCTCGTAGCCGGCGTTCGGATCTTCCTCGCCGTTGCGGGGGAAGCGCACGTCGCTGATGAGCGCGATGACCGAGGCCCGATGGCGATCGTACAGGGCGAGCGCCTCCTCGTAGGTGCGCGCCAGGAGCACCTTGGGGCGGGCACGCATGCGCATCAGCCGGTGCAGATCGTTGAGCCCCTCGGCCACGAGCGACTCGCTCTGCTTCATGAGCTCGACGTAGAGCAGGCTGAGGAACGACGAGTAGTAGCGGATCGAGTCCTCGACCACGATGATGGCGCGCACGCCGGTCTCGAGGTCGTGGGCGACGTTGAGCCGGTCCTCGATGAGCTTGATGATGGCGAGCATGATGCGCGCGTCGCCGGTCCACCAGAACACGTGGTCGATGACCTGGGGGTCGTAGCCGCCGGGCAGCTGCAAGAGGTCCGCGTCGGTCAGGACGAGGAGCACGAGCGGCAGATCGGCCCAGCGCTGCTTCACGCGCCGCGCGAAGGCCGACACGTCGGTGTCGGGGATGCGCGCCATCGTGAGCACGAGGTCGAAGCGCCGCTCGGACAGCATGTTCATCGCGGCCGTGCCCGTCGAGGCGTGGGTGATGCGCGGCGCGTTCGACAGGTTGAGCTCCGAGTACTCGGTGAAGATGCGCTCGCTGAGGCGGCCGTCCTCCTCGAGGATGAACGCGTCGTAGCCCGAGCTCACGAGCAGCACCTCGCGCACGCGGTTCGGCATGAGGTCGTGGAACGACTGATCCCAGGGGGCTTCGGTCGGCGAGATGGAGGCGGGGGGGCTCGTCATGCGGGGGGGCTCGGGGGGCGGGGCGCGCGCGGGGCGCGCGGCGCGCGGATCCTAGCGCGGCGGCGGCTCGGCCCGACAGCGCGAAGGCCACCGACGCGCCGAGCGTCCGGGCGCTGCTTCCCCGGGGCGACGCGCGCGCCCTCCGACTACGCTACCGACATGACCCTCGCGCGCCTCGCTCTCGTGACGGCCCTCGGCGTGGCGCTCGCGGCCTGTGCGGCCCCGTCGCCCCGCGGCGGCCCGACCGGCACCCTCACCGCGAGCGCCGCGGGCTCCACCGCCGGCAACGCCACCGCCGCCCCGTCTGGCGCCACCGGCACGGCCGCGCCGGCGCCGAGCGCGAGCGCCTCCGCGGCGACCGCCCCGAGCGACCCGTTCGCGTGCGGCACCGACGCCGATTGCTGGAGCTCGTGCCGCCACGGCGCCGTGAACAAGGCGTGGTGGCAGGCGAGCTACCCGGGCGACGAGGGCTGCGAGGACGGCTGCACCTCGAAGGGCTTCGAGCTGCCGCGCTGCGAGGCTGGGAGCTGCGTCGCGTACTTCCAGGGCCGCCGCGCCGACGACTGCACCCGTAGAGACCTGCCGGTCGTCGCGGGGCCGGGACCGGCCCACCGCTGCAGCGGCGACTCGGACTGCAAGGTGAGCTGTCGTTACGGCGCCGTGAACAAGGCCTGGTACGGCTATGCCGCGAAGGACGAGTGCAAGGACGGCTGCGCCCGGGCCGCGCGCGAGGCGCGCTGCGAGGCGGGGGCGTGCGTCGCGTACGCGAACGGGGCGCGCGTCGCCCTCTGCACCCTGCGCTCGATCCACGAGCCGTGAGCGGCGGCGGTTCCCCGGGCGGCGCGCCGGCGCGCCGCTCGGCCGCTCGGCCGGCCGTCGTGCGCCGCGCCCGTTTCGTGGTCACGGAGCGGGCGACGAGCGTCGCGCCAGCCACACGCGCTCGAGCCCCGCGCCCATCACGTTCGCGATGACGGAGATCTCCCAGACGCGGATCATCGCCGGCGGCAGCGAGCCCAGGCGCCGGAACAGGATCACCGTGGCCACGATGGTGAACGAGAACAGCGTGTCGACGGCGAGCCCGAGCAGCTCGCGGCTGCCCTCCTGCTTCGACGTCTCGAGGTGTCGGCCGACGTTCGAGAGCAGGCAGGGCGAGAAGGTGCCGGCGAAGAACAGCGACAGGAGGTTGAGCACCAGGTCGACGAGCCCCCACGCGACGACGGCGCCCCCCAGCCACGGGTGGATGTCCCCGTACGCGATGACGCCGCCGCCGACCTTGAAGACGGCGAACGGGATCCCCGTGAGGAGCACGGCCCAGGAGCGGCGCGCCACGTCCCACTGCCCGGGCGGACTCATCGGCGGCTCCACGCGGCGTCGTGCATCGGCGCGTCAGAACGGCGACACGAGCAGCTTGTCGCGCACGGGCGCCGAGCAGGTGCCGCCGCCGAGGCCGCCGCAGAAGTCCTGCGCCGCCCAGGCGTCGTCGCCGGGGAAGCCCACGACGGCGAGGTCCGTCACGCGCGGCGCCGCCTCCTCGCCCGCGTTCACGACGACCGGGAGCCGGTCGAAGTCGGCGGGGTTGGGCACGCCGTCGGGGGCGCAGTCCTCGTCGATGCACGGCAGAAAGGAGATGTTCTCGCAGATGTCGATGGTCGCGTAGGTGCCGTGCTTGGCCGCCGACGGGTACACGACCCAGCGCGGCTCGCCGACGACCGGATCGGCGTCGTGGACGAGCAGGAGCCGCTCCGCGCCCGCGAACACGCGCCCGTGGTCGCTGACGGTGCCCTCGTGCGCCGCCGTGTACGCCTGCCGCACGCGCACGTCGCCCGGGCCGTCCGAGGCGAGCCGCTCGAGCTCGAGCGCGACGCGCTCCGAGTCGCCGTTGTGCGCGGTCAAGCCGCAGCTGCCGTAGTCGCGCGAGTAGCCGAGCATCACGAACACGTGCACGAAGGCGCCGCTCGGCGCCACTCGCCCGACGTCGGCGAGCACGGCGCCCGGGTCCGACACGAGCGGCTCCGCCTCGTCGAGCCGCTGGATCGGGCGCAGGCGGTCGAGCGCGGCGTCCTCCCAGGCATCGGTGAGCCCGTCGCCGTCGACGTCCGCGCAGGGCGCGTCGACGACCGGCAGGGCGAGGCAGGCCGCGA
>JADLAB010000141.1 GCA_020848455.1 Polyangiaceae bacterium
CAGGTGCTCCGCCGCCCGCACCTCCTCGCTCCCCGCGAGCGCGATCAGGAGCTCTCCCTCCGGGCTCAGCCCGGCGAGCGT
Organism: Polyangiaceae bacterium; assembly: GCA_020848455.1. Classification (GTDB taxonomy): domain Bacteria; phylum Myxococcota_A; class Polyangia; order Polyangiales; family Polyangiaceae; genus JACRDA01. The sequence continues at coordinate 82 of JADLAB010000141.1, forward strand.
GCCGCGCACCGGCGCGGGCACCGCATGGCCGGGCGCCACGCGCCGCTCGGCGGAGCCGGGTGCCGCCGGCGCGCTCGGTCGAGCGGGTCGACGCGCATTGGACTTTCGTTTCGTGGGTCCCATTCTGCGCTCCTTGCGGCACACCTCAGCGATCGAACCGCGTCATCCAGTCGTTCGCGGTGAGAATGCCGAAGAACGGCCAGTGCGTTTCGGCCCGGATGGGCTTCAGGACCTTTGCCACCTCGCGGTAGAGGGGCAGCGTCTCGCCGCGATTCACGTCGCCGAGGAGCGGCTCGGGACCGGCCTGGATGAGGACGCCGTCGCGGATGGGGTGGAGCACGATCTCGGGGCTCAGGTTCGCACGCAAGACGTCCATCCCGCCCACGTGGCCGATGAGCGGGCCCGTGTAGCGAGGCGTCAGCATCTCGTTCGAGACGAGCGTGAGCCAGTTGACGCTCTTCAGCTGGGTCTCGCAGCAGAGTGCCGTGCAGAGCGGGTCGTGGATCTCGAGACCCTGGAAGCGCATTGCGAGGTCGTACACGGTCTTCGCGGTCAACTGCTTGTGCTCTTCGGATACCCCCAGGGAGTAGCCCGCATACCCATACCGCACCGGGAGCCGCCGCGCCCAGTCGAGCGCCAGCGCGACGAGCTCTTCGGGCGTTGGCGCTGCTGGCCCGACCGGCCAAGTCGCGGACGCGAAGTCGAGCCTGTGCGCTGCGGCGAAGCGATCCTGTAGGCTCCCCTTGAACTTCCATCCGTTCGCCTCGTGCCGGTGGTCGCCGCCATAGGCAACCCACATGACCTTGCGCTCCTCGCCCCCCACATCGCGCCCGAGCGCCCGTCGCGGATACTCGGCGGCGCGTTCGTCGAACTTCCGGTAGCGTTCGGTCTCCGCCTCTGCGCTCCAACGCAGTTGCTCGCCCCAGCGCTTCACGTAGTCCTCGTACAGGCCGACGATGCCCTCGCGCACCTCGGCGTTCCTCCCGCCACGGGCGAAGAGCGCCAGCACGAGACATGGCGCGAGGCGGCTCGTGGCCGCTTGGAGGAGGTCGTCGGGAAGTTTCATTGCTCGCGATTCGGCCGAGGCGACCGCCAGCCCTCGAGCCCGACGGTGAGCGGTCGCTCACCGGTGAAGGTCGGCAACGGGGTCAGGTTCATGTTCTTCTCGAGTACATATGGGGTCAATGTGCCAACTTCAAGAGCCAGCCGAAGGCGCGTGCCGCTGCGCCCTGTGGCGTCAGCGACGCGGCCCACTGCGCGAGCTGTGCGAGCGCCAGCACGGCCGCGACCCATTCGGCGGTGTTTCGCTCGACCACCGTGCCGGGTCCCATCTTGGGCTTCTTCTCCTTGCTCTCCTCTGGTGCCTCCACCGGTACCGGCACGCCCTCGCCGCCGGTGCAGCCGCACGTGTCCGCCCTCAGCAGGATGACGGGTGCTGTGCCAGCGATGTCATGGTATGCCTCCTCTTGCCCCTCACGCCACCTGTCTCCCTTGAACTTCGCCTCGAAGATGGCCGCGATGTTGCCATGCACCGCCGGCTTGAGGGGGTTCTTGAGCGAAACGATGTCCGGGCGCCGCATGCCTTTGAGCTGTCCGCCCCAATCCGGCACGTCGAGCACATCGTCTGGATCTACCCACCACGCTGACTGCGGCAGCTCTTTCCCCGGGTAGAATCGGGAGTGGGCGCCGCTCGGCAACGGCACCGGAACCGGCAACATGAGGAACGTGGGTTCTACGAGGAACGTGGGCCACCAGGCATCGTAGGTGAAGCCGAGGGGCGCGGGACGCGGCACGCCGAGCGCGGCATCGAGGCACGCCGTCTTCCCGCCGGTGTTCTCGCAGATACAGAAGATGAAACAGAGCGCGTAGAGGTCCGCCTCCGTGAGCGTGTCCTGGCACAGCGCTCTGCTCGCCGCATTCGGCTGGCTCCCGTGGTTGTGCACCATCGGATCGAGCGCCCGAGGCGTCGGCTCGCCCTCGATGAGCACGTCGAAGGAGAAGTTCGAGAACGAGGCCTTGCCCTTCACGCGCCCCGAGATGACGCCGCCGCCCGTGCCGGGCTCGTCGCCGAGCGTCTCGGAGAAGTACGAGCTCGCCTTCATGACCGGCTGGTGGTCGCAGAACACGCTCGCGGCCGTGGCGCCGGCGTACTTCGACAGGCCGACGTTCACGTAGGGGATCGGCAGGTTCGCGGGCGGCGTGAGGCACACGTCGGGGAACGCGACCGACACGCCGCCCGACTGTTGGTGCACCACCGTGCGCCCGTTGACTGCCACGCTCACCATCGATTCACCATCAGCTCACCGTCGCTCCATGGTTCGTCTCGTCGGCCCCGCGTCAGTTGATCTTCACGGTGCCGCCGATGACGATGACGTCGGCCCCCTTCACGACGACCGAGGCGCCGCCCGAGACGATGACCGTCCCGCCCGCCGTGATGTTCACGTCGCCGCCGGCCGAGAGGTTCACGTTGCCGGCGGCCGAGAGGGCGAGGTCGCCGCCGGCGTCGA
>JADLAB010000142.1 GCA_020848455.1 Polyangiaceae bacterium
AGGCGCCCCACTTGAAGTGCTGCACGACGAGGGCCTGGATGGCGAACGACGAGCGGCTCGGGACCGACCCGTAGTAGCCCCACTGCGCCGTCAGCGTCGCCCGGAGGCGCGGGTCGGCGGTGAGGCGACCGACCACGTCGGCCGTGCGCTCGGCGAGGAAGCCCTGGGCGCGGCGCGCGAGCAGCCGGTCGGCCACGGGCGCCACCGACGCGGGCAAGGTGCGCGCCGCGTAGTAGCCCTTCATGCTGTTGGCCACCTCGCGGAGCAGCGCGAGGTAGCGGTCGATCGCCGCTGTCTCCGCGGGGAACGCGGCCACGAGGTTCTCGCGGAAGGCGCCGGGGTTGTCCGGGAAGTCGATGCGGAAGTCGCCCGGAAAGTGGAACTCGTCGTAGACCTTGCCGAGCGACGCCCACGCGAGGCGCCCGTGCGTCAGGCGCGCGAGCACGCGCCCCGGCAGGCTGCGCTCGCTCACCTCGCCGACGGCGTGCACACCCACGTCCCAGCTGTAGCCCGGGCGCCGGAAGGCGTGCGTGAAGCCGCCCGGCACGTAGTGCTGCTCGAGCACGAGCACGCGCCGCCCGCTCTCGGCGAGCAGCGCCGCCGCGGTCATCCCGCCGATGCCGCTGCCCACGACCACGTAGTCCCACGGACCGTTCGGGGCGCGCTGGCTCCAGGCCTTGTCCTTGTGCTTCCAGGGCTGTGCTCGGTCGGGGACCACGGTGCCCGTGCTAGCACGGCTCCGGGGGCGCCTGAATCGGAGCCCTGGGTCGTCGGTCGCGGCGCGGGCGCGTGATATCGTGCGCGGATGCGTCGCAGCGACTTCCTCGGGGAGAGCGCGCGCGCCGGGGTCGCGGCCACCATCCGGGCGCTCGAGGCGACGACCCGCGCCGAGCTCGTGGTCGCGGTGCGCCCGCGCTCGGCCGTCTATCGCGAGACGGACTACCTCGTCGGGCTCGTGTTCGCGCAGGCGACGCTCTCGGCCCTGCTCTTTCTACCGCAGACCTTCCACATCGCGTCGTGGCCGGCCGAGGTGCTGCTCGGCTTCGTGCTCGGCGCCTTCGTGTCGAGCTCCGTGTGGCCGCTCAAGCGGTGGCTCGCGCCACGCGGTCGGCTCGCGCGGGAAGTGCGGCGCGCGGCGCGCGCGGCGTTCTTCGACCTCGGCGTCGGCCGCACGCGCGAGCGCACCGGGATCCTCGTGTTCGTGTCCGTGCTCGAGCGGAGCGTGGAGGTCGTGCTCGATGTGGGCGCCGAGTCAGTGCTCGAGGAGGTGGCCTGGGCCGAGGCGCGCGGCGCGCTCGAGCGCGCGGTGCGGGCGCAGGATCTCGCGGGCTTCACGGCGGCGCTCGGCGGGCTCGCGGCACCGCTTGCGGCCGCGCTGCCGCGGCGCCCGGACGACGCGAACGAGCTCCCCGACGAGCTCGATCTCGCGAAGCTCTTCGAGGGCGCGCCGTGAGCCCGAGGCTGCTCGCCGTCGCCGTCGCCGCGCTCGCCGTCGCCGCGCTCGTCGTCACGTGCCCCGTGCTCGCCCACGCACGCCCCGGCGGCGGCGAGCTCTTCGACGCGCCGTCCGGGCCCTCGAGCCCGTCGAGCTCCGATTCGGGCTCGAGCTCGAGCTCGAGCTCGAGCTCCAGCTCCAGCTCCGACTCGGACTCGGGAGGAGGCGGCGGCGGCCTCTTCGCGCTCGTCATCCTCGTCGTGATGCTGGGCATCAAGTACCCGCCGGTGGGCATGCTCCTCGTGCTCGGGCTCGTGCTGCTCGTCATCACGCGCTACAGGGGCCGCCGGGTGCGGCCCTGGAGCTCGTCGATCCCCGTGCCCGCCATCGAGCCCGGGCGGCGCCCGCGGCCACCCCCCGCCGGAGCAGAGCCGCCGACGGCCGCCGTCGCGAGCGTGGGGCCGATCCCGCCGGTCACGAGCCCGCGCGCGACGCTGCTCGCGCGGCTGCTGCCGCCTCCTCCGCGCCGCGCCTTCGCGAGCGCCGTCGCCGCGGAGGATCCCGCCTTCTCGCTCGTGCTGTTCGAGGACTTCGCCTACGCGCTCTTCCACGCCTTTCACGAGGCCCGCGGAGGAGACCCGAGCGTGGACCTCGACCCGTACCTCGGCCCGCTCGCCCGCGAGCGTCTCGAGGTCCGGGTGAACGACGTGCGGAACGTCGTCATCGGGTCGATGAGCTACGCCCGCTTCGCGACCTCCGCGGCGCCGGCCGACCACGTGGTCGACCTCGACTTCACCGCCAACCTCGCGGAGGTCGATCTCGTCGGGCAGGAGACGACCTACTACCTCGCCGAGCGCTGGACGTTCGTGCGGCGCCGCGGTGTGAAGAGCCGCCCACGCGAGCGCATGGCGCTGACGCTGTGCGCGAGCTGCGGGGCGCCCCGTACGGCGCTCGCGGGCAACCGCTGCGCGCACTGCGGGACGACGCTCGCGCCGGGCGAGAGCGACTGGTGCGTCCGCGCGATCGACAGCCGGCGCGAGCGCCGCGGTCAGCCGCTCGGCGGGACGACGGTCGAGCGCGGGACCGACTACCCGACCCTGGTGGAGCCCGGGAGCTACGGGCGCATGGAGGCCTTGATCGCGCGCGATCCCGCGTTTCGGTGGGAGACTTTCGCGCGGCGCATCGCCACCATCTTCGCCGCGATGCAGGACGGCTGGTCGAGCCGCGACTGGGTGAAGGTGCGCCCCTACCTGTCCGACCAGCTCTTCCAGACCCAGCTCTACTGGATCGAGGAGTACCGGCGGCAGGGGCTCGTCAACCGCACGGACGGGGCGCGCATCGAGCGCCTCGTGCCGGCGTCGGTGGACAGCGACGCCTGCTTCGACGCGGTCACGGTGCGCGTGTTCGCGACGGGGCGCGACTACACGGTCTCGGACCAGACGGGCGCCGTCGTCGGCGGGCACGCCGACCGCGACCGACCCTACAGCGAGTACTGGACGCTCGTCCGCAGCGCCTCGGTCCGTGGCGTGCCGAAGGCCGCCGAGAAGGCCTGCCCGAACTGCGGGGCAGGCCTCGACGTGAACATGGCGGGCAGCTGCGCCCACTGCGCCGTCAAGGTGACGAGCGGCGACTTCGACTGGGTGCTGTCCCGCATCGAGCAGGACGACGCGTACCGCGGTTGACCACCTGTCGCCCGCGCCTCACTCCGCCGCGAGCGCCTTGACGACCTTCTGCGCGTCGCCGGCGTTCGACTCGACCGTGACGACGAGGACGTTCGAGCCCGAGACCTTCACGGCCGCGAACTCGTCCTTGTCGGCCCGGCCGAGCTCCTCGAAGTGGAAGGCGTAGAGCGCGTCCTCGCGGAAGGCCTGGATGAGGCCGCTCGCCATCCCCATGAGGGGCGTGTCGGGCTTCATGGACGCGTCGACCTGGTTGAAGCCGAGCTTCGGGAGCGCGGCGACGCAGCCCGCGTACTCGTCGCACTTGCCGCCGTCGAGCTCCTTGGCGATGGCCTCGCACTTGCCCGCGTCGTCGCCGGTGACGAACAGCACGCGCTTCGGGCCGAGCAGCGTCGAGGCTGCGACCTTGGTGAAGTCGAGGCGCGTCGCCCAGCCGCTCGCGTCGTCGGGACCCGCGAGGTTCCACTGGATCGCCCACACCTTGCGCGGGGCGCTCGAGTAGTTGTCCTCCTTCACGTCGGGGTTCGTCACCTTCCAGCCGATGGTGGCGGCGCGCTGCTCCGCGGCCTTCGTGTCGAGGCCGGCGAGGCCCGCGCCCGAGCTCGGGGCCGAAGCGCCGGGGGCCGCCGAGCCGGACGCCGGAGCGGAGCTCGCCGCGGGGGCGGCCGAGGCGGAGGCCGCGGCGCTCGCGACCGGCGCGGGCGGTGCCTTCCAGCGCTCGGCCTCGGGCTTCTTCGCCTGCTCGTCGTTCCACTTCGAGAAGTGCTTCTCCCACACCTCTCGCTTGATGCCCTGCTTGGTCGCCTGGACCTCGATCTCGGCCCACCACTTCTCGAGGCACACGCGCGAGGCCATCATCCCGCCGTTGTCCTTGGGGTCGGCCCTCATCCGCTCGAGGGCGGCGTTGCGGTCCTTGTCGCAGTCGATCCAGCCGGCGCGGTACTTCTCGAAGAGCGCGCGCGCCGGAGCCTCGGCCTTGTCGAGCTCCTCCTGCTGCTTCTTCGCCTGCGCGGAGGCGGCCGCTGCCGGGTCGACCGCAGCGGCGCTCGGCGCGGCGCTCGTCGTCGTCGTCGTGGTCGCGGACTCGCCCTTGCACGCCGTCACGGCGGCCGCCAGGAGGAACCAGGCTCGGTATCGCATCGTCGTCTCTCTTCTTCTCTTCCCGTCGGAGTGGAGGTCGCGTCGCAAGCTCGCAGGGAGCGCTCCATAATCGGGTGCCGGCGCGTGCGCCAGAGGGCGTACGCCGACTCGACCTTGATCGGCGTCAAGAACGGACCGGGAAAGCCTCGTCGGCGACCGGGCACGGCTAGGCACGCCCGGCCCCGCGTGACACCATGGCCCCAGCGTGCGCCGGTGGGAGGGTGACGCGCGCGGACGCGCCGATGGCGTGCCAAGGAGCCGGCCGTGAGCAAGACGATGTTCTGGCTGCAGTGCGGAGCCTGCAGCGGCGACTCGATGTCCCTCCTCAACCTGGAGTCGCCCGACCTTTTGGAGCTGTTCTCCGATCTCGATCTCGAGCTGCTCTGGCACCCCTCGCTGTCGGTGGGGCGGCACGCGCGCGAGCACGACGAGCTGCTCCAGTCGCTCGCGAGCGGCGAGCGCCCGCTCGACATCCTGTGCGTCGAGGGCGCGGTGATCCGCGGACCGAGCGGCACCGGGATGTACGACACCCTGCGGCGCCGGCCGAAGAAGGACCTCGTCGCGGCGCTCGCCCGGCGCGCCGGCGCGGTGGTCGCGGTCGGGACCTGCGCCAGCTACGGCGGCGTGTGCGGCGGCGCGGAGGTCGAGGGCACCGGGCTGCAGTTCCATCGCGCCGAGAGCGGCGGCTTTCTCGGCGCCGCGTTCCGCGCGCGCGGGGGCCTGCCGGTCGTGAACCTCCCGGGCTGTCCGGTGCACCCGGAGATCGTCGCCGCCTCGCTCTCGGCGCTCGTCACCGGCACGCCGCTCGAGCTCGACGAGTTCCAGTCCCCCACGTTCCTCTACGGCATGCGCGTGCACCAGGGCTGCACGCGCAACGAGTACCACGAGTACCGGGTCGAGGAGCGCGGCTTCGGCGAGCGCGGCTGCCTGTTCTTCTACATGGGCTGCCAGGGGCCGATGGCGCGGGGCGCGTGCAACCGCTTCCTCTGGAACCGGCGCTCGAGCAAGACGCGCGTCGGCGTGCCGTGCTTCGCCTGCACGCGGCCGGACTTCCCGCGCGCCTACCCGTTCTTCACGACCCGGGCCATCGAGGGCCTGCCGCTCGAGCTGCCCGACGGCATCAACCGCCCGCACTACCTGGCCTACAAGACGATGGCCGCGGCGGCGGCGCCCGAACGCCTGAAGCGCCGCAGCTCCGGCGTGTGAGCGGAACCATCATGTCGCGACGCACCATCGACATCGCCATGAACCGCGTCGAGGGCGATCTGGAGGTCCGGGTCGACGTCGACGACGGCGTCGTCGTGGACGCCTGGAGCGCGGGCACGCTGTACCGCGGCTTCGAGACCCTGCTCGTCGGGCGCGGAGCGCTCGACGGCCTGGTGCTCACGCCGCGCATCTGCGGCCTGTGCAGCGTGTCGCACCTCTTCGCGGCGGCGCGCGCGCTCGACGGGCTCGCCGGGGTCGGGGTCGCGCCGCACGGCGCGCGCCTGCGCAACGTGACCCTGATGGCCGAGCACCTGCAGAACGATCTGCGCCAGTCGCTGCTCATGTTCGCCGTCGACTTCACGAGCCCCGCCTACGCGGCGCAGCCGCTCTACGAGGAGGCGGTGAGGCGCTACCAGCCGTTCGCCGGCAGCGCCGTCCGCGAGGTGCTGCGCACCACCAAGCGCATGCTCGAGATCGTGGCCCTGCTCGGCGGCCAGTGGCCGCACTCCTCGTTCATGGTGCCCGGGGGCGTCGTGACGGTGCCGAGCTCGGGCGATCTGCAGCGCTGCCGCCACCTGCTCGCCGCCTTTCGTGTCTACTACGAGCAACAGATCCTCGGCTGCTCGCTCGAGCGCTGGCAGCGCGTGACGAGCGCCGCGGAGCTCGACGCCTGGCTCGACGAGAGCCCCGCGCACCAGGCGAGCGAGCTCGGCTTCTTTCTGCGCTTCGCGCGTGCGGTGGGCCTCGACCGCATCGGTGGCGGCTACGGGCGCATGCTGTGCGCGGGCGGGCTCGCGATCCCGGAGGGCTCGCGCGTCCGGGGCCCGCGGGGCGCGGCCTTCCTCGCGCCGCCGGGCGTCGCGACCGGGACCGAGGTCGCGCCCTTCGACGAGGCCGAGGTGAAGGAGCACGTCGCGTGCTCGTGGTACCTCGACGACGCGGAGCCGGGCGGGCGTCACCCCTTCGAGGGGCGCACGCAGCCCTACGCGAGCGGCGCGGAGGGGCGGAAGTACTCGTGGTCGAAGGCGCCGCGCTACGCCGGCAAGCCGGCCGAGACCGGCGTGCTCGCCGAGCTCGTCGTCGGCGGCGACCCGCTCTTCACCGACCTCGTGCGCCAGGGTGGCGCCCACGCGCTCGTGCGCCAGATGGCGCGCCTGGTGCGTCCGGCGACGCTGCTCGAGCCGATGGACCGGTGGCTCTCCGAGATGGCGACCGAGCCCGGCCCGTACTGCTCGCCCGACGTGCGCGTCGCCGCCGGGCGGAGCGCGGGCGTCATCCAGGCGAGCCGCGGCATGCTCGGCCACTGGCTCGAGGTCGAGGACGACCGGCTCCTGCACTACCAGATCATCACCCCCACGGCCTGGAACGGCTCGCCGCGCGACGACTTCGGAGCGCGCGGTCCCTGGGAAGAGGCGCTCGTCGGCACGCCCGTGCCCGACCTCGACAACCCGGTCGCGCTCGGCCACGTGGTGCGCTCCTTCGACCCGTGCCTCGTGTGCACCGTGCACGCCTTCGGAAAATCGGGACGGCGTGGCACGCTCCGGCTCGGGGGCTAGAGCCATGAACGCGCGCATCGTGTGTCTCGGCAATCGCTACACGGCCGCCGACGATCTCGGGCCGCGCGTCTACGACTGGCTCGCGGCGCGTGCCCTGCCGCCGAACGTCGCGGTCGTCGACGGCGGCCTCGGCGGCCTCGATCTCGCCCCGCTCGTGGAGCGCTCGCGGCGGGTCGTGTTCGTCGACACCGTGGTCGGCCTCGCGGCACCCGGCGAAGTGCTGGTCCTCGACGCGGCGGCGCTCGCCCGCCATGCGGCCGGTGAGGTCGGCTACGGCCACGGCGGCGGCCTCGCGTATCTGCTGCGCGCACTGCCCATCGTGTGCGCGTCTCCGCCGCCGTGCGCGCTCGTGGGGGCGGCGGCGCCCGCCTCGCAGGGGCTCGTGGCGCGCGTCGCTGCCCGGGCCCTCGGCCTGGCAGAGAGCCCCGAAGAGGGAGCGGTGACCGCATGAGGGGCGACGCGCCGCGAGCGGCGTCGAAGGCCGCCCGCCCGGACCGCACGGGCGAGCTCGAGCAGGAGAACGAGATCCTGCGCCAGGAGGTGCGGGTCGCGCGCGAGGCGGCGAACCTCACGGCCAGCGCGGTCGTGCAGCAGTTCGCGGAGACCGAGCGCATCCTCGGGCGCCTGCAGGCCGTGAGCGCGCAGCGCGAGGCGGTGCTCGATGCCGCGAGCCAGGTGGCCGTCATCGCGGCGGACCGCGACGGCACCGTGCACCTCTTCAACACCGGCGCCGAGCGGCTGCTCGGCTATCGCGCGCGCGAGGTCGTGGGCCGCATGGCGTGCCATGGGTTCCACCTCGCGAGCGAGCTCGAGAGCCGTGCCCGGGTGCTCGCGGGCGAGCTGCGGCGTCCCGTCGCCCCGGAGGAGGTCCTGCTCGTCTGCGCCGAGAACGGCCGCGCCGAGGTGCGCGACTGGACGCTCGTGTGCAAGGACGGGCGGCGGGTGCCGGTCGACCACTCCGTGACGCCGCTCCGCGGCCCTTCCGGCGAGGTCACCGGCTTTCTCAGCGTCGCGCTCGATCTGACCGCGCGCAAGCAGGCCGAGAGCGAGATCCGCGAGGCCATGGAGGCGACGGCGGCCGCGAACCGGACGAAGAGCGCCTTTCTCGCCAACATGAGCCACGAGCTGCGCACGCCGCTCAACGCCATCATCGGCTACAGCGAGATGCTGATGGAGGAGGCCGAGGACGAGGGGCACGCGTCGTTCGTCGCCGACCTGAAGAAGATCCGCTCGGCCGGCGAGCACCTGCTCGGGCTCGTCAACGACATCCTCGACATCTCGAAGATCGAGTCCGGCAAGATCGAGCTCTACCTCGAGGACGTGGAGGTCGCGGAGCTGTGCGCCGAGGTGGAGCGCATGGTGCAGCCCCTGGTGGAGAAGAACGGCAACACGCTCGTGGTCGCGTGCACCGGCGTGGGGACGATGCGCGCCGACATGCTGCGCGTGCGGCAGATCCTGTTCAACCTGCTCAGCAACGCGCTCAAGTTCACGGAGCGCGGCAGCGTGCGCCTCGACGTGACGGTCGAGCCCGGCGAGCGGCACGACGTCGTCGCCTTCCGCGTCTCGGACAGCGGCATCGGCATGAGCGCCGAGCAGATCGGCCGGCTGTTCCAGCCCTTCGCGCAGGCCGACGCCTCGACCACGCGAAAATTCGGCGGCACGGGCCTCGGGCTGGCGATCACGAAGCAGTTCGCCGAGCTGATGGGCGGTCGCGTCGAGACCGAGAGCGAGCTCGGGCGCGGCACCACCTTCACCGTGCGCCTGCCGCGCGTGGTGGCGCCGGCGCCGACCGCGCGCCCACAGGGCGCCCCGCTCGCCCCGCTCGCACCGCCTGCGGGCGTCGCCGCGGCGGCAGCGCCGGCCGTCACGAGGCCGCGGACCGCGCCGAGCACCACCCGCGGCAAGGTGCTCGTCGTCGACGACGACCCCGCCGTCCGCGAGCTGCTCGTGCGCTACCTCGAGCGCGACGGCTTCGCCGTGGTCGAGGCCGCGAACGGCGACGAGGGCCTCGCGAAGGCCCGCGCCGAGCACCCGGACATCGTGACCCTCGACGTGCAGATGCCGGGCAAGGACGGCTGGACCGTGCTGTCGATGCTGAAGGCGGACCCGGCGACGACCGACATCCCGGTCGTGATGCTCACGATCGTCGAGCAGCGCAACGCCGGCTTCGCGCTCGGCGCCTTCGAGTACCTCGTCAAGCCGGTCGACCGCACGCGCCTCTTGCAGGTGGTCAACCGCTGTCGCACGTCGCGCACGCCGCGGCCCACGGGGCTCGTGGTCGAGGACGATCCGGAGGCCCGGGCGCTGCTCTGCCAGATGCTGGCGCGCGAGGGTTTCCAGGTGGCCGAGGCCGAGAACGGGCAGGTCGGGCTCGAGCGCGTGGCCGAGCAGATCCCGGACGTGATCCTGCTCGATCTCATGATGCCCGTGCTCGACGGGCTCGCCTTTCTCGAGCGGCTGCGCGCCAACCCCGCCTGGAGCGCGGTGCCGGTCGTGGTGGTCACGGCGATGGACCTCAGCGAGGCGGAGCGCGTCCGGCTGACCGGCCACGTCGAGAAGGTCGTCCAGAAGGGCGCCTACGCGCGCCAGCAGCTGCTCGAGGAGGTGCGGGCGCTGCTCGAGACCGCGCTCGCGCGCCACCCGCGGAGCACCGGCTGACGGCGACGCGGTCGCGACCACGGTGACGTCGGCCGCCGAATACCCAGAAAGAGACCACCACGGAGACGCGGGGACACGGGGAGCTGCACGGAGCGGGAGGCGCTCGAATCAGAGGCCCCTCCGTGTCGCGCTCCGTGCCGTGACTCCGTGGTCGTCTCTAGTCACGGCTTGCCGAGAGCGGCCGCGATCTTGGTGAGCAGGTTCGCGATCTCGACCGGCTTCGTGTCGTAGTCGTCGCAGCCGGCGGCGAGCGCCTTGTCGCGGTCACCGGACAGGGCGTGCGCCGTCAACGCGATGATCGGGATGCCCGCCGTCTCGGGCGCGGCCTTCAAGCGCCGCGCGACCTCCCAGCCGTCGAGCACCGGCAGGCTCATGTCGAGCAACACGAGGTCGGGGTGCAGCTCCTGCGCCATCGCGAGCCCGGCGCCGCCGTCGACCGCCACCTCGACCTCGAAACCGCGCCGCATGAGACGCCGCGAGAGCATGTCGCGGTTCATCTCGTTGTCTTCGACCAGAAGGATCTTCGTCACGAGGGCTCACTCGCCGGGCCGCGCCCGCTGGCGCGTCACCGGATCGCGCCGATGGTAGGTCGGGCCCCGCGGCGAGACAACGAAAGGACGCGTGGCGACGCGCGTCAGTCGCTCGGGTGCAGGCGCGCGTCGTGGTCGCGAAAGCGCGCCACGACGGCCCGCAAGAGCGTGCCGAGCCAGCTGTCGAGACCCACCTCGTCGTCGAGGTCGCTCTTCTTCACCACGAGCACGGTGACCGGCGACACGGCCTCGACCGTGGCGCTGCGCGGCAGGCTCGAGAGCATGCCCATCTCGCCGAACACCTCGCCCGGGCCCATGTGACGCAGGACACGGCGCTCGCCGCCGACGGTCTTCGACGCCACGCACGTCCCGCGCACCACGATGTAGGCCTCGTCGCCGGCGTCGCCCTCGCGCACGATGGTGGCCCCGGGCGGGAAGCTCGCGCGCGGCAGGTGAAAGCCGCGCCGCAGGAAGCGCTGCACGTCGGCCTGGAGCGCGACCACCGACGGGTAGCGCTCGCCGGGGTCGCGGGCGAGGGCGCGCTCGGTGATGGCCGCGATGGCGCGCGGCAAGGCCGGGCCGCCCGGCGTGGCCTCGATCGGGGTGTAGGCCGCGGCGCGGACGGCGGCGAACCGCTCGAAGAGGTCGCCGCCGGACGGGTAGGGCGGCACCCCCGTCAGGATGACGTAGAGAATGGCGCCGAGGCCGAAGACGTCGGTGCGCTCGTCGCACGCCTCGGCGCGGCCGCCGATCTGCTCGGGCGCCATGAACGACAGCGTCCCGACGACGGGCTCGCTCCGGGCGGGGCCCGCCGGCGCGCTCGTGTCGCGCGCGTAGCCCCAGTCCATGACGTAGACCTGACCGAACTCGCCCACCATCACGTTGGCGGGCTTGAGATCGCGGTGCAGGACGCCGCGGCTGTGCGCGAAGGCGAGCGCGTCGCACACCTTGACGAAGACCTCGAGCCCCTCGCTCAGCCGCTCGGAAGAGCCCGGCGGTCGCGACGCATCGGCGAGCCAGGCCTCGAGGTCGATGCCGCGCACGAGCTTCATGGTGAAGTAGAGCTCGCCCGCGTCGCCGACGCCGAGCTCGTGCACCGGCACGATGTTGGGGTGCTCGAGCCGTCCGGTGATGCGCGCCTCGCCGACGAAGCGCTCCTTCCAGGCGGCGTCGCGGCCGAGCTCGCGCCGCAGCACCTTCATCGCCACCTCGCGCTCGAGCACGCGGTCCTGCACCCGCCGGATGGCGGCGGTCCCGCCACGCCCGATCTCGCCCGCGTCCACGAGGCGCGCTCCGCCCTCGAGCTCGATGCCGAGCTCGCGGCCGCGCCGGTCGTCCTGCACCATGCCCGTTCGTACACCCAAATGCGGGGCGCTGTCCCGCGCGAGCCGTGCATCGCGCCGCGGCGTCGCGCCGCGCCCCGCGCGCGCTTGACAGGCAGGGTGCCGGCGCGCAGAACGAAGGTGGAGACCACCGTGGCCGACGAAGCGACCCGCAAGCTCCGCCACGATCTGCGGACGCCGCTCAACCAGATCATCGGCTACAGCGAGCTGCTCATCGAGGAGGCGGAGGAGCGCGGACAGCCCGATCTCGTGCCCGACCTCCGCAAGATCGGCGCCGCGGCGCACGATCTCGCGGGTGCGGTCGAGCGCATGCTCGACGCCTCCGCCCCCCCGGTCTCGGTCGCGCCCGCGTCGCTCGCCGCGCCGTCGCTGCGCGTGGGCGAGGTCGCGCTCGCGGCGCGCGCATCGGCGCCCGAGCTCGAGCTCGACGCCGACCCCGACGCAGCCCCGGGCCGTGGCGGCGAAGGCGCCGGCTCGGTGCTCGTCGTGGACGACGAGGAGCGCAACCGCGACATGCTCGCCAAGCGCCTCGGTCGCAAGGGCTACGCCGTGACGACCGCGGCCTCCGGCGAGGCGGCGCTCGCCCTCATGGAAGGGCAGGCCTTCGACCTCGTGGTGCTCGACGTGATGATGCCCGGCATGGACGGGCTCGAGGTGCTCGACGTCATCCGCAAGCGCCACCCGGCCTCGGCCCTGCCCGTCCTCATGGCGACCGCGCGCGGCGACTCCTCGGACATCGTCGAGGCGCTGCGGCGCGGGGCCAACGACTACGTGACCAAGCCGGTCGACTTTCCCGTGATCCTCGCGCGCCTGCGCCTGCAGCTCGCGCTGAAGGAGGCCACCGACCGCTCGCGCGCGCTCGCCGCCGAGCTCGCGGCCCGCAGTCGCTTCATTCGCGACGTGTTCGGCCGCTACGTGAGCGAGGAGGTCGTCGACGCCGTGCTCGCCTCGCCGGTGGGCCTCGAGCTGCGCGGCGAGATGCGCGAGGTCTCCGTGCTCATGGCCGATCTGCGCGGCTTCACCGCCGTGGTCGAGTCGCTCGATCCGGCCGGCGTGGTCGAGCTGCTCAACAACTACCTCGGCACGATGACCGACGTCATCTCCCGCTTCGGCGGCACCGTCGACGAGTTCATCGGGGACGGCATCCTCGCCGTGTTTGGCGCGCCCCTGTGCCACCCCGACGACGCGGAGCGCGCGCTCGCGTGCGCCGTCGCGATGCAGTGCGCGATGACGAGCGTGAACGCTTTCAACGCCGCGCACGGCTTGCCGGCGGTCGAGATGGGGGTCGCGGTCAACACCGGCCGTGCCGTCGTCGGCAACATCGGGTCGCGCAAGCGCGCCAAGTACGGCGTCGTCGGCTCGACCGTGAACCTCGCCTCGCGCATCGAGTCGCTCAGCGTGGGCGGACAGATCCTCACGTCCGCCGCAACCGAGCGCGCGTCGGGCGAGGTGGCGCGCGTCGGCGCACGCCGCACCGTGCGGGTGAAGGGCGCCGCCGACCCGCTCGAGGTGCTCGAGGTGCTGGGCGTGACCGGCCGCTTCGCACTCGACGTTCCGCCTCGCGCCGCCGAGCTCCGCGCGCTCGAGGGCGGCGTACCGGTCGTGCTCACGCGCCTCGTCGGCAAGGAGCTCGAGGCCACGCGCCACGAGGGCACGCTCGTCGCCTTGTCCCCGACGGGCGCCACCATCGAGAGCCGTCTCGCCGTCCCCGAGCTCGGCGACGTGCGCATCCTGCTCTCGGACGGCGACGGCGAGGTCGAGCTCTACGCCAAGGTGCTCGCGGCGCACGCCGGCTCCGCGACCGTCTGCTTCACGTCGGTGCCCGGACGGGCGGCCAAGGTGCTGGCCGAGGTCCGGTCGCGCGCGGAGCGCCGCGAGTTGACGTAGCTCACTTCGACGACCACCCCGGAACCCTAGAGTCGAGATGCCGCTCGAGCGGCCCCCACCACCATGTCGCAAGGCGAGAAGGCGCCCGAGTGCGTCGACCACACGCTGCGCTCGGCGCCGGACGACACCGTGGTACCCGCGGTTCCGGTCGCGTCCGAGCCCCCCGGGGCCGGTGCCGCCCGGCGGGGCGTCGCGGCAGCGGGCGTGACGACCGTGGTCGGCCACGTCTCGACCGGGGCCGAGGCCGAGGCCACCACCGCGCCGTACCGTCGGGCCCCCGTCTCGGCGGCGCAGACCCTCGCCGCGCTGCGCAGCTCCCCCGAGCCGCGCTACGAGCGGCTCGACGAGGTCGGGCGCGGGGGCATGGGCACGGTGCTGCGCGGGCGCGACCGGGTGCTCTACCGCGAGGTCGCGATCAAGGTGCTCGATCCGAACGCCGCGCAGCAGCAGTGGGTCGGAAGATTCGTCGACGAGGCGCGCATCACGGGCCAGCTCGAGCACCCGAGCATCGTGCCCGTCCACGATCTGGGGATCGACCCGACGACCGGCGCGCCGTACTTCACGATGAAGCTCGTGCGCGGCGTCTCCTTCGCGAAGTGGCTGGCGAGCCCGGCGCGCCCCGTCGGCTCCTCGGAGCGCCTGGCCGAGGGGCTCGAGATCTTCATCCGCGTGTGCGAGGCGATCTCCTACGCCCACAGCCGTGGGGTCATTCACCGCGACCTCAAGCCCTCGAACCTCATGGTCGGCGAGTTCGGCGAGGTCTACGTCATGGACTGGGGCGTGGCGCGCGTCGTCGGTCCGGGCGTCGACGTGCGGGGCGACACGGGCCCACCCACCGAGCCGCCCGACGAGGGCATCGTCGGTACCGTCGCCTACATGGCCCCCGAGCAGCTGTCCCCCGGCGCCAGGTGCGACACGCGCACCGACGTGTTCGGGCTGGGCGCCATCCTCTACCAGCTCGTCACGGGCGCACTGCCGTACGACGACAAGGCGGCGGCGCAGCGCATCGAGCGCGCGCGCCGCGCCGCCTACCGCCCGGTGTACGAGCTCGTCGACGAGCGCGTCGTGTCGCGCCGCATCGTCCAGATCATCGACCGCGCGATGGCGTTCGACCCCGCCGCTCGCTACGCCACCGCGGCCGAGCTGCGCGCCGACGTGCGCGACTTCCTGCGCGGCGGGCTCCACCTCCCGACCGAGCGCTTCCCCGCCGGCACGCGCATCGTCGTCGAGGGCGAGGTCGGCGACGCCGCGTACGTCATCCTGCACGGCGAGGCCGTGGCCTACAAGGAGACGCCCGGCGGGCGGCGCGAGCTGCGCCGCATGGGGCCGGGCGAGGTCTTCGGCGAGATGGCCGTGCTGTCGAACGCGCCGCGCTCGGCGACGGTCGCCGCCCTCGAGGACGTGACGGCCGTGGTCGTGACGCGCGCCGCGCTCACCGAGCGACTCGGGCTCGACACCTGGGTCGGCGCGCTCCTTCGCTCCCTCGCCAGCCGCTTCCGCGACCTCGACGAGCGCCTCGGCGGCTGAGGGTTGACCGACGCTGCGGCGCGACCCACGTTGCAGGTGAAGCGCTGGAAGTCGGGCAGCTGTTGCGCGGAGCCAAGGAGCAGGTGCCGCGCCCGTGGAACGACCGAGAGTCATCGCGAAGTCGGGGCGGGCCCCGTCCTACGAGGCGCTCTGCCGGGACTTCTCCTGGGCGCAGGCCCGAGCCTGGCTCGACGGCCTGCCGGGCGGGCGCGGGCTCAACATCGCGCACGAGGCCGTCACGCGCCACGCGCGGAGCGGCCTCGGCCGGCAGATCGCGATCCGCTGGCTCGGCAAGCGCGGCGAGCGGCGCGAGCTCGACTACGCCGCGCTCGAGCGTGCGTCCAACCGCTTCGCGAACGCGCTCGCCGCCGCGGGGGTCGGGCCCGGCGAGCGCGTGTTCTCGCTCCTCGGCCGCATCCCCGAGCTCTACGTCGCCGCGCTCGGCACGCTGAAGAACCGGAGCGTGCTCGCGCCGCTCTTCTCGGCGTTCGGGCCCGAGCCCATCGCGGCGCGCCTGCGCATCGGCGACGCGCGCCTGCTCGTGACGACCGAGGCCGCGTACCGGAAGAAGATCGCCCCGATCGCGGCCGGGTTCCCGCGCCTGCAGGTGATGCTCGTCGGCGAGGACGAGCGCCTGACCAGCGTCCCCGGCACGCTCGACTGGGCCCGCGCGATGCGCGCTGCGGCGGACGAGCTCGAGATCGGGCCGACGAGCCCCGAAGACATGGCCCTGTTGCACTTCACGAGCGGCACGACGGGCAAGCCGAAGGGCGCCGTCCACGTCCACGA
Source organism: Polyangiaceae bacterium (assembly GCA_020848455.1). Classification (GTDB taxonomy): domain Bacteria; phylum Myxococcota_A; class Polyangia; order Polyangiales; family Polyangiaceae; genus JACRDA01. The sequence continues at coordinate 15,751 of JADLAB010000142.1, forward strand.
GGCGGTCGTCATGCACCACGCCACCGGTCGGCTCGCGCTCGATCTGCGGCCGGGCGACGTGTTCTGGTGCACGGCCGACCCGGGCTGGGTCACGGGCACCTCCTACGGCATCGTCTCGCCGCTCACCGTCGGGGCGACCTTGCTCGTCGACGAGGCCGACTTCGACGCGGAGCGCTGGTTGCGCATCCTCGAGGAGGAGCGGGTGGACGTCTGGTACACGGCGCCGACGGCGGTGCGCATGATGATGCGCGGTGGGACGGAGCTCGTGCGGGCGCGGCGCTACCCGGCGCTGCGCTTCATCTCGAGCGTGGGCGAGCCCCTGAACCCGGAGGCCGTGTTCTGGGGGCTCGACGCCTTCGATCTGCCCATCCACGACAACTGGTGGCAGACCGAGACCGGCGGCATCATGGTCGCGAACTTCGCGGGCATGGAGATCCGCCCGGGCTCCATGGGCAAGGTGCTGCCCGGCGTGGAGGCGGCGATCGTGCGCGGCGGGCGCGAGGGCGAGCCCTTCGAGCTCGTGCGCGAGCCCGGCGTCGAGGGCGAGCTCGCGCTCCGGCCCGGCTGGCCCTCGATGTTCCGCGGCTACCTCGGCGAAGAGGAGCGCTACCGGAAGTGCTTCGTCGAGGGCTGGTACCTCACGGGCGATCTCGCGAAGCGCGACGCCGACGGCTACCTGTGGTTCGTCGGGCGCGCCGACGACGTCATCAAGAGCGCCGGGCACCTCATCGGGCCCTTCGAGGTCGAGAGCGCGCTCATCGAGCACCCGGCCGTGGCCGAGGCGGGCGTCATCGGCCGGCCGGACCCGGTGGCCATGGAGGTCGTCAAGGCCTTCGTGGCGTTGAAGCCCGGCTTCGAGCCGAGCGACGCGCTCGCGCAAGAGCTCGTGGGCCATGCACGCAAGCGCCTCGGCGCGGCGATCGCCCCGAAGGAGATCGCCTTCTTGCCCGGGCTGCCGCGCACGCGCAGCGGCAAGATCATGCGGCGGCTCCTCAAGGCGCGCGAGCTGGGGCTGCCCGAGGGCGACACCTCGACCCTGGAGGGTGGAACGTGAGCGAGCTCACACGCGAACGAGGCCTCCGCCTGCTGCGGGAGATGCTGCGCATCCGGCGCTTCGAGGAGCGCTGCGCGGAGCTCTACCAGGCGGAGAAGATCCGCGGCTTTCTGCACCTCTACATCGGCGAGGAGGCGATCGCGGCCGGCGTCATGCCCGAGCTCGGGCCCGATGACGCCGTCGTCGCGACCTACCGGGAGCACGGCCACGCCCTCGCCCGCGGCGTCGCGATGAACGCCGTCATGGCCGAGATGTACGGCAAGTGGGAGGGTGCGAGCCGCGGGCGCGGCGGCTCGATGCACATCTTCGACGCCGCCACGCGCTTCTACGGGGGCAACGCCATCGTGGGGGGCGGGCTGCCGCTCGCCGTCGGCCTCGCGCTCGCCGACGCCCTGCAGCAGCGGCCGCGCGTGACGGCGTGCTTCTTCGGCGACGGGGCGGTGGCCGAGGGCGAGTTCCACGAGTCCTTGAACCTCGCCGCCCTGTGGAAGCTGCCGGTGCTGTTTCTGTGCGAGAACAACCTCTACGCCATGGGCACGGCCCTCGAGCGGGCGCAGTCGCAGGTCGATCTCGTGGCGAAGGCCGCGAGCTACGCCCTGCCCGCGGCGCGCGTGGACGGCATGGATGTCGTGGACGTCGGCGACGCGACGCGCTCCGCCGTCGCCGCGATCCGTCGCGGCGAGGGACCGCGCTTCGTCGAGCTCGCGACGTACCGCTTCCGCGCGCACTCCATGTTCGACGCCGAGCTCTACCGCACGAAGGCGGAGGTCGCGACCTGGCGCGCGCGCGACCCCATCGCCCTCTTGCGGCAGCGGCTCGACCTCGGCGAGGCAGCCACGGCCGCGCTCGACGCCGAGGTGGTGGGCGAGGTGGACGCCGCGGTCGCCTTCGCCGAGGCGGGCAGCTGGGAGCCCGTCGAGCGGCTCACCACCGACGTCTACGCCCGGAGGCCACCGTGAAGACCACCTACCGCGAGTGCGTGCGTCAGGCGCTGCGCGAGGCGCTGCTCCGCGACCCGCGCGTGTTCCTGATGGGCGAGGACGTCGGCCGCTACGGTGGCTGCTACGCGTGCAGCAAGGGGCTGCTCGACGAGCTCGGCCCCGAGCGCGTGCGCGACACACCGCTGTCGGAGTCGGCCTTCGTCGGGGCGGGCATCGGCGCGGCGCTCGGCGGCATGCGCCCCATCGTCGAGATCATGACCTGCAACTTCAGCCTGTTGGCGCTCGACCAGATCCTCAACAACGCGGCGACGCTGCGCCACATGTCGGGTGGCCAGTTCGAGGTGCCGGTCGTCATCCGCATGGCGACGGGGGCGGGCCGGCAGCTCGCGGCCCAGCACTCGCACAGCCTCGAGGGCTGGTACGCGCACATCCCCGGGCTGCGCGTCGTCGCGCCCGGCACGCTCGAGGACGCGCGCGGCATGCTCCCGACCGCGCTCGCCGACCCCGATCCGGTGCTCATCTTCGAGAACGCCCTGCTCTACAACCTGGCGGGCGAGCTCTCGGAGGGCGCGGGCGCGGTCGACATCGACCACGCGTGCGTGCGCCGCCCGGGTCGCGACGTGAGCCTCGTCACCTACGGGGGCTCGCTGCCGAAGACCCTCGCCGCCGCGGAGCTGCTCGCCGCCGAGGGGATCAGCGCCGAGGTGCTCGACTTGCGCGTGCTCCGCCCGCTCGACGGTGCGGCCATCCTGGCGACGGTCGACAAGACCAAGCGCCTCGTCGTCGTCGACGAGGGCTGGCGCAGCGTGAGCCTCGCGGCCGAGATCGTGGCGCGCGTCGCGGAGGAGGGCTTCTTCTCGCTCGACGCGCCACCCGTGCGCGTGTGCAGCGAGGAGGTGCCGATCCCGTACCCGAAGCACCTCGAGGACGCGGCGTTGCCGCAGGTGCCGAAGATCGTGCGCGCGGCCCGGCAGGTGCTCCATGGCTGAGCTCCGCATGCCGTCGCTCGGCGCCGACATGGAGACGGGCACCTTGCGCGCCTGGAAGATCGCGCCGGGCGACCGCGTGGCGCGCGGGCAGGTGGTGGGCGAGGTCGAGACGGACAAGGGGCTCATCGACCTCGAGATCTGGGACGAAGGCGTGGTCGAGGCGCTGCTCGTCGCGCCGGGGACGAAGGTGCCCGTGGGCACACCCATCGCGCGCGTGAGGTCGACGGCGGCGGCACCGGCAAGCGCCACCCAGGCCGTCGCGCCCGTGGCGCCCGCCGCAGCGGCACCCGCCCCGGCGGTCGAGGCGCGCGTCGCGCCCGTCGCGCCGCGCGGCGCACCGAAGGGCACGCCCGCGGCGCGCCAGCTCGCCCGCGAGCTCGGAGTCGAGCTCGCGGCGGTCACGCCCACCGGCCCCCACGGCGCCGTGAGCCGCGCCGACGTCGAGCGCGCCGCCGCCGGGCGGGCGGGGCGGGCACCCGCGGCGCTCGACTCGGGCGCGGGCCCGGCCGCGCCGCCGCCCGAAGGCGCGCCCCCGCCGGCCGCCGACCGGCAGGCAGCCATGCGCCGCGCGATCGCCGCCGCCATGGCGCGCTCGAAGCGGGAGATCCCGCACTACTACCTCGCCACGACGCTCGATGCCTCGAAGCTCCTCGCCTGGCTCGGCGCGAAGAACGCGGACCGCCCGCCGGCCGAGCGGGTGCTGCCGGCGGCGGCCATGCTGCGCGGGGTGGCGCTCGCGCTCCGCGCGGTGCCCGAGCTCAACGGCTTCTGGATCGACGACCACGCCGTGCCGAGCCGGGCCGTCCACCTCGGCGTCGCCATCTCGCTGCGCGGCGGCGGGCTCGTGGCGCCGGCCCTGCGCGACGCGGCCGACAAGGACGTCGACACGCTGATGCGCGAGCTCAAGGACCTCGTCGCGCGGGCCCGCACGGGCGGCCTGCGCAGCTCCGAGCTCAGCGACCCGACCGTCACCGTCACGAACCTGGGCGATCTCGGTGTCGAGCTCGTGCTCGGCGTCATCTACCCGCCGCAGCTCGCGCTCGTGGGCCTCGGCAAGATCGTGGAGCGACCGTGGGCGGAGGGCGGCCTGCTCGGCGTGCGCTCGGTCGTGACCGTCTCGCTCGCGGCCGATCACCGGGCGAGCGACGGCCACCGCGGCGCGCGCTTCCTCGCGGCGCTCGAGCACGAGCTCGGCCACCCGGAGGAGCTATGAACGCGAGCGAGCTAGAAGTGGCGGTGAAGGCTGCGCTCGCGCGCGTGGCCCCCGAGGCCGATCTCGACGCGCTCGGCCCCGAGGTGCCGCTGCGCGACGAGCTCGATCTCGACTCGATGGACTTCCTCGCCTTCGTCGCGGAGCTCCACACCCGTACCGGCGTCGCGGTGCCGGAGGCCGACTACGGCAAGCTCGGCACCCTCGCCGCTGCGGTCGCCTACCTCGGAGCGCGCGCCCGCTGAGCCGCGCCGGCGCTCACGACGTCGGGGCGGGCGGCGGCGGCAGCACCGCCATGAAGTCGGCGGCGATGCGCGGCACGTAGCTCTCGATGAGCTCGTGCACGCGCTCGGCGCTCGACGCGCGCACGATGAGCCCGACGTGGTTCGGGTGGTCCGTGAGGCGCCAGACGATCTCCGGGTCGGTGTAGGCCGAGGTGTCGGGCGCCGCCTGCCGCGAGAGCGACAGGATGATGCCCGCGTAGTCGTGGCGCTGCGTGGGCAGCGTGTACGGCGCCTCGCCCTGCGCGAGCTCGATCTGCGCCCACTCGTGCCACAGGTTCACGCCCGTCGAGGCCGCGACGAGGTCCGCGATGTGCGCGCCGCCGACGCGCGCCGCCGACTCGACGAAGTAGATCTCGTCGTCGGTGCTCGACAGGACGTACTCGCAGTGCGTGACGCCGCGCACCAGGCCGAGGTGCTCGATGACGCGCCGGTTGGCGGCAAGGAGCCGCTGCGACAGCTCGCCCCCGCGGTCGAGGGTGCGGCTCGCGAAGATGCCGCCCGTGTTGACGACGTCGAGCAGCGAGGTGCGGTAGGCGTGCGCCTCGGCGAAGACGACCTGGCGCCCCGAGACGATGCTGTCGACGTGGTAGAAGCTGCCCGGGATCATGCGCTCGAACAGGTGGTGCGAGCGCTCGTCGCCGAGCGCCTCCGCGGCCGCGAGCGCCTCCTCGGCCTGGTCGAAGCGCTTGATGCCGCTCGAGGAGGCCTGCGAGCGCGGCTTGAGCAGCCAGGGGGGCGGCACCCGCGCGAAGAAATCGCGCACGCGCGCGTCGTTGAGCACGTGCACGAACTCGGGCACGGGGATCTGGCGCGCGAGCGCGCGCTCGCGCATGGCGAGCTTGTCGCGGAAGTAGCGCGCGGTCGTCTCGCCCATCCCGGGGATGCGCATGTGCTCGCGCAGGTGGGCCGCGGTCTCGACGTCGTAGTCGTCGAGCGGCGTGATGCGGCTGAAGGGTCGCGTGCGCGCGAGGTAGCTCACGGCGTTGACGAGGGCTCTGCGGTCCTGGAACGACGGCAGCGCGAACACCTCGTCGATGAACTGCCGCGCCCACGGCTTGTCGAGCAGGTGCTCCTGCGTCAGGAGCACGACGCGCCAGCCCTCGCGCTTGCACTGCTCGATGAACTCGTTGCCCTTGAAGTAGCTCGAGAGGCAGAGGATGGTCTGGCCCTCGGCTGCCGCCGGCAGCGTCGGATCGTCTCGGAGATCGTTGGTCACGGTGCCATGCCCCAGGTGCGTTCGGAGTGCGGTGTGGCGCCGTCGCAGAGCGGGGCAGGGCTGTCAACCGGATTCGGGCAACGCCGGCCGGGCGGGAGTATCCTGGGGCGAGGAGCACGAAGAACATGGATCCTTACCGCGCCGGGTGTCCGCCCTTGGTCGTCGTCGTCGTCGTCGCGTCGCTCGCCCTCGCCTGCGGCGGCAAGGCGACGATCGACGTCCCCCTCGGTGCGGGCGGCGGCACCGGCGGCACCACGACCTCGAGCTCCACCGGGGCCGCGGGCGCCGGCGGCGGCGCGGTCGTGTGCAACCCGGGGGGCGTCGCGTGCAACGCGCCCGCGCCCGCCTGCGCTCCCGGGGAGGTCCCGTCCGTCGTCGGCGCGTGCTGGGGCCCGTGCGTCCCGATCCTGTCGTGCGCGACGGAGCCGAGCTGCGCCGGCTGCTCGACGGGCTTCTGCGCCGCCTACGTCGCCTGGACGACGGAGTACCGCTGCGTGCTGCCGTACCTCGGGTGCTCCTCGACCTCGTGCGGCTGCGTCGCGCCCTACTTCTGCGCGGATCCGTTCGACGCGTGCATCGAGGGCAACGGCAGCGCGCCCTTCGTGAACTGCGAGTGCACGAGCTGCTGAGCCGGGCGCCGGGACGAGCTTGACGCGCTCCGGGGAGCGCGCACATGGGGGGGCATGCAGATCTGCGCCGGATGCGGGCGGCTCGTCGCCGAGGTCGACAATGCGAGCGGGCGCAAGTACTGCCTCGCGTGCCAGGCCGCCGGCGCGGCCGAGGCGCCGGCGCGCGCGACGCCGCTGCCCACGGCCGCGGCCCACGCCCCGACCGCGCTCGCGGCCCCGTACCGACCCGGGGGCTCCGTCCCGCCGGCCGCCCCGGATGCCCACGCCGCCACGGCGCTCGGCGACCCCTTCCGGCCGAGCGGACCGCCCGTCCCGGTGTCGGACGCGCACGCGGAGACCGCCCTCGGGGAGCCCTTCCGCCCGAGCGGCGGCGGCCCGTCGCCGGCGACCGACGCGCACGCCGAGACCGCCCTCGGCGCCGCCTTCGGGTCCGGCGCGGTCGGCGACACGCTCGGCGCTGCACCGTCGGGGCCGCTCTTCGCAGGCCCGCCGCCCGTGGCGCCGACCGTCTCGGCGCTGGGATACGGTTCGCCGTCTCCGGGCGGGTACGGCGCCGCGCCGTCGCAGCCACCGCCCGCCGCGGGCGCGCCCGGCTACGGCCCGGCGGTGCAGGGTGCGCCCGGCTATGGGCCTCCGATGCAGGGAGCGCCGGGCTACGGCCCGGTCGTGCAGGGAGCGCCGGGCTACGCGCCACCGATGCAGGGCGCGCCGGGCTACGCGCCACCGATGCAGGGCGCGCCGGGCTACGGCGCACCCCCGTACGGTCCCGGTCCCTACGGGCAGGGGGTGCCGGGCGGCTACCCGGGCTACGGGCCGGCCCAGGGCGTCGGTCCCGGCGCCTACCCCGGCTACCGGCGCTCGGCGGCTCAGGACGGCAAGCGGGCGCTGCTCATCGCCGGCGGGGCCGTGCTCGCCGCCGTCGTCATCGCGGTCCTCGTCCTCGTGCTGCGCAAGCCGCCGCCCATCTACGTGTACGCGTACCTGCACGAGGACGGCGACGCGTTCTCGTTCGACGTGTCGACGGACCCGCGCGCCGACGTCACGGTGAAGGACCAGAAGGTCAGGGCGGACGACATCGGGCACGCCGAGCTGCGGGTGCCGCGCAGCGCCTTCGCGGTCGGCACCGAGCGGGTGGAGGTCGTCGCCACGCTCGACGGCGGCAAGCGCCGCGGCAGCTACGCGCTGTCGGTCACGCGCGAGACCATGAAGCCCTCGCTCCGGCTCGGCATGCCCACCGGCAGCGAGGCCCGCACCCTCTCGTGCGGCGGGCCCTTCTGCAGCGCGAGCGTCGGCTCGTTGCCGAACGCGACGCTCAAGATGAGCCTCGACGCGCCCGTCGGCACGCGCCTCGAGATCCGCGGCGCCACGGTCGTCGTGGACGACAAGGTGCGCCGCGAGCCCTACGTCGTCGACGTGCGCCGCGAGCTCGGCGCGATCGAGGTCGCGGCGCTCGATCCCGAAGCCAGCAAGGGCAGCACCGCGCCGGCGCTCAGCGTGCCGATCAAGGTGACGAGCCCCGACGCCATCGAGGCGCGCGGGGCGCTCGAGCTCCCGGCGGGGTCCGTGCGCACGCTCGCCGCGCAGTTCTTCGCCGGCGCGGCGAAGGGGCCCGTGCGCTTCGGCGACGGCGACCAGCTTGGCAAGGATCGCGCCGCGGTCGTCATGACCGGCGCGGACGCGGACGACGCGCGCTTGCTCGGCACCGGGCGGCTGAGCGACGTCCTGCTCGTCTTCGTCGAGCGCACGCTCGACGGCCGCGACGGCGGTGTGTGCGGGCCGTACAGCGCCTACGGTGTCGGCGGCGACTACGCCCCGCGCACCCTCGTCGACGCCGAGGTCGTCGCCTACGAGCGGCGCACGGGCAAGGAGGTCGCGCGCCAGCGCTTCATGGCCCAGCCGACCGAGTGTCCGATGAGCCTGTACCTCAACGCCGGCGAGACGCCGCGCGTCACCGACTACGTGGCGGACGCGACCGTCGACGCCTGGGCGAAGGCGATCCTCGCCCAGCGCCGCTGAGCGGCCTCGTCAGGGCGACAAGGGGTCGCGCGCCGGCGGCGGGACCCACTGGCTCTCGTGCCGCACCATGCGCCACGTCTTGTCGCCGGGGTCGCCGGGCAGCGGCGGGCTCTTGGCCCGGACCCGGTACTCGGTCGGGGCAGGCGCGCGGCGGCTCACCTCCTTGCCGCACAGGCGCGCCTCGAGCACGAGGGCGCGCGAGCGCTCGACCAGGGTGCGGAGCCGCTCGCGGAACGGCTCGGCCGCGTCGGGGCCGCCGCCGCGCAGGGCGAGCTCCGCGACGCCCAGGGTGAGCAGCATGTCGCGCTCGGTCGCGTGGGTCTGCGACAGCATCTCGTGGAGGCACGCGGCGCGCTTCGGATCGCCCGTGCGGCGGGCTTCGCCGAGCCAGCCCTGTACGTGGTCGCTGCCGAGCGTCATGACCGCGAGCTCGCTCCGCGC
>JADLAB010000143.1 GCA_020848455.1 Polyangiaceae bacterium
CCTGCGTGAAGCGGAAGATGTTGTCGATGAAGAGCAGCACGTCCTGACCCGCATCGTCGCGGAAGTACTCCGCCACCGTGAGGGCCGAGAGCGCGACGCGCGCGCGTGCGCCGGGCGGCTCGTTCATCTGGCCGTAGACGAGCGCGGTCTTCTTGATGACCGGCGTGCCGTCCTCGAGCTGGCTCTCCTGCATCTCGAGGAAGAGGTCGTTGCCCTCGCGCGTGCGCTCGCCGACGCCGGCGAACACGCTGACGCCGCCGTGGGCCTTGGCGACGTTGTTGATGAGCTCCATGATGATGACGGTCTTGCCCACGCCGGCGCCGCCGAAGAGGCCGATCTTGCCGCCCTTGCGGTACGGGGCCAGCAGATCGATGACCTTGATGCCGGTCTCGAAGATCTCGACCTTGGTCGACTGGTCGACGAAGGTCGGTGGCGCCTTGTGGATGGGAGCGTGGCGCTTGGCGTCGACCGGGCCGGCCTCGTCCACGGGCTTGCCGACGACGTTGATGATGCGGCCCAGGGTCTCGGGCCCGATGGGCATCTGGATGGGCGCGCCGGTGTCCTTGACGCCCATGCCGCGGACGAGCCCGTCGGTGGAGTCCATGGCCACGGTGCGCACCAGGCTCTCGCCGAGGTGCTGCGCGACCTCGAGCACGAGGTTCTCGGGCTCGCTGGAAATGCTGGGGTTCGACAGCGTGAGCGCGTCGTAGATCTTCGGCAGCTTGCCGCTCGGAAACTCGACGTCGACGACCGGACCGATGACCTGGACGATTTTGCCTTCGGACATGGAAACTCCTCGCGCCGAGCCCGCCGGTCACAGGCGTCCGCACCTGGCGGGCGACGGCGTGCGCCACCTACCACGAACGGCGGCGACGTGGAACCCGGAACCTCGTGCCCATGCGTTCAGGCGTCGCCGCGGCCTACCGCAGGGGCGCGATCGCCCCGCCGGGCGTCGAGGCATCCACCGGACCGCCCATCGCGTACTCGAGGCGCACGCCCGCCGCGAGGAGATCGACGTGGGCGTCGAGCCGGTCGAGTCGCGACCGGGTGAGCTCGGTCTCGGCGTCGACGATGTCGGCCGCCTTGGCCTTGCCCGCGCGCAGCTGCATGCGGCGCAGGCGCAGCCCCTCCTCGCCCGCCTGCTCGCGCGCCAGGGCGGCGTTGATCGACGCCCGGGCCCGCCGCTTGTCGTAGTACGCCGCCGTCACCTCGAGCACGACGCCGTCGCGCAGCGCCTCGGCCCGGGCGCGCAGCGCGGCGAGGTTCGAGTCGACCTCGGACGTCGAGCCGAGCGCCGTGAAGGTGTCGTTCACGCGCCAGGTGAGGCGCACGCCCACGTCCCAGGTGCCGACCCACTTGCCGTCCTCCCCCGAGGCGAAGACGCGCGGGTTCGGGTTCGCGTAGAGCAGGTCGGCGAAGGCGTCGATGCGCGGCAGGTGCCCGGCCCAGAGCACGCTGCGCGAGCTCTCGAGCGCCCGCACGTTCGCCTCGAGCGCCTGCAGCTCCACGCGCCGCGAGAGCGCGATCTGCACCAGCTCCTCGAGCGGTGGGTCCTGGCCCGCCGACGGGTCCGTCATCACGTCGATGCCGACGGCGAGCGGCTGCTTTCTGTCGTCGTGCATCAGCATGTGCAGCTGCTCCTCGCCGAGGGCCTCGTAGGCGGCCGTCGCCGCGACGAGCTGCTGGGCGGCAGCCACCTGCGCCTCGAGACGCAGCACGTCGGCACGCGTCCCGACGCCGGCCGCGAGCGCCACGCGCGCGTCCTCGATGTGGGCCTGCGCCTGCTTGACCGCCAGCTCCGCGACGACACGCCGGCCCTTGGCGCGGATCCAGTTGAGGTACGCCGTCTTGGCGTCGCCCTCGTCCTTGAGCTCCTGCGCGCGCGCCTCGAGACGCTTGGCCTCGGTGCTCTCGCTCGCGGCGGCGTACGCCTGCGTCAGCCGCAGGACGTAGTCGGTGAGCGGCACGACGAGCGAGGCGGCGAGCTGGTACGAGTTGAGCGGGCTCTCGAGCGCGAAGCCGCCCTCCGGGATGCCCGGCGTACCGGGCGGCAGGCCGAGATCGAGCTTGCTGTCGACCTTCGAGAGCCGGGTGTACGTCGCCGACAGGGTCAGGATCGGGAAGAACGCCACGAGCGACTGATCGACCTTCGCCGCGGCGGCCTCGATCTCGGCGCGCTTGGCGGCGAGCACGCGGCTCGACCCCGAGGCGTGGCGAGCCGCATCCGCCGGCGTGAGCCCGCCAGGAGCCGGGTGCAGCGCATCGCCGAGCGGATCGGGCGCGGGCGCGTCGGGCGCCGGCACGGGCGGCGGCGGCTCGGCGAGGGGCGGGGCATCGGGCGGCGGCGCGGGCGGCGGCGCCGGCTGCGCCGCGACCGTCGAGGCGTACAGCCCCGTCAGCGCACCGACAACGAGCGCGATGCGGGTCCGAAGCTCACGCGGGACGTGTCTCATGGTTTCCTCGTCGCCCCCGGCTGCTGGCGGGCCCCGTGGTCCGCGCTGGATGCGCGCAGGTGCGCGCCACTGCGTACACCGCGCCTCGCGAGTTGCAAGGGCAGTCGAGCGGGCGGTCACGGCACGACCGCCGCCGTCCGCGACAGCCTAAGCGCGCGCGCTTGACTTCGCAACGACTGGTTGCCATTATTTCGAGGCGTGGGGCCGCGGCTCGGGTGAGGTGTCGGCGAGCCCCGCGCCGGGATCATGCACACGCGACGAGAGCGAGCGGCACGCCGGACGCAGGGAGTCCGGCCCGCCGGGCGGGCCGCGCGCGTGGTGCAGCAGGTCCTCGAGGCGACGGCCGAGATGCTCGGCCTGAGCGGCTACGCCGGCCTGCGCGTCGAGGACGTGGCGAGTCGCTCCGGCGTCAACAAGACGACGATCTACCGCCGCTGGCCGACGCGGCAGGAGCTGGCGGCGGCGGCGCTCGCGTTCGTGGCCGAGGAGCCGCCCCTGCCGGACACGGGGACGCTGCGGGGCGATCTCCTCGTCGAGGCCGAGCGCACCCTCGCCGCCGCCTCCTCGCCGGTCGGGCGCGGCTTCCTGCGCATGATCCAGACCGAGCGGGCCGAGGCCGAGGTCGAGGCGCTCGCCCGCGGCCTGCGCGAGCGGGTGGTCGCGCGGCGCGCGCAGCTCATCGCGCGCGGCGTCGAGCGCGGCGAGCTGCCCGCGGGCACCGATCCCCGGATCGTGCTCGAGCTCGTGTTCGCGCCGATCTTCGTGCGGCTCGCGTGCCTGCGCGAGCCGGTCGACGCGCGCTACCTCGAGCGCGTCATCGACCTCGTGCTGGCGGGCGCGCGCGCGCGCTGAGCGGGCCCGCTCAGGGGTGCACGAACACGACGGTCCCGGTGAGCGGCTCGGCGGCGCTGTGCCAGCCGGCCGGCACCGGCGGGTCGGTCCAGAAGAACAGGCGGCGCGCGTCCTCGGGGCTCAGGTTGATGCAGCCGTGGCTCTTCGGGCTGCCGAACTTGTCGTGCCAGTACGCGCCGTGCAGGGCGTAGCCCTCCTCGAAGTACTGCACGTAGGGCACGTCGCGGAGCTCGAACTCCTCACCGACCACCTTGGAGTCCATGGTCACCGACACGAACTTGGTGTGAACGCGGAAGATGCCCTTCTTCGTCGCCGTCGTGTCCTCCGCATCGGCGAGCCCCGCCTCGCCGGTCGAGACCAGCGTCGTGTAGGCCGCGCGCATCCCCTCGTAGGCGACGAGGGTCTGCTTCGTGATGTTGACGTCGATCCACTTCTGACCGTTCTTGGCCCACTTCGGCCACTTCTTCGCAGGGTCCGTGCGCCCCGCATGCCGGTCGTCGACCCAGAAGCCGTCGACGGTCTCGAAGTGCAGCACCTCGCGGTGGAACTTCTGCTTGCCCGTCAAGAGGACGGCGCTGCGCCACGCGAGCGGACCGTCGTCCACCATCTTCTTGCCGTCCCAGCGCCACTTGCGCGCCCCCTCGCGCCGCACGAGCGCGAACGGGAAGCGCACCGCCTCGGGCTCGGCCGTCGCCCCGTCGGCGGCGACGCGCCAGCCGTGGAACTCCGAGCCGCGGATGGGCCGGAAGCGGTCGGCGGGTGCGACGAGCAGATCGGGCGTGACGTTGTAGCGCCGCCCCTCGGAGAGGAACGAATGGATGAACGAGCGCCCCGTGCGGCGCTTGGCCTCGTCCACCTTCACGGCGCTCGGGCTCTTCACGAGGCCGGACACGTTCGGTCCGACGCCGCCGTCCCGCAGGAAGAACGGCGCCTCGTCCGTCGTGCCCTCTCTGAGCGCCGCGAGCGCATCGGGCGGGGTGCCCTCGGTCCAGCGCAGCCACACGTCGAGGCCGTAGCGCGCGCCGCTCACGGCATCGTCGCGCCACTTCTGCAGGTGCTTGTCGAGGTTCGGCTCGTGCTCGCCGAGGTCGGCCTGGCTGGGGACGCGCGCGTACAAGGGGCCGCCGCGCGTCACGATCCCGTACATGTACGGCAGGCGCCGCGTGAAATCGGGCGGCCGTGTGGCGCTCACCACCGGGTGGTCGACCGCGAGGGTGGCGCTCCCCTCGCCCACGCACACGTAGCCCGCCGGCTCGACGGCGTGCCAACCCCCCGGGCAGCCGGTCGTGCCCGCGACCTCGGGCGACGCGGCGACGACCGCGCCGGCGCGCAGGGTACCGAGGCGGCTCGCGCCCGGATCCGGCTTCTTCTGCACCGGCGTGACCCACCCGAGCGCGGCGAGGCGCACGCGCCCGGGCGGCAGGGGCGGCGGGGCGTGCAAGGCCCCGTCGAGATCGACCAGGCGGTGGCCCGCGACGACCGGGATCTCCGGCAGGGTCGAGCCCGATGCGGACGGCTCGCCGGACGCGGCGCCCTCCGCCGCGGAGCCCGTCGGGCTCGAAGCGGGCTCGCTCGCGGCGAGCGTGGGCGCGTCGGAGGCGTCGGGGCCGGCGCGCTTGCAGCCACACGTCCCCGCCGCTGGCCCGGAAAGGGCGAGCAAGAGGCCGAAGCCAACGGAGCGCGAGGTCGGGCGCAGCATGGTGGAGACCCGGCGACGGGCCGACTTCTCCCACGAGGACGGTCCGCGGCCAACAAAGTCGCGACGTCGCTACCTTCGGCCGAAGCGCCAGAGCAGGCCGAGCCAGCCGCGGCCGAGGTACAGGAGATTGATGGCGGCGTAGAGCCAGAAGAAGAGGTCGAGCCGCCCGACCGCAGCCCAGAGCCAGATGTGGCTCGGGTAGTGGTTCAGGAACTTGAGGAAGGTCGTGACGCCCTCGACCGCGAGCGCGGGGAGCGTGCGGGCCCGCTCGCGGGCCACGGTCTCGTAGTGGGCCTCGACCGGCGTCTCGCGCCCCGCGATCTCCGGGTGCCGCAGGAAGTTCGTGAGCGAGGTGGCGCTCGCGATGATCGCGACCGCTGCGACGGCCCCGACGAGGAAGCCGGGCGCGCCGGCGGGCCACTCGGCGAGGTCGAGCCCGTAGCCGCCCGCGCGCCATGCGCGCAGGCCGAGCGCGCCGGCCAGCAGCACCGCCTTGATCTCGTCGGTGAAGAAATCGAACAGGTGCCCCTGCTTGCTGGCGAGCTGCTTGTGGCGGGCAAGCATCCCGTCGGCGCAGTCGAACAGGTACGACAGCTCGAGCACACCCACCGCGACGAGCCCCCCGGCGAAGCCCGGGAGCGCCACGAACAGGACCGCCGCGCCGACGAAGATGGCGAGGTTGAGGATCGTGATCTGGTTCGGCGTCGCGGGCGTGCGCGCCAGGCCCACGACGACGAGCGCCGCGATCGGGCGCATCACGTAGCGGTTGAACAGCTGGTCGTGCTTCTTGCGCGTGGCGAGATAGACGGCCCTGGCGCGCGCGAACATGGCGGTGCGGAGGCGTCGCCCGGCAGCGCGCCGGGCGCAAGCGCCCCGCCTCCCCTCACTGCATGAGCGAGGCGACGTCCTGCGCGACCTGCTCGGCGCTCGCCTTGGCGAGCGTGCCCGGCAGGCGCAGCAGCGCGCTCGTCACGAGGTACTCGTCGCCGCGCCGGTAGAGCTCGGTGAAGCCGGCCACCTCGCCGCGGCGCAGGTACTCGACCCGCACGACGAGCTCGGCCTCGCCCTTGTCCTCCACGAACGCGAGCGGCCGCAGCTTGTCGAGCTTGTCGAGCCAGTTGCCGATCTTCTCGTCCTTGTCGTCGGGCTTGTCCTTGGCGGCCCAGAAGCGCCGTCCCTCCGGCCCGCCGCGCACGATCTCGCGCGTCTGCCCGTCGGCCTTGACGCGCACGCCGTCGAGCGTCGGGTCCGAGAGCTTGAGCTCGTTCAGATCCTGCTGCTTCAGGCGCGAGGCGCCGGCGTCGAGGTCGCGCACCACGCTGCCGTCGATGGTGTAGACGCGGCCGTCGGCCGTGTTGCGCACGTAGCGGTCGCCACCGCCCGGCGTCGTGCCGCCCACGTCGAGCTCGTAGCTCGTCTCGCTCACCTGCACGCGCAGCGTGCCGAAGGGCTTGTCGAAGCCGAACACGGCGAGCCGCTCCTCGTCGAGGTCGCGGATCTCGTGCCGCGCGACGAGCGGCGCGAGCTTCTCGCTGAGCTTCTGCGCGACGCCCACCGACACGAAGACGACCTCGGGCCGCGGCGCCGCGCCCGCATCGGGTGCGCCGGCGTCCGGCGTCGCCGCGGCCTCGAGCGCCTTCTCGCTGCCGCGGTACCACTGCCCCGCCGCGTCCACCTGCGACTCGAGGGTCACGCGCTTTTTCTTGGTCTCGAGCTCCACGCGGCGCACCGCGCTCGGCTTGCCGGCCCAGAGCTCGACGTCGGTCGGTCCCTTGACGCGCGCGCCGGCCGCCTCGGGCCGCGCCTTCATGAACGCGAGCACCGCCGCGAGCACGAACAGGAGGCCGTGCAGCCACAGTCGACGTAGCTCTCTCACTTGCGCCTCCCCTGGCTCTTGCCGCCGCGGCGCTTGCCGCCCTCGGGCGCCGGCTTCGGTTTCTCGGGCTCGGGCTCGGGCTCGTCGGGCTCGTCCACGCTGCCCGCGTCGTCCGGGGCCGCGCTCGCGTCACGCTCGTCGCTCGCGGCGTGGCCCTCCAGGCCTGGCTCGGCCTCGGGCTCGTCGGCCTCGGCGGCAGGCTCGCCCTCGGGCTCGTCGGCCTCGGCGACCGCGCCGCGCGGCGCAGGCGCCTCGGCGTCGCGCGTGCGCTCGGCGCCACGCCCCGCCCCGGGCGCCCCCTCGCGCCGGGCGCGACGTGCGAGCAAAAAGCCGAGGCCGCCCACGAGACCGGGCACGGCCACGATGCAGAGGTAGAACCACAGCTGGTCCGAGCCCTTGGTGTGCTCGATCGGCACGTCCTCGGTCGTCTCGACCGCGCCGATGAAGCTCTCCTCGCCGCCGAGCCAGCGCACCGAGTCACCGAACAGGGCACCGTTCGCCGTGAGCCCCACTTGCCCCTGCTGTCCCATGCCGACGATCCAGGCGTCCGCGAAGGCCTCGGCGTCCCCGACGACGACGGCCCGCATCTCGTCCGTGGCGCCCGCGGGCGCGCCCTCGGGCAGCGTCACGGCCCGCGTCACCGCCGCGACGAGGTTGTAGGTCGACTGCTTCTCCGCGTCCTTGTCGAGCTTGAAGTTGCCGTCGAGATCGAGCCAGGTGCCGGTCATGGCCTTGACCGTGAAGTCGATCTTGTAGGCCTCGTCCTTCGCGTCGAGCTTGTCGAGCCCGGCCGCGCCGTAGAAGAAGACCGCGCCCTGCTTGCCCGCCTGGCTCACCGTCGACACCGAGGGGTGCGACGAGAATCGGTCGGTGCCGATCGAGGCCCGGTCGGCGTCGTTGCGGCGGAGCGGGCGGAAGTACTTGTCGTTGCAGAGCGTGCCCTTCTGCCACGCGAGGCCCGCGAGGCGCGCGAGCGGCGCCTGATCGACGCCGCCCTCGGGATCGAGCGCCAGAAAGAGGCGCCCGCCCCGGCCGGCGTACGCCTCGAGCGCCTCGAGCTCCTCCGGCAGGAAGGGCTTCTGCGGCCCGATGACGAACACGACGGTGGCGTCGTCGGGGATCTCGCGACCGAGCCCCTGCGCCATGCCCAGATCCTTGACGAGGTAGCCCTGCCACTCGAGGACCTTCTTCAAGGCGCTGCCGCCGCGACCCTCGGCGCTCTCCTTCACGGTGTTGAGCTCGTCGTGGCCCACCGTCAGGTACGCCGTGCGCTTCGGCCGCACGACCGCGAGCAGCGCCTTCTGGAACTCTCCGTCGAGGGTCTTCAGCTTCGGCTGGGCTTTCTTGAGCTCCACGTCGAGGTCGAAGGTCTGCTTCTGGTCGGCGTACGCGACGACCACCGTGCCCTTGCCGGTCCGGGGCGTGACGTTCGCAGCCTTCGCCTCCTCGGGGTAGAGGTCCGCGTCGACGACCCGCACGTCGATCATGTCGCTGCCGCCCGCGAGGTCCCGCAGGTACTTCTGCACCTCGGCACCGACCTCGTTGAGGTCGGGGAAGAAGGCCGTCACCTTGAGCGGATCCTCGAGCGTCGCCACGATCTTGCGCGTGGACTCGCCCGGCTTGGCGGTGCGGAAGTACGAGAAGTCGACCTTCACGTCCGCGCGCCCCGCCGCGAAGGTGAAGAGCGCGCCGTAGGAGGCCGCGAGCGCGAGCGCGATCCCCGCCGAGACGGCCGCCATCACGCGCCGGGGCTCCACCCGCGCCGCGCGGTGCTGCCCGGCGAGCGCGACCTCGGCGAGCAGGGTCGGCAGGAGCGACATCAGCATGAGCACGAGCCAGCCGACGCCGACGATGTCGCCGAAGACGTCCTGCGCGCCGGCCTTGGCCGCGCCGATGCCGAGCAGCTGGCGCCCGGCGGCCGTCGCGGCGAGACAGAGCGCGAACGCGACGGCGCCGACGACCGCGAGCACGAAGAGGGCGAGGCTCGGCCGCTTGCGATCGCCCGTCGCGAGGACCCAGAGTGCCACGCGCCACCCGACCGCGGCGAGCATGGCCGCGGCGCCGAGCGCCGTGAGCACCGGCATGCCGGCGATGCGCTCGCCGAGGAGCAGGAGCAGCCAGCCCACGACGGACAGGGCCGCCGCGTAGGGGCTCGTGTGGGGCGCGCCGCGCGGCGCCGCGCCCGGAGCGGAACGGGTCTTCAGCGCCATCGGCGTGCCTCCAGGGTCTTCTGCGCCGCGAGGAGGAAGAACACGGTCACCGACAGGTAGTAGGCGACGTTCTCGAGCCTGAGCACGCCGTCCATGAAGTCGAACTGGCGCTTGTGGTGGAGCGCGAGCCCGTTGACGAAGTCCTTCACCGGTGGATCCGACACGCGCGCCACCCACCACAAGAGCAGCATGGCAGCGACCATGACGGCCGCGAGGATGACGGCGACGAGCTGCGTCCGGGCGAGGCTCGAGGCGAAGATGCCGATGGCCGTCACCGCCGAGGCGAGCAGGGCGATGCCGAGGTAGCCGATGGCGATGTGCCCCACCGACACGCGGCCGCGCACGAAGATGAGCGCCGGCATGTAGAGCGTGAGCAAGGTGATCGCGAGGACGGCCACCATCACGCTCAGGTACTTGCCGAGCACGATCTGCCGGTCCTTGAGCGGGGAGGTCTTGAGCAAGACGAGCGTCGCGTGCTCTTCCTCGTGCGCGATGAGGCGCATCGCGAGCAGCGTGCAGCAGAACATCGTCACGCCCGACAGGCCGTAGAAGAACTGCTGCAGCACGAAGGCCGAGTAGCGCTTCGCGCCGGCCTCGCCGACCGCGTAGGCGACGAACAACAGGCCGTCGACGAGCAGGGTCAGGGCTGCGAGCAGGTAGCCCACGGGTGAGCGCAGGTACCCCCAGAGCTCGCGCCGCGCGACCAGCAGAACGCCGCTCATGCCGCCACCTCCTTCACGCCCGCGGGTGCGCCCTTGCCGAGGCCCGCGAGCGACAGGAACAGATCCTCGAGCTGCCGCTCGGCGCGCGACAGCTCGAGCACGCCCACGTCCGCGTGCACGAGCGCGGCACACAGGGCCTCCCGCACGTCGCGATCGGAGGCGACGCGCAGCGTGAAGACGCCCGTGTCGTCCTGCGCCGAACCGTGGGGCGCGCGCGCCGCCGCGAGGTTGCCGATCGCCTCGACGCGCGTGACGCCGGCCGTGGCCGCCGCCGCGCGCTCGGCCACCGCGGGGTCTCCACGCAGCGTGAGCGCGAGCGTGCCGCGGATCTGGTCCCAGCCGGCGTCGCGCACCTGGCCCGCCACCATCACGAGGATGCGGTCACACGTCTCGCTCACCTCGGGCAGGATGTGGCTCGACAGCACGATGGTGTGGTCGCCGTGGAGCGAGCGGATGAGCTCGCGCATCTCGACGATCTGGACCGGATCGAGCCCGCTGATCGGCTCGTCGAGCAGGAGCAGGCTCGGCCGGTGCACGATCGCCTGCGCGATGCCGAGGCGCTGCCGGTAGCCGTGCGACAGCGTGCCCACGAACTGCCGCCGCACCTCGCCGACGGCGGTCTGGTCCATCACCTCGCGCACGCGCCGGGCGGTCTTGCCGTCGGAGGGCATGCCGCGCAGGCGCGCCGTGAAGCCGAGGTACTCCTCGACGCGCATCTCGTCGTAGAGCGGCGGCCGGTCGGGGAGGTAGCCGATCTTGGGGCGCACCCGGTCCGGATCCTCCACGAGATCGACCCCGTCGATGCGGATCGTGCCGCTCGTCGGCAAGAGATCGCTCGACAGCATCCGGAGCGTCGTCGTCTTGCCCGCGCCGTTGAGCCCGAGCAGGCCCACGATCTCGCCGCTTTCGATGTGGAGCGACATG
Organism: Polyangiaceae bacterium; assembly: GCA_020848455.1. Taxonomy (GTDB): domain Bacteria; phylum Myxococcota_A; class Polyangia; order Polyangiales; family Polyangiaceae; genus JACRDA01. The sequence goes on from JADLAB010000143.1 coordinate 10,737, forward strand.
GGCCCGACCGCCCGCCGCTCGCCGAAGAACTTGCTGAGCTCGCTCACGTCGATCATCGCGCTGTCACCCGGCCCATCCTCTCGTCAGCCGCCACGGCGGCCGCGCGCCGAGGGGCACCGCCGCATCCGGCGCTCGCCGCCGCCTGCTCCGCCCCGCCGCGCACTGCGCGGCGCGCCGGCGCGTTATGGTCGAAGCAAACCCGCTTTTGCAAGCATTTTCATGGCGTTGGATGGCGCACGAAGGCGCCGTCGAGCCCCCGGACGGCCTCGGAACCCGCGAGCCGGCCGGTCTATTCCATGCGGCAGCGCCGCTCGGCGACGCTGAGGCGCGATCCGCGCCCCGGCCGGCGTGCCGACGCTACGAGGAAAAAAAAGGGCGCCACTCGCATCGAGTGGCGCCCGCCGATCCATCCTCGTGCCCGGCCCGCCGTCGGGGCTTCGAGCTCGATGGCCTTCCCCAGGCCGCTTCGCGCCGTCTGCAGCGGGCCGATTCACGGCCACGACTGCAGAGTCTATTTGACACAGATCATGCCGCCTGTCTACCGCAGCGGCACAACCAATTGACCGTCGTCACATCGGCTCAGGTGAGGATCCGCAGGTTGTGGGGGGTCTGCAGGTGGAACGGAGCGAGGAGCGGGCTCTCGGCGACGCCGAAGTACGCCCGCAGCTCCTTGTGGATGTCGGCGTGCTGGATGTCCACTCCGGAGCCGTCGTCGACGACCGCCATCGAGGTCTCGTTCACCGTGCGGTAGTTGAGCTCCGCGTCGGTCGCGCCGACGACGCGGTTGCCCTGGAAGTCGACGCCCCAGATCATCGCGGACGTCACGCTCCAGTGGTCCTTGCCGTTGCCGCTGTTGTAGTCGGGGGTGCGGCCGAAGTCGGAGCTCACGAGCACGACGAGCTCGTCGCGGATCCCGAGCTCCTCGGCGCGCTGGAACAGGTACGACAGGCCGGTCATCGCCGAGGCGAGGTTCGGGATGTGCACGTTGTCGTGGTTGCCGTGGGTGTCGAAGCCGCCGCGTCCCATGGTGCACGACACGCTGAGTCCGGCCTTGTAGGCGGCGAGCGCGACCTGCGCCTGCCGCTCGAGGTCGACGTTGCTCAGCGGATCGGGCAGGTACTGGAGGATCTCGCTCAGGGTGTCGGTCTGCGTCCGCGCCGTGTAGAGCAGGTTCTGCGCCTGGCGAATGCGCGGCAGGCGCTGCGCCGCCATCACGCGCTCGAGCCGCGCCTTGCGCGCGTCGCGCACGAGGTCGAAGGTCGACGGCAGGTGGTAGGCGCGGCTGTTGGGCAGGTCGTTGACGTCGATGACGTTCGGGTAAATGACCTCGAGGAGCACACCGAGGTTGCCGAAGCTCGCCGCGCCGACGAGCCCCGCGGTCTCCATGTAGCCGCCGTTGCCCACGAAGGACATCGGCTTCGCCGCGGCGTTCACCCCGGCGATCACGGCGGCGAGGGCCGGGAAGCCCTCCTTCATGTCGCCGGCCGCGGCCGCGCGCTGCCCGATGTCGTGGGCGTTCGTCTTGCCGTTGATGCCGTTGACGACGACGAGGTTCGGGTAGAGCTGCGAGAAGAACGCCGTGTTCTCGACGCTCGGGGCGTAGGGGATGTTGCCGGCGCTCAGGATGTCGTCGGGCCCGTAGGTGTGGTTCACGCCCGTCGGGTTGGGGGGCGCCGTGTCCCAGCCCTTGGGGTCGCAGAGCAGCGTGAAGTCGCAGCCCCCGTCGAGGAAGAAGTTCACGAAGAAGCGCGGCTGGCCGGCCGCATTGGCAGCGCGCTGACCGAACGGCATCCCCGTGGCGACGACACCGAGCCCCGCCACCGAGCACAGCTTCAGGAAATCGCGGCGATCCATGGGCTATTCTCCCGTCACTCGTAGAGGAACTTGTAGTCGCCGAGGTAGTAGCTGACGACGGCCATCCAGGCGCGCAGCACGTACGTCTCGTCGCTCTGGATCTGGAGGTCGTCCGGGTACTCGACGCCGGTGTAGAAGTCGCGGAGCGCGCGGCACTGATAGGGCAGATCCGTCGAGAGCGGGGTCGGGCTCGACGGATCCATCGCCGCGCGGCCGTCGCGCCACACCTGCAGGAAGAGCGCGTAGGTGGCCTCGATCTCGTCGGCGTTGGCGGGCTCGCCGAGCACGCGCTCGTGCAGGCGCGCGATGCCGGTCTTGATGGCGGCGATCGCGCCGTCGACGGGCAGATCGTTGTCCGTGTACGGCGCGAGATCCCGGAGGTCCTGCGGCGTGCCGCCGACGTCGACGAGCGGGAACAGCACGCGCTCCTCGGGGCTGCGCACGAAGTCCTGGGGCACGGCCGCGCACGCCATCTCGTTGCCCATGCGGTCGGCGACCGCGGCCATCAGGCCCGTCGCCTCGCGCGTGCGCCGAGTGCTCTGCACGCTGTCCTGCCCGCCGTAGAAGAGCAGGTAGTTGCCATCTCGCCCCGGCTCGCGCGGGAAGAAGTCGAGGTTCGGGCGCTGCGGCCCCTCCGACCACGGCAGGCCGAGGACGGCGGCGATCTTGTGGTGGAGCTGCTCCGGCGTGAGCAGGTGTCCCATGCCGACCTCGGCGAGCGAGGCCTCCTGCTCCGGATCGAGCGGCAGCGCGTCCCGGGCGCGGAAGTAGGGGCTGAGCACCAGCTCCTTGACGAGCACGCGCAGATCGAAGCCCGACTCGGCGAAGTTGTTCGCGATGAGCCGCAGCGTGTCCGCCTGCGTCATGAACGAGCGGAAGAGCTGCTGGTAGTTGGGGTCGCCGAGGTCGTTCGGCGCCGTGACCGGGCGCCGGCCCGTGAGCCCCTCGTAGATCATGTACGTCGCGCCGATGCGGAAACGCTCGTCGGCGGCGATGCGCTCGGCCAGCCACTGCGTCCCGCGCCACAGCTCGCTCTCGGGCATGAGCTCGTCGTTGAAGCCCGGCGCGAAGTTCTCCGGATACCACTTCTCGCTGCCGTCGATGCTCCAGGACATCGCGGGGTCGTAGTCGCCGCGCGGCCCCCACGACATGAACGCGGCCGCCATCGGGTCCATCACCTTGTGGCACACGAAGCACGCCGGCTCGTCGCGCGTCGGGTTGATGGCGCCGAGCAGCGCCGACGGGTCGACCGCTTGCTGCGCGACCTTCAGGATGTCGAGGCCGAAGGCGAAGTAGAGCACCTCGCGCACGCGGTGACGGTTGCGGTTGGTGTCGGTCGTCGTGTGGCGACTGAGAAACATCGGCGACGTGAGGATGCCGGCGTGCGGGAACGCGCCGCCGTCGGGCAGCGTGAGGCGCGCCTCGGCCCACTCGAGCGGGTTGTCCGGGTTCTGGAACTCCGCCGTCGCCGCCACGCCGAAGGTGCGCGCCGACAGCGGCGTCACCATCATGTAGTCGGCCGTCACGACCTCGGTGAAGGGCCGGTTCTGGCGCACCACGTGCGCGATGAGCTCGAGCGGCTCGCGCGCGATGCCCCAGTCGGTGAAGCGCCGCAGCTCGTAGCTGTCCTGCAGACCGTACTTCTCGAGCAGCGTCTTGTCCGCGGCCTGGAACCAGTACGGGTCGACGTACACGCTGTCGTTGATGACGTCGGAGGCGCCCTGCGACAGGTAGAAGTCCGTGTGGAGGTAATCGTTGTAGGTGGTCTTCAGGAAATCGTAGAAGTGCTCCTCGGTCATGAGCCCGTCGAGGGCCTGGCCGAGCGCGTTCATGCCGCCGTCGCGCACGAGCGCCACCTCGTCCGCCGTCGGCAGGCGGCCGGCGAGGATGATGGCTGCCTTGCGCAGCGTCTCGACCGGACCGGCGAGCTCCACCCGGGCGAACGGGTTCGTGACGACGGGCTCGCACTGCTCGCCGTTCTCGAAGTGGTCGACGAGCGTGGACAGCACCTCGTACTCCGCGCTGTCGAGCTGCACGACGCGCCCGCCCTTGTGAGCCACCTGCAGCGTCGGCTTGAGCAGCAAGATGGAGGTGCCGTCGCGCTCGAGCGCCGAGATGCGCTCGAGCACCGCCATGTCGTAGTCGATGAAGTCGGGCTCGGCCGAGCCCTTGAGGACGTAGTCGGTCGTGTTCGCGATGCCCGAGTTGCTGTGGCAGGCGATGCAGACCTTGCCGATGACGGTCGGCCACGCCACCTCGGCGAAGTACTCGCGCGCCGACACGCACTGCTCGGCGCTCTTGTCGGAGTCGCAGCCGGCACCGGTCGCTCCAGCCGCAAGCGCCAGCATCCCCAGGAGCCCCGTCGCCGCCATCCGGCGGCCGCGCCACAAGCGTGCCTTGGTCATGTTGAGCCTCGCATCCCGGTGCGCCGCCGCGGCGGCCTCCGCTCCCGCCACCGAGCACATCGAAAACCTACCGTATCGTCAATGCCAAAGGACCGAACGGCGGCCGAACGGTGGCACATGTGCACACGCGCCCCCACTGCCACTCAAGGTCCCGCAGTCACGGACGAAAACAACGGCCATCCCCCCGCGATGCCGCCCGCAGCCGGCGCCGAGCTGGCGCGAGCACTTGACTCACGTCAAGTTCGTCAGCCACCGCCTCCGCCACCTCCGCCGCCTCCGCCCCCCGCGCCGCCGCCGCCGCTCGTGGTCGTGGTGGTGGTCGTGGTGGTGGTCGTGGTGGTCGTCGTCGTGGTCGTCGTCGTGGTCGTCGTCGTGGTCGTGTTCCCACCGCAGGCGCTCGTGCCCGCGCAGTCGGCGCAGCCACAGCCCTCGAAGAACTCGGCGCAGGCGCCGTTGTCGTCGCAGTGGCTCGTGCAGAACGGGTCGCTCGCACAGTCGGGGCAGACGCACGGCTCGTTGAAGGTGCACAGGTGCTCGCCGTCGTCGTCGTCGCAGCCGAAGGTGTCGGGCGTGCAGTCGAAGTAGTACGGGTCGCCGAACGAGGCCTTCAGGTAGCAGTCGGCGCAGGTGCAGTCCTCGCCCGCGGCGGGATCGCACAGGTCGTCGTCGGTGCACTTGCCGGTGCAGCGCGCGCCGGCGTGGCAGTCGTCGCACGCGCAGCCCTCGAGGTTCGCGCCATCGCTCACGCAGAACCCGTCCGCCTGACCGGCGAAGCAGCCCGAGCCACCGCCGTCGCCGGTCACGTGGACGACCGTGTAGGGCTTGCCGTTCGGGACCGAGCCAGACTCGCAACCGGCGTGGGCGCCGACCACCACCACCCCACACCAGAGCCCCGCTGCCGCAAGTCCGAACGAAGCGCGCATGTTGCCTCCGCTCGTGACGGTATCACAACGTTACGGAAGCTATGCAACGCTCGGAGCGAGCGCCGAGATGCGCTAGTCGGTCTGTCATGAGCGCTGCCCACGAAGAGCCCGCGATTCCAGAGGCCTGGACCGACCCTGCGACCCGCCGTGCGGCCACGGCGAGCGCGCGCGCCCTGCTCGAGCTCGTCGATCGGTCGCCGACGCCATGGCACGCGGCCCACACGGTCGCGCGGCGCCTCGAGGCCGCGGGCTTCTCGGTGCTCCGTGAGGAAGATCCCTGGACGCTCGCGCCCG